>JAFSLX010000021.1 GCA_017448185.1 Bacteroidales bacterium
TCAGTCGTTGTTCAGTCAAACACTGAACAACGACTGAACAACGACCGAACTACAACAGAAGAAAAACAGTATCAGTTGCAGTGACGGAGACTGTAACTGACGTAAAAATTTTGCTGTTTCAATATTTATTTGTATTTTTGCACCCGATTACTGCAACAAAAAATAAATGAAAACAGGTAAATTATTGATTTCAGTGATTGTACTTGCCGTTTGTCTTTCTGTTTTCGTCGGCTGTGGAGACAAAGACAGCGATTACCGTGACACATGGGTGGGCACGTATGAGGGATATAGCGATTACCATTCCTACACGGGTGTTGACCATCGGTTCGACACGGTTTACGCCAACGAGTCCTTGACGGTCTCCAAGCAAGGAAACGAGGGATTGGTGATTGGCTATATAGGCAGGTCGTTCCCGGTGAACTGCACTTCGGGAGGCACCTTTACCTCCACTTCAGACAATCCTCACAGCGAGTGGAATGGATATGTCAAAGGTGACAGCCTGTTTTTTAACTACTTCGATATTTCGCAGGGACAATCCTCCACACGTCAATTTAAAGGAAAAAAGACAAAATAAACCAATAACAAAATGACACTCGAAGAATTCCAGAATGAATTGCGTCTCGGTATCCCCGATCCGCTGCCCGAACCTCAACCCTATGACCCCACGGTGAACCACGCTCCCAAGCGCAAGGATATCCTTACGCCTGCCGAGAAGAAGCTGGCCATCCGCAATGCCCTGCGCTATTTCCCCGCCAAGCACCACAAAATGCTGGCCAAGGAGTTCGCCGCCGAGCTGAAGGAGTATGGCCGCATCTATATGTACCGTCTGCGTCCCACCTACAAGATGTATGCCCGCCCCATCGACGAGTATCCTGCCAAGTGCCGTCAGGCTGCCGCCATCATGCTGATGATTCAGAACAATCTGGACCCCGCGGTGGCTCAGCATCCGCATGAGCTTATCACCTATGGTGGCAACGGTGCCGTCTTCCAGAACTGGGCCCAGTACCGCCTGGTGATGAAATACCTGAGCGAGATGACCGACGAGCAGACCCTCGTCATGTACAGTGGCCATCCTATGGGACTCTACCCCAGCCACAAGGACGCTCCGCGCGTGGTGGTCACCAACGGCATGATGATTCCCAACTATTCGAAGCCCGACGACTGGGAGCGCTACAACGCCCTCGGCGTCACGCAATACGGTCAGATGACTGCCGGCTCCTATATGTACATCGGCCCGCAGGGTATCGTCCACGGCACCACCATCACCGTCCTCAATGCTGCCCGTAAGCTTGGTGGCGGCACCGCAGGCAAGCTGTTCATCACCGCTGGCCTCGGTGGCATGAGCGGCGCCCAGCCCAAGGCTGGCGACATTGCAGGTGTGGTCTCCATCACCGCCGAAATCAACCCCGCCGCCACGCAGAAGCGCTACACGCAGGGTTGGGTCGACGAGGTGCACGACAACCTTGACGAGCTTTTTGCGGCCGTCAACAAGTCCATTGCTGCCAAGGAGGCTAAGAGCTATGCCTACCAGGGCAATGTGGTCGACCTTTGGGAGTACTGCGCCGAGAAAGGCATCAAGGTGGACCTTGGCAGCGACCAGACCTCGCTGCACAACCCCTGGGCCGGTGGCTACTACCCCGTGGGAGTCAGCTTCGAGGATGCCAAGGTGATGATGGCTGAGAAGCCCGAACTCTTCAAAGAGAAGGTGCAAGAGTCGTTGCGTCGCCATGTGGCAGCCGTCAACAAGCTCACCGCCCACGGTATGTACTTCTTCGACTACGGCAACGCCTTCCTGCTCGAGAGCAGCCGTGCCGGTGCCGACATCTGGAATGCCGACCACACCGCCTTCCGCTATCCTTCCTATGTGCAGGACATCATGGGCCCCATGTGTTTCGACTACGGCTTTGGACCCTTCCGCTGGGTGTGCACCAGCGGCAAGCCCGAGGACCTCGACAAGAGTGACCATATCGCCATGGAAGTGTTGGGCGAAATCGCCAAGACCGCTCCCGCCGAAATTCAGCAGCAGATGCACGACAATATCCAGTGGATCAAGGGTGCCAAGGAGAACCACCTTGTGGTTGGTTCACAGGCCCGTATCCTCTATGCCGACTGCGAAGGCCGCACCAAGATTGCCGCCCGCTTCAACGAGGCTATCAAGAAGGGCGAGATCAGCGCACCTATCGTCCTTGGTCGCGACCACCACGACGTGAGCGGTACCGACAGCCCCTTCCGCGAAACCAGCAACATCTATGACGGTTCGAACCGTTGTGCCGACATGGCTGTGCAGAACGTCATCGGCGACAGCTTCCGCGGTGCCACGTGGGTCTCTATCCACAACGGCGGTGGCGTAGGCTGGGGCGAGGTCATCAACGGTGGCTTTGGTATGGTTCTCGATGGCTCTGATGCTTGTGACCGCCGTCTCCGCATGATGCTCCACTGGGACGTCAACAACGGCATCAGCCGTCGCTCCTGGGCCCGCAACGAAGGTGCCATGTTCGCCATCAAGCGCGCCATGGACATCTGCCCCGAGCTCAAGGTCACCATGCCCAACCTCGTAGACGACGCGGTGCTGGAAGGCCTGTTCTAAAAACAATAAGACCCATAGGGCTTATAGGACCTATACGACCCATAAGTCTTATAAGCCCTATAAGCCCTAATAATCCTAAAAAAAACACCCCCATGCCCACCGACAAGACCTTCCTGCCCCAGAGGGGCAACTATCGGTCGCTGATAGTCTATCAGAAAGCGGAGTGCATCTACGATGTCACCTTCTTCTTCGCGCACCGGTTCTTGGAGAAAGGCGACCGCACCATCGACCAGATGGTGCAGGCGGCGCGGTCGGGCAAGCAGAATATCGCCGAGGGTAGCGCGGCAAGCACCACCTCGCGCGAGACGGAGCTGAAACTTATCAATGTGGCTAAAGCCAGTCTGCAGGAATTGTTGATAGACTACGAGGACTACCTTCGTGTGAGGGGGCTTCCCCAGTGGGGGTCGGACGACGAACGCTACCAGCAGACGCGCCGCGTGGTGGCAGCGCATAACGACTCGGCCTTCTACCGCGAGGCCATACAGGTGCGCTCCGACGAGGCCGTGGCCAATATAGCCATCACCCTCATTCACCAGACCGATGCCATGCTGATGAAACTGATAGAGAAGCTGAAAGAGCAGTTCGTCCAGCAGGGCGGCATCCGCGAAGAAATGACCCGCGCCCGCCTCGCCTACCGCAACAAACCCCAAGGCAAGTAGCCTATAGACCCTATAAGTCTTATAAGTCCCATCAAACAAAGCACGGCTGGGCAGATAGCCCGGCCGTGTTAATTCTTCTTCGTGAATTCTACAATCCTTCGGCAGTCCCTCGGCGAAGAATCAGAAGTTTTCTATCACATTGCCGACATATTCTCCGGTACTGATGTCGACGACCTGCACCTGGACATATTCTTCGGAGATGCGGACGGTGAGGTAATAGCCAACGGCAGAGAAGTTGTTTTGTTTGACGACGGTATTGTCGTTGTAGATGCCACTCTGCTGATTTTGCTGTTCTTTGTAGAGTTTCTGAAGCTTCTCCTTGGCCAGCACTTTGTAGCCCTTGCTTATTAGGTAATCTATCGCCTGGCCCTTGGCTTTCTCCTTGTCGGTCTTGCCGTCGGTGACGGAGAAGGCGTCGAGGGCAAAGCGGCTGCTTTCGTCAATCTGTCGTGTGGCTTTTCCTATGGCTTCGTACATTTTTTGCGCTACCAAACCGGGTAGCTCCACAATGGTGTAAGTGTAGTAATATGACACCGAGCCGTCGCCGTTAACAGTCACCTTGCCTTTTGTGAGGTTGCGGATACCGACCTCTTTATTGGTGTACATCTGCTTGGCTTCGCGCAACGCGGCTTTGTATGCCGCCTGCGGAGAGTCGTAGCCTTTCCTTGTCTGTGCATCCTTGGCAAGTACCACCTCTTTGGCCTGCGGTGGTTTCTGTGCTTTGTTGTAGTCTTCCTGTGCCGTTGCACTGCCCACGCCGAGCAGCAAGGCAAGAACGAAATAAAAGAAATAGTTTGTTCTCATAGTCTTTTGTTTCAGAACTTGATGGTTACATTGGCATCATATTCGCCGGTGCTCACGTTGATTATCTGTACTCGCAGAGATGTTTCTGTTAATCTGACATTAAGATAGTAACCCACCGCCGAGAAATTATTGTCTTTAACTGTAGTCCTGTCGTTGTAAATGCCGCTCTGCTGTGCTTGCTGCTCCTCATACAGTTTCTCAAGATACTCTTTGGCAACAACCTTGTATCCCTTATCAAGGAGAATTTCTACTACCTCATCTTTGTACTCCTCCTTGTTCACGTCACTTGGAACCCGGACTTGGTCTATTGCTATTCTTGATCCCTCACGGATGTCCTGCAAAGCTTTGTCAAGTGCTTTGGTAAGGTCATCACCTTCATCGTCTCTGGAATTATCAGTACTACTATTATTATTTTTTACAGGTTCAGGATTATTGGGGACAACAACAGATGCACTTATTTTATAATATCTCGCGTTACACCGACGGACTTCACTTCTTCCAAGATTCACTTCCTCTTCCGAGATGCTCGATTTGAAGTTCCTTAATTCCAAGTTTGGATATTGATACCCGTATTGTGCTCTTGCTTTTTTTGATAATTCAACATATAACTCTTCGTCTGATTTCGTTGTCCTTTGATCAAGAAAATTTTTTTTGGGATCTCCATCTAAATACACACCGTTGACGAAATATTGAATATACCCAGCATGCACCTTATCTGTGACAAACCCAACTACTTTTTCGTTATATTTGGGAGCACCTTTCCAGTCATAATACTGCGCATTGCCATAATTATACCATCCAGTCATCAAGACTGCTATAAGAAGTTTTAGTGTTGTTTTCATATTGTTTACTATTTAAATGATTTTGCAAAAGTACGACAATAGCACTATTCGTTGGGTGTCAAATGCTGACAGGTGTCAGTATTTGGCGGGGTGGTGAGGGCGTTGGAATAGCAGATAAAGAAGTCTGTGTGTAATACAGAACTGATGAGAAACAGTTGTTGGGTGTCAATGGAGGATTTGTTGAACAGGCGCTGCAAGGTGCGCTCGGAGACTCCGATTCTGTCCATCATCCATTCGTTGGTGTGGCCCTGGCGGCGCAGCTCGTCGCGGATAAGGTTTCCTATGTGAATCTGCATAGTGGTTGCTTCATGTGCGCTTGGCTACCGAATCCATATAAACTCCGACGACCACAGACAAAAAGAAGGCGAGCAATCTCGTCTCCTGTCTGAGGTCGTGGAAATTACCTTTGAGAATAGACAAAATGCTCGCTTACCTGCGAGCATTTGCTTTTGTCATTCTCAAAGTACCTGATTTGAAGTTTTCCACGTTTCAGACAGGTCGGGACAATAGCAAACGCTATATTAATAATTCAGTTTCTTCTACAATATGTTTGTTTTTATGTCATAGTCATCGTTGATAATTCGGCTGCAAAAATACGAACTTATTTTCAATTGGTGGCAATTATTCTTTCTCCAGGCCTCGTTTCTTGCGGTCGTAGTACTCGGCGGTGGCGGTGAAGAAAGCGTCGCCGCTGGAGTTGAGGGCGGTTTCGACCGAGTCCTGCACCACCCCGACAATGAAGCCGATGGCTACGGCCTGCATGGCCACATCGTTGCCAATGCCGAAGAAGGAGCAAGCCATGGGGATGAGCAGCAGGCTGCCGCCCGCCACGCCCGAGGCTCCGCAGGCACCGAGGGTGGCGATGATGCCGAGGAACAGGGCCGAGGCGAAACTTACGTCCACACCTACGGTGTGGGCCACGGCGAGGGCGAAGACGGTGATGGTGACTGCCGCGCCGTCCATGTTGATGGTGGCACCCAGCGGGATGCTGACGGAATAGAAGTCTTCGTCCAACCCTATTTTCTTGCAGAGCGCCATATTGATGGGTATGTTGGCGGCCGACGAGCGGGTGAAGAAAGCCTGCAGACCGCTCTCTTTCAGGCAGGTGAAAAGGAGTGGGTAGGGGTTCTTTCGAGTCATGATGAAGGAGATGAGCGGGTTGAAGATGAAGGCGTTGGCCAGCATGCAGCCCACCAGCAGCAATAGCAGGTGGCCATAGGTGGTGAAGACAGAGAGACCGCTCTCGCTGACGGTGGAAAAGACCAGGCCGAGGATGCCGAAGGGCGCAAACTGGATAACCCATTTCACCACACGCGTCACCACCGCCGAAAGGTCGTGCACCACATTGACTGTGGCCTTCGAAGCCATGGTTTTCAGCGAGATGCCGATTATGATTGACCAAAACAGGATGGCAATGTAGTTGGCGTTGGCGATGGCTGCCACGGGGTTGGCCACCATAGAAGTGAGCAGGTTGCCGAACACCTCGCCCAACGAGCCGGCGCTGGAATCGACTTGTGCGGCCTCGCCGAGTTCCAATGTCACCGGAAACAGGAAACTGCCTACCACTGCGCATACGGCAGCGATGAAAGTGGAAAGCATGTAGATGGAAATCAGCGATGTGAAACGCCGTCCATAGCCTCTGCTTGCCTTGGCGATGGACGACATGACCAACACTGCCACCAGTACGGGGGCTATGCCTTTAAGGGCGCTGACAAAGATTTTCCCCAGAATGGAAACTCCTGTCCACTGCGGGGCCAGCAAACCGAGGGCGGCTCCGACGATTAAGCCTATGAATATCCTCAGCATCAGGCTGATGCCGGTGTACTTCTTTAATGCAGTGGTTATGATGTTCATGTCAGTATTGTTTTAGCATAAAAGTTTTTGCAAAGATACATCTTTTTTGCTACATGGAAAAGTATTTTGTCGAGCTATAGAATGTCGTTTGATAATTGTTTTGCTTCCAGTGTTGTAAACTTGGCCTTGCCGCACATTGTTCAGCCGTTGTTCGGTTGTTGTTCAGTCGTTGTTCAGTCAAACACTGAACAACGACTGAACAACGACTGAACAACGGAGGGACATGGACGGTGGGGGGTGGGCTGTGGCGGTGTCCGTATTCATAAAAAGTGTTAAAAACAATGTCTGGATGTATGGATAAAGGCTATCTTTGCGTTTAATAATAAAAATAGAAAAAAATATGTCAAAAATGGTTCCGTTCAAGAAGAATATGATTCAGGGTGGCGCTATTGTTCTGGCTGCCTTGGTGTTGGGTATCTTTATGGTTTGCACCGTGAAGACGTTGAAGTCGTATGACGACACCGTCAAGGTGCGCGGCCTTTGCGAGAAGGAGGTGCCGGCCGACCGTGTGGTGTGGCGCATCAGCTACAGCGAGAAGAACAACGACCTTGCCGA
Source organism: Bacteroidales bacterium (assembly GCA_017448185.1). Classification (GTDB taxonomy): domain Bacteria; phylum Bacteroidota; class Bacteroidia; order Bacteroidales; family P3; genus Colimorpha. The sequence continues at coordinate 7,302 of JAFSLX010000021.1, forward strand.
CCTGCGTAATACCATCCGTCGCAACAACGACGTGATTGTGAAACTGCTGCGTGAAGCTGGATTCACCGAAGAGGAGGTGAAGGTCGGCAACGCCAGTTATGACGACCGCTACACCTACGCCAACAATGTGTCGCAGATTACCTTCCGCTATCAGGCCAACCAGACCGTTACGGTCTTCACCAAGAACCTCGACCTGGTTCGCAAGCTGCAGCAGACGCTTGAGACCGACCTCGTGAACCAGAACATCCTGGCCAATAGCTGGGCCGACTACCAGTATCTGGGTCTCAACGACATCAAGCCTGCCATGATTGCCGAGAGCCTCGAGAATGCACGTGTGGCCGCCGACGAGTTTGCAAAGAACAGCCACAGCAAGATTGGCAAAATGCGCACCGCTTCGCAGGGCTATTTTGAAGTGGAAGACCTCGACGAGAACACCCCGCAGGTGAAGAAAGTCCGCGTGGTGACTACGGTAGAGTACTATTTGAAATAGGACGTCAGTGGGTGGCACTTGACCATAAATGTACCCGCTATCCACAACATATTGAAAAAAAACGCCGCAAAGGCGTTTTTTTTATTCCCATATTGTAATATTTGGGGGGTGATAAACGTATATTGTGTAAAACGACTCGAAAAAGCCACGGATGACTATCGCCGAATACAACCACAGTGTACGCAAGATGAGCGACGACCTATACCGGTTTGCGCTACGCTATTGTGGCATCGGTTCGGATGCCGAGGATGCGGTGCAGGATGTCTTCGTGACCCTGTGGGAGCAGCACGAGCGGGTGGAGGCCTCGGGAGTGAAAGGGTACCTGATACGGCTACTCTACCGCCGATTGGTTGATATGCACCGCCACAACGAGGTGGTGCGCCGGATGAGGAGCGAGGAAATCGGAACGGAGAGCGAAGGCCGGAGAACGGAGATAGCGTTCGAGTTGCACGATGCTTTGAACCAAGCACTTGGCCAATTGCCCGAACAACAGCGTGCCTTGGTGCTGCTACGCGATTTGGAGGGTTACGAGTATGGCGAAATGTCTGCGATGACGGGCCTCAGCGAACAGCAGGTGGGTGTGTATCTCTACCGGGCCCGAAAAACATTGAAGAAACTTTTGTCGGATTACAGATAAACAGCATACAATGAAGATAATGATTACACAGGAAAACTACGAAGGTTGGCTGATGCGCTATGCCGACGGTGCGTTGACAAGCGACGAGCAAGCCGAAGTGGAGCGTTTCCTTGAGGCTCACCCCGAGCTGCGCGACGAGCTGGCGGAGGTGGCCTCGGTGCGTGTCGCGCCCGTGGTGGCCTCCATGCCCGACAAGGAGCGTCTGCTGCACCGCGAACCGGTGACCGTGTGGCGCCATGTTGCCGCTGCAGTTGCTCTGCTGTTAGTGGCTGGTGGCGCTGTGTTGTTGCTCGGCAAGCCTGCCGATAGCCCGATGCCGATAGCCCGTACCGAGGTGCCTACCGTACGGATGCTTCCTGCTGATACTGAAACTGTAGAGCCTGCTGTAGACCCCGAATGCTGCCCACAGCCGGCTACCTACCATCCATTAAAAAAACACACTGTTCAGCCGTCGGCCGATTTGACGGATGCCGAAGAGGGTGAAGAGCGGAAAGTGGAGCATGAGGAGTGCGACGCTGTTGTTGCCGAGGAGGTGGCACCAGAACCTGTTCAACCCGAAGAGCCTGCATTGCCGCCCATGCGTGTGGCCGTGGGTTATGTGGTGACCGATGCGCGTTTGGCAGTCAATCCTTTATATGAAGCTTTTGCATTAAAATAAAAAGAAGATGAGAACGATAAAACACATCCTTATGGTGGCGTTGCTCAGTGCAACGTATGCTGTTTCGGCACAGAACGTCAAACTGCCCATCGTCCTAATGCAGGACTTGCGGCAGCCTGTTGAGAAAGTGGTGGTTGTGGGTATGCACAATGTCGCTGTGGTGACCGACACGGCAAATTATGTCAGCGTGGTCACCTCTGGCACTTATGACCAGATTGAATCGTTGCGTTTCCCGACCGAGACGATGGAACAGAGCGGAAGCCAACTCACTATCACCAAGGATTTTCCGTACAAGGACCGTATCGAAGTTCACACTACGGAACTCAGGCTTACGGTAGAATGTGGCGGTGACAGCCGTGTGGAGCTTCGCAGTGCCGACGGCGATACGGTGAATCTTGAGTTTCTGTCGTTTAAGGCAAATGGGCATGCCTGTGGAATGCTCGACAGCCCCGTCAAGGCAAGTCAGGTTGAACTGCGGTCGGTCGACTATGCCTCCATCCGTTATCACAGTGTCATAGGGCCCGATTTGGAGCGTGTGACGGCCGGAGAGGGCCACATCTGGCAAATCAATGTTGCCGATGCCGAGCCGGCATTCCGTTACACAATGCCAATCACAGTGCATAGGATTTTTGGTGGCTATGCGTTTGGTGTCAGCGGTTGGTCGTCGAGTCCTTTCGGCGGTATGAATGTGCCGATGGCCAATTATGCAATGGGTGTTACCGCCTACGGACAGCTGGATATTCGTATTGGTTACAATTACCTGCGTACGCGCCATTGGGACTTTGGTATGGGCTATGCCTCGCATGTGGAGACTTTCTCGTTCCCGAATGTGTTTATGGGTGTCACAACCGATGCCACCACTGGGGTGTCGCATTTCGGTGCTGTTGACGAGGCCCAATACAACCATCCGAGTTATGCAGGGCAGACCTGCGTGAAGCGCAGCCGTATGTCTGTGGTCTACTTTCAGGTTCCGTTGCGGGCCGAATGGCACCGCCGCCTCGATTACAAGGGCGTACGTCTTGCTGCCGAGCTGCGCCCCGGTTTTGCCATTGGGAGAAAAAAATCCGTTGTTTTGAGGGAAGTGACATGGACGGAAGGCAGTTATGCTGATCAAGGGCGTACCGACATTTGGATTGACACCATCGGCGCATTGATCAACCCCTTCCGGTGCGATTTGCGTCTGGAGATAGGATGGAACCATGTGAGTTTCTTTGTTCAGAGCGCATTGACACCGCTGTTCCGCACTGCCCTCAAGAATGAGCATCCTGCCATCGACGAGAAAATTTTCCCTATGACAATGGGATTCAGTTTCAATTTCTAATTTAATATAGGAGGAATCAATCATGAAGAGGATAATATATACAGCGTTTGTTACCATCGCATTGTATTTCTTGCCACAAACCCCGCTACAGGCGCAGGGGTTCGATTGGGGACGTGTGAGCTTGGGTGTCGACTATTCCTTCCAGGCTTCTGCCATGCAGCTTGGTTCAGGTCTGCTGCGCAATCACCCTGAGCGTTCGACTCACTTGCAACTGAATTACCGTCTGTGGCGACGTTGGGAAGTGGGCGTGTATGCAAGTGTAAGAGGTTCGGAAATAGGTTATTCAGGGCGTTCCAATAATATGGGCTATGTGTCAATTGAAAATGGATATGATGTGGGTTGGGGTGCAGTTGTGCAATGGCATTTAATACCATATCATGAGAAAAAAAGTATGGATATTGATATAGTGTTTCGTTTAGGTATGGATATCCCCCAGATGGAAGCCGATATCTGGTGGGGCGGCCTCGGATATTATTATAGTATTGATAAACACTTGTCAATCTTTCTGTTCTGTGATTTCGGAACTTTCCGTTTTGGACGAATGAATGATTTTGTCACTGGCCAAAACACCTGGAATCCGCGCTTTTCGATCGGTCTGCAGTGGCAGCTGTAATTGGGTGGTTGTTGCAGAATTATTTTGCCATGTCGGCAAAAAGATGTAATTTTGCAGCCGAAAATAAACCATAGGGGTCTTCTTGAAAACCCCCTTTAACAAAACAAGAACAATGACATACGATACGACTGCGGCCGATGTGGGGCCGCGCGATTCAGTGATAATCTATTCCGGAGGGTTGGACTCGACTACGCTGCTCTACGAGGAACAGGAGCGGATTGCATTGGCCGTTACTTTCGACTATGGCAGCAATCATGCCGCACGTGAGATAGCATGTGCTTGCTATCATTGCAAGCAGTTGGGCATAGAGCATGTGGTAATTGAACTCGGCTTTATGGGCAAGTATTTCAATTCGTCGCTGCTCAGTGGCGGTGAGGCCATTCCCAGTGGAAACTACGATGAGGAAAATATGAAGAGTACCGTGGTGCCGTTTCGCAACGGCATCATGTTGAGCATTGCCTGCGGGTTGGCCGAGAGCCGTGGTTTAACACGTGTGCTGATTGCCAACCATGGGGGCGACCATGCTATCTATCCCGATTGTCGACCGGAATTTGTAAAGGCCATGAATGGCGCCATGCAGGCCGGTACCTATGAGGGCGTGCAGTTGGCTGCACCCTACACGAACCTTACCAAGGCTGACCTTGTGAGGCGTGGTGCACGGCTGGACATTGACTACGGTCATACCTATTCATGCTACCGCGGGGGTGTGCAGCATTGCGGCACTTGTGGCACCTGCACCGAGCGAAAAGAGGCTTTTCGCGAAGCAGGCGTGCCCGACCCGACAGTGTATGAGCAATAAATTTCATTTTTCAACTTATAAATTTCATTTTTCAAAGTGTATTACGTTACCAAGCATATTGAAGTCTCCGGGGCACACCGCCTCGAGCTGGATTACCCCAGCAAATGCACACAGTTGCATGGACATAACTGGCAGATAACCATCCATTGCAAGGCACGTGAACTGGACCATAATGGTATGGTGGTCGATTTCTCCAAAATCAAGAGCAGTATCACCGACAAGCTGGACCATCAGGTGATAAATGATGTTATAGGCTGTAACCCCACGGCCGAAAATATTGCCCGTTGGTGTCAGCAGCAGGTGGAAAACTGCTACCGTGTCGATGTGCAGGAAACCACTGGGAATATCGCCACCTACGAAGTTGATGAGCAGTGAAAATAAACGAAATATTTTATTCGCTTCAGGGTGAGGGCTACCACAGTGGTATGCCTGCCGCCTTTATTCGTTTCAGCGGCTGTAACTTGCATTGCCCATTCTGCGACACACAACATGAAAGCGGTGTGGAAATGACAGAGGAGGAGATTGTCGCCGAAGTAATGCGCTATCCGGTGCAGTTGGTGGTGGTTACAGGAGGCGAACCTGCGCTGCAACTCACCGAAAGTCTTGTCGATGCCTTGCATGGCATAGGCAAAACGGTGGCCGTAGAGACCAACGGTACGCTTGCACTGCCAAACAATGTTGACTGGATAACCATTTCGCCCAAAGATACTTGGCTGGGAGATGAAGCCGTTCCAGTTTTGGGGAAGGCAGACGAACTAAAAGTGGTTTTTGACGGAGAACAAGCTCCGTCAGCATATAGCAATATTGCTGTCGCTCACCGATTTCTGCAACCCTGTGATACGGGAGATGCTGTGCGCAATGCTGCAATTGTACAAGCCACCGTCGAATATATCAAAGAAAATCCAGAATGGAGACTTTCCATGCAAATGCATAAGACACTTAATATTAGATAGAAAATGAGTAATCGAGAACAAGATAACTTGCAGTCGCTCGGTCACAAGGCTGACATCCCTGAAACCTATGCACCTGAGGTGCTTGAGGCATTCGAAAACCGTCATCCAGAGCGTGATTATTGGGTGGAGTTTCTTTGCCCCGAGTTTACCTCGCTATGTCCCATCACAGGTCAGCCCGACTTTGCCGAGGTGCGTATTCTTTACATTCCCGACAAACGTATGGTGGAGAGCAAGAGCCTTAAACTCTATCTCTTTTCGTTCCGCAATCACGGCGATTTCCATGAGGACTGCGTAAATATCATCCTCGATGATTTGGTGAAGTTGATGGATCCACGCTATATTGAGGTTTTGGGTCTTTTTGTTCCGCGTGGAGGTATCAGTATCCATCCCTATGCAAATTACGGTCGTCCTGGTACTCAATATGAGACCTTGGCGGAGCACCGACTAAGAAATTATAAGATTTGATTTCTGCGGCAGGCCAGCTTTCCGACTATCCAGAAGATGCCAATGAGAAGTGTCATCGTTAAGACGCAAGCCCACCAGTTGATAACGTCGGAGTGTTCTTCAATCAGGTAGTCTCCTTGTATCAGTCGGTTGGCACAAATCAGATGCTCTGTCATGTGGCCATTGGGTAGGTTGGTGCGCCAGATGACTCGTGTGTCGAGGTTCCATAGCTCTTTGGCTCGCAAGAGCGCGTCGAATCCTACGCTATTTATTCTGTTGATGAATTCGAGTTCAGGGAATGCAGTTGACACAGCTCCAATGGATTTGAATTCATTGGGTAAGCTGTTGAGGACAAGGGTCAATAGGGTGTCATGGTATTGGGTCAACAAAGCTCGCTGTGTGCTGTCGCAGCAGGCGGTATACGCGGCCATTTCTCTTTCGAAAAGGCAGTGGCTCCACCATTTTACATATTTGGTGTTCAGTTTGTCGAGCATGTCATAGATGTCGGTGCCAGTCCAGTCGCTGGGCAGCTCATTGGGGGTGAAAAGCAGTTTTTGTTCGTCGGTTGTGAGGTATTTATCAATAGGTACGGGGAGGCTGTCCAACTGTGAAAAACGGGCGGTATAGTGGAAGCGAGTGGTGAACCAGCGGAAACTTTTGTCAACGGTTACTTCGGGTTGCAACATGCGCGGCAAACTGTCGAGTTGCAGGGTCCATTCGCCATGGACGATGTCGGTGGTATAAGTGTATCGCATGGTATCTTTTTCGCTTCGGAAGTCGAATGACTGTGGTGTGGCAATGGAATCTTCTTGCCAGCCATTGAAACTGGCATCGTCTCTGGTACGGGTGAGTATTTGACGCGAACCGTCAAGGTTGCGTTTAACGGTGTCGATAGCCACAAAGTGTTCTGCACATGAGACCAGCATCAACGATGCCGCTGCAAGGATAATGACATGACGTTTCATATTATTGTTTTTTGATGGTTGCGGATTGAATTCTTGTATCCTGTCAGCGGTGCTGGCAAATCGTTGGGAGAGGATTGGATGGTGGCGCTGATGGCTTCGGCCAGGGTGATGGTCTTCTCGGAACGGGGGTGCATGAAGTAGGCCGAAGTTCCTACTGCAAGGACAATTACCAAAGAAAAGATGAGTTGGTGTTGTTGTCGACGGCGATGCAGGGTGCGACGCATGCCATCAATGATGGCATCGGTGTCGGGTACGTCGACGGGTACATGTTGCGTCTTTTCTATCAGTTCTTTATATTCCATATTCTTTCAGTTTTTCTCTTACTTTGTTGCGTGCCACAGACAGGTTGGCTTTCACTTGGTCGACAGTCATACGGACAGCCTTGGCGGTGGTTTCGGCATCAAGGTCTTCTATTACACGTAGTTTGTAAACCATACGCTGCTTGGTTGGCAGGTCCTCGATAGCTTGATGTAGTAAGTGTAGGAGTTCGTCGGTGGCCATGTCATCAGGATAGGCGACATCAATGGGCATTTCGGCGATGGTCTTGCGGTGGCGTTGTTTGCGACGTAGCTCATCGTAACAGCGGCGGGCGCAGATGGTGCAGAGCCAGGTGGAAAGGCTTTGGCCCGGGTTGTATCGACGGGAATGTTTCCAGAGTCGGATGAAGGTCTCCTGTACGGCATCGCTGGCATCGTCGCGGTCGTTCAGTAGACGGTAGGCAAGCCGAAAGAGGCGTTCGCGGTGGCGTTCGATAAGTTCTCGCAGTGCTGTTTCGCTTCCTCTTTGAAGTTGCCGCATGAGTTCTATGTCCGATGTGCTGTTCATTTGTATTATATACGCTTGAACTGGCCAAAAGTAAAATTGGACATGGAAAAATTAGATTTGGCGTATCTTACCGCCGTTATTTCGTTGATATAAAGTGAAATGTTCTTTGACTTTTTCGAGGAATGGACTGAGCGTATGGACTGAACGCCCAAAGTATTCGTCGTAGAGGATACAAAGACTCTTTTTAGAGCGCGAAAGGGCCACAAATAGTTTTCGTGCATCTTCTTGAATCTGTTTCTCTGTCCAGCTGCGGCTACTTGGATAATTGCCGTCAATGGCGCGGTAGATAATCACGGTGTCAAACTCCAATCCTTTGGCTTTGTGTACTGTCGAAATAATGTATTGTTCTTCGAGCGAACTGCCGCACATATCGGCTTCTTTGCTGGTGCAGAGGTCGGTGATGTATCGGTCGAGTTGGGTGCGCAGGGTGGGGTAGAGGTCGGTGCGAATAATATCAACTTCGAGGTAGTGAATCAAATGTCGCCATTTGTCTACAGGCGTGGCCAATCCATTGGTTACTATTTTTTCGTATATATATTGCAACTCGTCAACGATTCCGGTGCCCTCGGTATGCATCTGTTTCACGGCGTGGTGATAGATTTCTGAATACCGATCATGGAATTTCTCGATTTGTCGACGATGGTCACTGATAAAAAGCCGTTGGTCGGCAATCATTTGCATGGCTGTGAGATGGCAGAAGTCGAGCAACGACTTTGTGGCGAGTATGTCGTCGTTGGCCTGATGGCTGTTTTTCCCTTCTAAATGCAATACTTCAAGCAGATGCCCCAGTTTGTATTGTCGCAGCCGTGGGCGGACAAGTCGTATATATTTCAACGTGTCGAAATAGCGTGGACATGACTCTTCGAGTTTAGTCTCAGGGAGGCTGCGTTTGAGGTTGTTGGACAATATTTGGTAGTCGTACTCGACATTATGACCAACCAGCACTTTCCCATTGCAATAGTCCATGAATAGTCGTAACCCTTCTGTACGCGAATACCGGCGGCTGTTACGGTAGACTTCAATCATCGGATTTGGGTGTCCGCCCACCATTTCAGGCAGTTCTTTATCGGTTTCCAGAATGATGTTGAAGGCTTTACCGACTTGCTTCCCTTGTTTGACGCGGATGGCGGCAATCTGTACAATGTCGTCTGTACGAGGATCAAGGCCTGTGGTTTCGGTGTCGAAAATGACGAGTTCCTCGTTATCATACGCATGAACAAACTCTTGCAAGTAAGAGGAGTCGGGGTAGCATAGGAAGTCAGTGGGCAATAGGGCAACATGTCGCATCTCGCGCATTAGATTACGTGCAGCCGTGTAGGAGGGCGTTACTTTCAGTCCCCAAAATAGTCTTGCCCAAGCAATGAACACCATCTCGTCGGTCAGAACACTTAGGTGCGACAGTATTAGCCTGACGGTGGGGAGTGAGAAAAGGTCTGTGCCTGAGATTTTGAAATGACCTATTCCCATACCGGTCATCACTTCGCTAATTTCGTCGGCTTCGCGATTGGTACTGACCAGAATGGCTACACGCCCGTCGGGGTTTAGTTCGCCGTATCGGCGGGCAAAACGGGCTGTGTAGTAGCTTTCCAATTGGGCATCGCCTACATTGAGCAGACACAAGTCTTCCGGTTGATGGGCGGCATAGTTGTCTGTGGTGGGCAGCATTTCTCGCCGAATGCCGAGGCAACGGGTGGCAAAATCGTTCTGCAGGTCGAGCAAATATTTGGGAGAACGGTAGTTGGTATGCAGGTAGTGAATGTTACTTTTGCAGCGTTGCTTCAATGTTTCAAGCGTTTCAAGTTTGGCTCCGATAAACGAGAAGATGGCTTGTTGCTCGTCGCCAAGATATACTATGGTGGCATCCGAAGTGGCCAGTAGGTCTATCAGGGCAAACTGTAGGGCGTTAAGGTCTTGTACTTCGTCAATTTCAATCCACTTGTATTTTTTGCTCTCAGTAGACTTGTTAATGTCAATTAGATGTTTGTAAGCCAAGACTAATAAGTCGTCATAATCCAGTAGATCATTCTCTTCCTTGTAGTGCTGATAGTTTTTGGCGAGGAGCATCATTTTTGTCGCAGGCAGTTCGTTGAGAATTGTGTAGCGTTTTGTGAGGTTTTCAATATTGCTGTAGATATTGGCTACAGCCTGAATTGTACAAGGACGTTCGAGTACTTCACACAACCGCTGCATGGCGCTGGTATGCAGCAGTTCGTTGTGTAGCACCACCTCTTCAGGCATGTCCAAACTGGCTTGCCACAGCGCATGTTGCAGCCGCATCAGTTCGGTGGTGTGGCTTTCGACGTTCATGCGTTTGCACAGCTCTTCTTGAATGATGTTTTCCACGTCGCCCTCGTCGATGATAGCACTGTTGTGGCTAACAATACCTTCGTTGAAGAGCAATTGCGAACAATAACGATGGATATTGCCCACAAACAGTCCGTCGGGTAGAGGATTGCCGGTGCGGTCGGCGATACGTTGAGCCATACCTTTAGCGGCACGGTTAGTAAATGTGAGACAAAGCATGTCGTTGTATTCGACACCTTTGGCATGGGCATGGACGATGCGTTCGGTCAGGATATCTGTTTTGCCGCATCCTGGAGGGGCCAGCACTAAGTGATGGCCGCCACTGAGTTCAATGGCTTCGCATTGCCATTTGTCAAACCGCCGCTCTTGCATGGGTGGGTTGCTAAATTTTAGTGACTGAGACCTGCTACAAATATTTTGCGGACAAGGTAGGTGTTGGACGAAAAGTGACGGACGAGGAACATGCCAATGCGCCCATAAAACAGATTGGAAAGAAAACGCTCTTTGCGTTTGCGATTGAAAATATCGCGGTTTGTTTCTCTAAAGGTTTTTCCGTTGGAGATAGCGTTTGAAGCGTTTCGGCCGGTAGCAATGGCGTAGTACAGGCCTTCGTACGACAATTTGTTGGGAAATCCGCCGGCATCGCCTATAAGAATCACATTGTCAAGACTGGAATCAGTCTCTTCCACCGAGATGTTGGCTCCTTTAATATGGGTTTCTTTTATGCCGAGTGTTGTCAGGACGTTCCGGAATTCTTGCAGTGTAATGCCTTTGTATCCCAATCCGACGATATCGCAGTGTACGCTTGGAAATAGGTAGTAGTAACCTCTGTCATATTTGCGCGAGACCACACCTTCTATTGCATCGTTGGTGCTATCAATGTATTGTTCCAGAATCAACACATTTCCGTCGTACTTGCCTATAAGTTGTCTTCTTACGTGGCTGTTGGCTCCATCAGCACCAACCAGATGTTTGCACTGAAATTCTCGGCCTGACCTTAACCGTACGACAATGTTGCCATCATCCAGCAATTCGAATTTTTCGAAAGCATCCTGTATGAATGTTCCACCCTCATTTAAATATTGCTGTAATAGTGCATTGTCGAAATCCTTCCTGCTGACAATCCTGATTTCCTGTGGCAGTTCAATCTCGCTTATTTGTTTGTGGTCAAGGCCCATTTTGACCTTCTTTATGGCTCGGTATTCATACTGCAAATCGGGCATTAGTTCGGCCAATAATGAATAAGCCTTTGGGGTAAGACCTCCTCCGCATATCTTGTCGCGCGGAAACGATGCACAATCCACCAGGGCACAATCTACACCTGCTTTTTTGAGCAGGTAAGCGCAAACAGACCCTGCTGGTCCGGCTCCAATAACTAAAGTGTCGGTGTTTTCCATATATATTTATGTTAGAAGGTTTCCGTTTAGGATTGCGGTGGTCATTTCGTCTTGGACGTAGATGAGTTTGAGCGAAAAAAACGGGGTGCTTTCGTCGAGTAGCAGGCGCAGAAAAATCCGGTCGCCCTCCCAAAGCTTGAGGTCCATGAGTTTGTCTTTGGCTATCCAGGCCAAATCGCCCTCATTGCAGTCCATGTCGATATGCCCTTGCCACTCTGAAGCTGTGAAGAGGTGCATGTACTCGTTGGGCCAGGTGTTGGATATAAATGTAACTATGCCTCGATAATGCCAGCGTGTGATTTCCAGGCCGGTCTCTTCTTTCACCTCGCGTAGCATGCATTCGTCAGGGCTTTCGTCTGCTTCGCATTTGCCGCCCACGCCAATCCATTTGCCATGGCTGGCATCGTTCTCCTTTTTTACACGGTGTAGCATCAGGTAGCGTGTACCGTCGTCAATGTAGCAAAGGGTGGTCTGTTTCATATATACAAAAAAAGGCCGACAAGTCGGCCTCTCTCTTGGTTGGTGAAGGATTAGTCCTCAGCGTTGATGATGGCTTTGTGCACAGCATTCCAGCCAGCGGCGGTGATACCCCAGTTGTTGGTGGAGTTCTTGTTACCGTTGATGCGAACCTTTCTTCTCTTCACTTTTTTGTTTGCATTGATACCCATGGTGTATACTATTTTATTGTTTATATTCTTGATATTCAGTTCCTCCAATGAATTTTCCATTGATAGAAACGTCCTGCAAAATTACATCTTTTTTTTAATCTGTGCAAACTTTTTTTGAATGGGAGCAAAATTTTGTTTGATAAGTGGCCTTGTCTTATATTTATCAACGGCATATTGTCATCGACTCCGGTAGGGGTTGGAACAGAGATGAGTCGGAGTTGACTCGGAGTTAATGATGATGTCTTCCTCTCTGAACAGGTTCACTCCTCGTGCTTTTTCGGTATTGCCCCAAGGCTCTTCCCCGTATACCGACAAAAAGTAAATCAATAAGATATGAAAAAAAATGTTGCAGTATGTGAAAAAGTCGTATCTTTGCAATTCAAAAATAAGAATAAAAATGAAGAAATCGAGTATTATTATCGTTGTTTTGGCCGCATTGGCCGTCATCCTCTTGTGGGGTGTGAGTGTTAATAACCGCCTTGTTACCGAGGAGGAGAATGTGCAGAAAGCATGGAGCCAGGTGGAGAATGTCTACCGTCGTCGTATGGACCTTATTCCACAGTTGGTCAATACTGTGAAAGGGGCCGCTGATTTTGAGCGCAAGACTCTCACCGAGGTGGTCAATGCCCGTGCCAATGCCGACAAGGTGACTGTAGACCCGTCGAACCTCAACGAAGAAAATATTGCCGCTTTCCAGAAGGCTCAGGATCAGCTGTCGAAGGCCGTGGCCAATACCATCAAGGTCACTGTTGAGCGCTATCCGGAACTCACTGCCACACAAGGCTTCCGTGACTTGCAGACCCAGCTTGAAGGCACCGAGAACCGTATTGCGGTTGAACGTGGCAAGTTCAACGAGGCTGTGCAGACTTACAATACCAAGCTGCGTCGTTTCCCGAACAATATCATCGCTGGCATTTGCGGCTTCGACAAGAAGGGCTATTTCACCGCTCCGGCCGAAGCGGCCGAACCTGTGCAGGTCGAGTTTGATTTCTAATATTGGATGAAGCGTAACCATTGCATAATCTTCCTGTTTCTGCTATGTGCATTTGGTACGGCCGTAGCACAGACTGAATGGACTCCCGAGCGCACCAATCACTTGGTGAACGACTATTCGGGCATTTTGAGTGAGTCACAACGCGAGGAAATCGAACAACGTCTGGTCGCTTTCAACGACACTACGTCCAATCAGATTTTAGTGGTGATCACGCCATCCCTTTATGGCGATGACGAGGATGCTGTAGCTCAACGTATTGGTCAGCAGTGGGGTGTTGGACAGAAGGAATTCAACAATGGGGTAGTCATCCTCATCAAGAGCAAGACCGAGGAGGAGAATTGGGGCGCTGTGGCCATTGCCACGGGCTATGGTGTCGAGGGTGCTTTGCCCGACATCTTTTGCAAACGCATAATTGACGATGAGATGCTACCGTCGTTGGGAGAAGGGGAGTATTATCGTGCGTTGGTCAAGGCTCTCGATGTGATAGAACCTGTTTTGTGTGGAGAATACAGCTATGCGCAATATCGTCGTGACGAGCGTGCCGCAGGTCTCAAGGCACTGGGTGCCTTGGTGCTGTTTTGTCTCATCGCATTTGTTGTTGTGCTAATCTATTCGAAAAAGCACCCCGAAAAGTTCAACGGAAACAATTGGCGTGGTGGTTCCGGAGGTGGAGTATACTTCGGAGGCACTCCTGGTGGCTTCTGGAGCAGTGGTGGAGGTGGATTCTCCTCAGGTGGCGGTTTCGGTGGCTTTGGCGGCGGCGGTTTCGGCGGTGGTGGAGCCTCGGGACGATTCTAACTATCCTAATATTATCCTTCGCGATGCTCCTTGCGTAGGAGATCGTTCACGGTTTTCACGGGATTGAATGTGGCAATAGGAACCTCTACAAAGAGGGTAATCCAGTGTGCCATAGCACCGTTCCACAACCCTGGCAGTTCTTGTGATTTAACGACGAGGGCTCCCTTGCTTTTTTTGCTGATGAAACCAGTCATGGGATCGACGTATTGGCGCAGGTCGAAGTATCGGCCACGGTAGTCTTTGGTACTGCACACAAGGTCGACAGGGTTGAAGTGGGTGGATGATGCAAAGATGGATTCTTGTTTCGGATCGTTGTGGTTGATTTGCGCCGACTCGACAATCTGGAGCGACTTGCGTCCTTGGCTATCGATTGTATAGAATGGACCGCCGCCAGGCTCGCCTTGGTTTTTTACCATACCACAGATGCGCATCGGGCGGTTCAACAGACGAATGAGTTCTGCTTTACGTTGAGTGGCATTCATCTTGTTGTATCCGTCGGGAAGGCTGATTCCTAATCCATTGCATGCAAATTTCTCGGCCTTTTTCAGCTCTTTTGCATCAGGGTGGCCTTTGAGCATGCGCAGCATATCGAAGTTTTTTTGCTGCAAGTCGAGCAGCATACCGGCCAGCACCTCTTTGTAAACAACTGTAGTGTGCTTCATCCAGTCGGGCACCACATTGTCGATGTTTTTGACAAAAATCAGGTCGGCGTGTTGTTCATGCAGGTTTTCAATCAGTGCACCATGTCCACCGGGGCGGAACATCAGTTTGCCTTCTTCGTCACGAACGGGGTTATTCTGCTCGTCGACGGCGATTATATCGGTGTAGTGCTTTTGTTCAGAGAATGTTATGTGGAGCTTGATGCCGAAAGTGGCTTCGTAATATTGTTTCACTTCGGCAATTTTGCGACGGAACCCTTGGCGGTGCTCAGGCGAAATGGTAAAGTGGAGATTCACTGTACCGTCGCTATTCTTGGCGTAGAGGGCCCCCTCGACGATATGCTCCTCAAGCGGAGTGCGTTGCACAGCCCCGTAACGGTGGAACTTCAGCAGGGCTTTGGGTAGGCTTCCGTATGACATGTACTGCTCTTTCAGCAGGTAGTTGATTACTGTGGTGTAGTCGCCGCGCTGCAGGTACTCCTCGATGTCCAAATCAGACCGTTCCATGCATGCTTTCAGGTCGTTGAAAAAGGCAAAGGTGTGTATGTTCTCAAGAAATTCCTTTATTGTAGGAAACTCCTTCTCAAAATTGGTTGCTACACCGAAATAAGTCGATGAGAAGGTGTAAAGGTCTTTGAACATGCGGGTTGCAGCACCCGAAGCTGGAACGAACTTCAGTATCTTTTTGTCTTTCGAGAGGGTGTGATACAATTTGGTGTATCGTTTTATCTCTTTGTCGTCCAGTTGTTGGATGCCGTTGTTGGCAATGGTGGCTGCAGCATCGAGCTGGCATTTGGGAAAGCCTTTCTTGAAATGGTCGATTTGCTCCTGTACGCGTTCGACGGTCAATCCCAACTGAGCCAACTGTTCCTTGTCTTTCTCAGTAGGCTTAAAGGTCATGGTATATGGCATTTAGGATTTAGAATACTTGTGTCGAGAGAGTGATGGTTGCATCTTTTGTTTTGCCCTCTTCCAGGCGCACATCGCTGGTGCCGCGGCGTTCGCCAAACTGTACGTCGAGGGTGGCATCGATTTTCAGGATGGCTGGGGCGTCGAAAGCATGTTTGTAGATGCCCTTCTCGTCGGTCAAACCGATGATGGCGTTGTCTCCGCTGTAAATGGTGTTTCCGGGCTGATAAATTTTCACAGTCACGCCAGAAACGGGTTCGCGAGTGGCCTCATCGAGCACATGAACATTCAGATAACAGTGCGTATCCTTGTCGCAGCTCGAAAAAAGTGAAATGGGTAAGAGGCTGATAAACAATAATACGGAAAAGATTTTATTCTTTTTGTTCATAAAAGTGATTTTTTTTCTTGTTTTATGTCTTTTTTTATTCTTATTTTTGCATGCAAAATTAGTAAAAAAATCTAATGTAAGATGAAAAAAATATCAATTCTTGCTATTTTTTTGTCGATTTTCCTTTATGGACAATCACAGACGGTTATGACTCAGCGTATTGAGAAGAAGAGAGGTGCCATTGTCGAAATGGAAACCAACTATGGAAAAGTCCGCTTTTTACTGTATGAAGAGACTCCGATGCACAAAGAAAATTTCATTAAATTGGTTGAATCGGAGTTCTACAACGGGCTTCTTTTCCATCGCGTAATCAAAAAGTTTATGATTCAGGGTGGTGACCCAAAATCTCGTGAAGCAAAACCGGGTCAAATCCTTGGCGAGGGCAGCCTCGATTATACCATTCCGCCTGAATTCAACCCCGAATTGTTCCACAAACGTGGTGCCCTGTGTGCCGCCCGTTGGGGTGACGATGTGAACCCCAAGAAAGAGTCGTCGTCATGCCAGTTCTATATCGTTCAGGGGCGGGTGTTCTCGAACGAGGAATTGGATAGGATGGAAGCAAACGGTGTGGGTAAATTCTCTCCTGAACAGCGCAAGGTATACACTACTATCGGCGGTGCTCCCCACCTTGACGGCAACTATACTGTTTTCGGTGAAGTGATAGAAGGTATGGATGTGGTCGACAAGATCTGCATGGCTAGATGCGATAAGCATGACCGTCCGGAACGGGATGTGGTTATCATTAAAATGAAACTGATTGAATAATTCTGCTATAAAGCTTTTGGAATGAAAGAATTAATTGCAAAATACATTGAAGAAATCCGTGCTGCGAAAATAGACGGTATTGAAGATAAAGCCGCCGCGGTGGAACAGTTCCGCGTGCGTTTCCTTGGCCGCAAAGGTATTATGAACGAATTGTTTGAGCAATTCAAGAAGGCTCCAGGAGAACAGAAAAAAGAACTCGGCATTGCGCTGAACCAGTTGAAGACTGCTGCACAAGAGAAGGTCGAAGAGTTTAAGAATTTTGTTGAGCAGTCGGTTGAACTCAATGATACACATGATCTTACGCTTCCATCCGATTTTGCTGACCGTGGCAGCCGCCATGTGCTTTCGGTGACGATGAACGAGATTGCCGACATTTTCGCCCGCATAGGTTTCACTATCGAAGACGGCCCGGAAATCGAGGATGACTATCATGTGTTCACTGCCCTCAACTTCGCCCCTGACCATCCGGCCCGCGACATGCAGGACACCTTTTTCGTCGAGAAGGACCCGAACGTCAACAAACCTACCGATGTGCTGCTTCGTACCCACACTTCGGGGGTGCAAGTGCGAGTGATGGAACGCCAGAAACCGCCCATCAGGGTCATCATGCCTGGCCGTGTGTTCCGCAACGAAGCAATCAGCGCCCGCGCCCATTGCATTTTCCATCAGGTCGAAGGCCTGTATATCGACAAGAAGGTCTCCTTCACCGACCTCAAGCAGACACTCCTCTATTTCGCCAAGGAAATGTTTGGTCCAGACACTCAAATACGTCTGCGTCCCAGTTACTTCCCCTTCACCGAGCCCAGCGCCGAGATGGACATCTCGTGCAATATATGCGGTGGCAAGGGGTGTAATATCTGCAAGGGTACCGGCTGGCTCGAAATTCTGGGCTGTGGCATGGTCGACCCCAATGTGCTTGAGGCTTCAGGCATTGACAGCAAGGAGTATTCTGGCTTTGCCTTCGGCATGGGTGTGGAACGTATGGCCATGCTCAAGTACCAGATTCGCGACCTCCGACTCTATTTCGAAAACGACCTGCGATTCCTGCACCAGTTTGATTCCCTCGTCTAATGGCGCGCATCGAAATCAACAACATGCGTTTCTATGCCCATCACGGCTGTTTTGAGCAGGAGCGCATTATTGGTACCAACTTCCGCATCGACCTTGCTTTCGATACCGATACGTCGAAGGCGGAGTTGTCGGACGATATTGCCGATACGGTTAGCTATCTCGATGTGTATCAAGTGGTCAAGGCTCAGATGCAGAAGCCGTCGCACCTGCTTGAGCATGTGGCCCGGAGGGTAGGGGAGGCGGTGCTTCGTGACTTCGCTGCCGTCGCTTGGGTCAAGGTGACGGTGCACAAACTTAATCCGCCACTGGGCGGACAGATGGACTCGGTCAGCGTCGCTATCGAACTTTCAAGAAATTAAGCTTTGTACATCAGCCTTGCTTCTGCTGATGCTCGGTTGATATTCAGTAGTTGTTCGGTCGTTGTTCAGTCATTCACTGAACAACGACCGAACAACTACTGGATATCTGACGGCCAACACTTGGATGTCAAATGAGTCCTTCGTCGTGGAAACTGTAGTAGTCGGCTTGGCCCGAGGGCGATATGCCGAGGATGAGATGGTCGAAGAGTTTGATTTGTAGCAATTTGCCTGCATCGTGGATGCGATGCGTCAGTTCGCGGTCGTCGCGGCTTGGTTTCAGCAGGCCTGAGGGGTGGTTGTGGGCCACAATCAGCGACACGGCTTTTTGTTCGAGGGCGATGCGGAACAGTATGCGCAGGTCGACTGGTGTGGCGGTCTGTCCGCCCGATGCAATTCGCTGGCGGTGAAGTACTTTGTTTCGGTTGCTAAGGTAGATGGCCCAGAATTCTTCGTGGTCAAGGTCGGCCAGTATGGGTGACATGTAGCGGAAGATGTGTCCGCTGTCGCCCAGTACCACCTCTTTGCCTTCGCTCACCTCGCCCAGCAGCCGCCGTCCAAGTTCGAGGGCAGCCATCAGGGTGGTGCTTTTGGCTATGCCGAGCCCTTTGATATGGCTTAACTGGCTGAATTCCATTTGTGAGAGGGTGGTCAGGCTGTTGTCGGCCCGGGCCAGCACCTCTTTGGCGACGGCGACGGCGCTTTTGCCCTGCAGCCCACTGCGCAGCAGAATGGCGATCAGCTCGGCGTTCGACAGCTCTTTTTTGCCGCGGTTGAGCATTTTTTCGCGTGGTTTGTCCTCGTCGGCCCACTCTTTGACGGTCAGAGAAAAATTATCGTTCATATCTCATTGGTAATCTACAATTTTGATGCAAAGATACATGTTTTTTTTTGATTTTGTTTGTTATATCAATAAAAATGCTTATTTTTGCATATTCAAAGTGAATGTAAAAATAATATAAATTTATACATAAACTATGCAGAATAAAGGACTTATCAGATTTTTGGCTTGGTCGTTCGCATTGGTATGTTTGTTCCAATTGTCGTTTACTTTTGTGACGTCGCACATCGAACGAAAGGCTAAAGCCGAAGCAAAAAACTACGTTAACAGCGAAAACGTGCGGAATTTGGTTGCAGGCAGAACGAGCAACCAGTTTGATGCCCAGATTTTGATGGATTCGATCCAGAATGCACGTGAAGCTCACTACCTCGATTCGATGGCCGCAGAGAAGGTTTATCTCGGCTATACCTATCGTCAATGCCAGGCCCGTGAAATCAACCTCGGCCTTGACCTGAAGGGTGGTATGAATGTGATGCTCGAGGTCTCCACCGTGGACGTTGTCCGCGCTCTGGCCGACCACACGGAGGACACCCTGTTCAACCATGCAATCGACGTCGCGTTGGCCAACCAGAAGAGAACCACCAACCGCGATTTCGTTTCTCTGTTCTACGATGCTATCACTTCGCTCGACCCCAATGTCTCGCTTGCCTCTTACTTCAGCAGCCAGCTGCGCGATAAAATCAAACTTGGCGACCGCAACGAGGACGTTATCCGCGTGGTCAAGGAGGAAGCCAGCAGCGCTTATGACCGTACCTATCAGATTCTCAGCCAGCGTATCGACAAGTTTGGCGTTGCCCAGCCCACCATTCAGAAGCTCAGCGCATCGGAGCGCATCTTGGTCGAGCTTCCCGGCGTGAAA
Organism: Bacteroidales bacterium; assembly: GCA_017448185.1. Lineage (GTDB taxonomy): Bacteria > Bacteroidota > Bacteroidia > Bacteroidales > P3 > Colimorpha. The sequence continues at coordinate 27,016 of JAFSLX010000021.1, forward strand.
GAACCCGAGCGTGTCCGCAAACTCCTGCAGGGTACCGCCCAGTTGGAGTTCTGGCTGACCTATGACAACAGCGAGGCTTTCCGCTTCCTCGAAGCCGCCAACAAGTATCTCGCTTCGGTTAACGCCACTGTCGAGACCGAAGAAACTGCTGAGACCGAAGAGGTGGCCGAGGCTACCGAAGAGGACAGTATCCAGTCGAAACTTGACCAGCTCACCGCCGGTGCCGGTGCAACTCCTGCCCAGGCTCAGGCTGCCAACGATGAGAATGCCCAGAACAATCCTCTCTTCCGTCTGTTGATGCCCTACATCACCGCTGACGGCCAGCTTCTGCCTGGCCCCATTGTTGGCCTCGCTGCCGGCAAGGACCGCAATGCTATCAACGAGATGCTTGAGAAGGCTGCCGAGAAGAAAGTGTTCGACCCCCGCACCGTCAAGTTCCGCTGGTCTGCCAAAGCTGACGAACATTTTGGCCCCGACACCTATGTGCTCTATGCCATCAAGATAACCACCCGCGACGGTTCCGCACTGCTCGACGGTGGTTGCATCTCTGATGCCCGTCAGGATTTCTCCACCGTCGGTGGCAACGAAATCTCGATGACGATGAACAGCGAAGGTGCCCGCGAATGGAAACGCATCACTGGCGAGAATGTGGGCAACTGCATCGCCATTGTGCTTGACGATCAGGTCTATTCGGCTCCCCGTGTCAACGGCGAAATCGCCGGTGGCCGTTCCTCGATTACCGGTGACTTCACCCTCGAGGAGGCCAAGGACCTTGCCAATATCCTCAAGTCCGGTAAACTCCCCGCTCCTGCCGTTATCGTGCAGGAGGCTGTGGTTGGACCTTCGCTTGGTCAGGAGTCGATCCGCAACGGTCTTATCTCTTTCATCCTTGCCTTTATCGTTGTGCTGATTTACATGGTGATCTTCTACAACCGCGCTGGTTGGGTCTCCGTGGCTGCACTTATTACTAATGTATTCCTTCTTATAGGAATCCTTGCCTCGATTGGTTCTGTGCTCACACTGCCGGGCATCGCCGGTATCGTGCTGACCATGGCTATGGCTGTCGACGGCAATGTGATTATCTATGAACGTATTAAAGAGGAAATTCGTTCGGGTGCCAGCATCACCAATGCTGTTGAGAACGGTTTCAAGAACGCTTATTCGGCCATTATCGACGGTCAGGTGACCACCTTCCTGCTCGGTCTTGTGCTGATTATGTTCGGTTCCGGTGCTGTACAGGGTTTCGCAGTCACTCTCTGCATCGGTATTGTCACTTCGCTCTTCACTTCGATCTTTATCACCCGCTTGATTATTGATTCGAGCCTCAATCACAAGCGCAAGATGAACTTCTCGTTCTCTTTCTCTGAGAATTTCTTGCGCAATGCACACTTCGACTTCCTTGGCCGTCGCAAGATGTTCTACACCATTGCTGCCATTGCTATCGTGATTTGTGTTGCCAGCTTCTGTGTCCGTGGTTTGAGCTTCGGTATCGACTTCTCGGGTGGTCGCACCTATGTGGTGCGCTTCGACCAGCCTGTCAGCGCCGTGGATGTGCGCTCCGATTTGGCTAAACAGTTTGAAGATGCTCCCGAGGTGAAGACCTATGGTCCCTCGAACCAGTTGAAGATTACCACCAAGTATAAGATTGCTGAAGACGGCGATGCCGTGAAGAACGAGATTGTTGAGAAACTCTATGCCGGTACAGGCAAGTACTTCTCGACCCCCGTTACACTTGAGGAATTCAAGTCGACCGAGACCAATCCTCTTGGTATTATCCAGGCTGATCAGGTTGGAGGCACGATTGCCCACGACAACCTTGTCCATTCGATTTGGGCTGTTATCGGTGGTCTGCTTGTGATGTTTGTCTATATTGGACTCCGCTTCCGCAGCTGGCGTTTCGGTCTTGGTTCAGTGGCAGCACTGGCCCACGATACCGTTCTTGTCATCGGTCTCTTCTCGCTGCTGTATGGTCTGCTGCCGTTCAACCTGGAGGTTGACCAGTACTTTATCTCGGCCGTGCTGACGGTTATCGGTTACTCTATCAATGCCACCGTGGTTATCTTCGACCGTGTGCGTGAGTATCGTAAACTTTATCCGAAGCGCAACCTGAAGACCCACATGAACGATGCAATCAATTCCACTCTTGCCCGTACGGTCAATACTTCGGGTACGACTTTTGTCACCTTGCTGATGATGTTCATCTTCGGAGGTGAGGTCATCCGTGGATTCATTTTCGCCCTGTTGGTTGGTGTGTTGGTCGGTGTCTTCTCGTCACTGTGCATCGCTTGTGCTGTGGTGTACGAAATCTCGAAAAAGGAGAAAGCAAAAGAACTGGCGCAGTAACTATAGATATTGTCAGAATAAGATATGAAGTTTGCTCTAACCATATTATTCGTCATGGGCTCCATCATGATAGCCCTCTACTCGAAGTTCAAGCGCGTGCTTGCCGAGCAGGAGGGTTGGCAGGATGCGCAATCGGAAAAACGCCCAGATGAAGATACCAACGACTTTTTCTCCTTCGAGGACGAGGGGGAAAAAGTCGTTGTTGAGCAGCCTTCGTATTTTACCTATGAGGCTCCGGTGGCCGAGCAGGCACAGCCGAGACCTTTCAAGGCAAACAAGCAGCCTGTGTTCGTGGAAGAGACTCCACAAATGGGATTCGACCTTCGTCAGGCGGTTATATATCAGACAATATTGAACAATAATTATATACGGGAAATTAATCAACAAAATCAATAATCTCTTTACAATTAACGCAATGAGAATGTTTAAAAAAGTACTATTGACTTTTGGACTCTTGCTGCTGGCAGAGATGGCCGCTCTGGCTCAAGGTACGATGAAGGGAACTATCATCGATGCCAAGACCAAGGAGCCTTTGCCCTTTGCCAACGTGATTGCCAAGCAAGACGGCAAACAAGTCCTTGTCGGAGTATCCGACTTTGATGGTGTTTACACTATCAAACCGCTCCCTGTGGGTAAGTATGACCTCGAAGTCCGTTCGGTGGGGTATGCCACTTACCTTCAAACAGGTATCAACGTAAAGGCTTCGGGTTTCACCGTGGTTGATGTAGAACTCAAATCGGAGGCTGTTGCCCTTGAAGCTGTTGAAATCGTAGAGTCAAAAGTGCCGGTTATTGAAATCGGTTCCGCTGAGTCTGGTACTCGTCTTTCTGACGATGATATCAAACGTATGCCCGGTAACTCTGTCGACGCTATTGTTGCAGCTGTTGGTGGTGTGGGTTACGATGACGGTGGTACCGGTTCGGCCCGTGGTGAGGGCGGCATGGTGACCATGCAGGGTAATGTTCGTAAACGTACGGGTGTCTCTGTGCCGAAGGATGCTATCGCCGAGATTCAAGTCATTCTTGGTGGTACACCTGCCAGCATCGGTGAGGCTATCGGTGGTACGCAGATTATCACCCTCAAACCCCCGACCAGCCAGTTCAAAGGTATGGTCCGTTGGGAGGGCTATCTGGACTACCGTCTGTACAACACGTTGATGCTGTATTTGACCGGTCCGGTTTTCAAGAAGAGTTACAAATATGACGATGGCTCCTCGATGGAGCGCACTCTGGTGGGCTTCCGTTTCAACGCGCAGGCTCAGTATGAGAAATCACCCTTCTATCGTGTGAAAGGTCATCGTTATCAGATTGTCAACGACGAGCTCGTTCAGCAGTTTGAACAGAATCCTCTTTCGTACGACCCCCTGACGGGTGCTGTCAACTATGCGGCTGAGGCTAATCTGCATGCAGGTGATTTCCATGAGATTACCCGTCTCACCTCGAAGGACTTCTACGGAGAGAATGCTTCGAGCCGTGTCCCAAACCTGCAGTACTTTGCCATCGCCATGGAGGGTGCTTTGGACTTCCGTTTCTCGGATTACGCCACGTTAACCGTCACCGGAGAGTTTAGCGCCAGCCATTCGCCAAGCGCTTCCATCTCGCCCTTGGCTATGCCATTGTCCGGTTCGATGGTGACTGAGTCGCGTAATATGGTGCTGACGGTCGACTTTACGCAACGCTTCCCCGATGCCGAGTCTTCCAATGCTGACGAGGCCAAGTCTTCGTCTGCCATTAAGAATGTCATGTACAACATCACAGGTATGGTTAACCGCTATACAGCCAAGGCTTATAATGAAAACTTTGGCGGTAGTCTTGACGATGTGTTTAAGTATGGTTATATTGGTAAGTTTATTACGGAAAAGGTTCCTACCTATGAGTTGCAGATGTTTGATCATGATGGTATTTCGCAGATGGCTTATGTGCAGAACAACTGGGTTGATAATGTCACCTATGTTCCCGGGAGTGGCATTTACAATCCTATTTTGGCAAATTATAACGAGCAGCTTTTCACCAGCGACGAGTTCCAGGATGTCCGTCCGTATCTTTCCACAATGGACTACATCCGTGGCTATAAAGGCTTGTTCAACGGTGACTCTCCTTCGTCGATTTACGGTCTGATTAGCAACGTCGGTGTTCAAAGTGCCAGTTATTCGAAGGCACAGAACGACTATCTCTATTTGCAGGCCAAGGCCTCGGCCGACATTCACGGTCACGAAATCGAGGTTGGTTTCCAGTATGACCAAATGTGGCAGTCGTCTTACTCTTTGGGTGCTTACAACCTGTGGACGATTATGCGTCAGAATGCCAACCTTCACATCTCGCAGATGGACCTGAACAATCCTATCATTGAGCAAAGAGGTTCGCAGCTGTATGTTAATTATAATCGTCTAGAGAATGCTGACCAACAGACCCCGTTCGATGCAGCTTTCCGTGATTATTTGATTAGTATTGGCGAAGATGTTGACAATCTCACGTGGATTGATATTGACCGCTATACGCCTGACTATTTCCAGAAAGCAGGTGGCCTTGAAATGTTCTCCGCCAATGAGTTGTTTAACAGTGGTAACTCGATTGTTTCGTATCAGGGATTTGACCACACTGGTAAGAAATACAATGGAGCTAACTGGGATTTGGAGAAATTCTTCAACCCTGGTGAGAGCAAATACCAATATCTTCCCTCGTTCTCGCCCATTTACATGGCTGGTTATATTCAGGATAAGTTCTATTTCCAGGATCTTATCTTCAATGTCGGTGTTCGTGTCGACTATTTCAATGGCAACCAGTATGTGCTGAAAGATCCGTATCTGCTGTATGAATCCTACACTGTGGGTGATTTGAGAAAAGGTAACGCTACTTATGGCTATTCCGGTGATATTTATTCTGGTGCTGGGGATGATTGGGTGCCCTATGTGAACAAGGTTCCCGATGAAACCGCTCCGACTGCCCCTACAATTGTTGGTTATCGTGACATGGCCGGTAACTGGTATGATGCAAGAGGTACTTTGGTGAATTCGCCAAGCGAAGTGAATGGTGTGTCTGGTAAACCGACACCTTATCGTACTCCTGCCGGTCAGCAGACTGTTGCCGACGGTACAGTCCATAAGGATGGTGTGTTCGAGCGTTATACTCCGCAGATTGTAGCCATGCCTCGTATCGCCTTCTCGTTCCCGATTGGTGACAAATCACAATTCAAAGCCAGTTACGATATTATTGCCCGTCGTCCCTCTTCGTATTGGGAGGCTAGCTACTTGAGCTACATGTATATGTCTCAGATTTCCTCTGTTTCGAACCCCAACTTGAAACCAGAGCGAATCACTAACTATGAGTTGGGCTTCCAGCAAGCTTTGAATAGTTCTTCGGCTGTCAGTGCTTCGGCCTACTATAAAGAGACTCGCGACCTTATTCAGTTGGTCCAGTATGCAGGTGCTGACCCCAATAACAACTACTATAGCTACGACAACAAAGACTTCCGTACCATTAAGGGTATCACTTTGGCTTACGACCTCCGTCAGACCAAGAATATTCGTATCAATGCCAACTATACTCTCCAGTATGCCGAAGGTACCGGTTTGAGTGGTACTACGATGACCGAGCTTATTAAGGAAGGCTACACCACCTTGAAGATGCTCAATCCTATCAGCGATGACCGTCGTCATGAATTCAAGGCTAATGTCGATTTCCGTTATTTTGGTGGTGCTAAGTATAATGGCCCGACCATTACTCGCGTTGTCACCGATAAGGAAACTGGCGAAAAGCGCAAGAAGGAAGTGAAACTTCTTGAGGACTTCGGTATCAACTTCATGGCTGTTGCACAGTCGGGTCGTCCTTATACGAAGGCTTTCTCCAACACTCAGAGCACCATCGTTGGTAGTTACCGTGGAGCCCGTCTACCTTGGGGATTCTATTTTAATATTGTTGCAGACAAGACTTGGTTTGTTCAGGTTGGAAAACGTATGACCAGCATCAACTTCGCTGTTACAATTAACAACTTGTTTGACATCCGAAACATCACTTCTGTGTTTCCGGTTACCGGTAACCCCGAGGACAATGGCTACCTGACCGACCCCGAGACGCAGTCTGTTATCAATGCGTATTTGGATCCGCAAGCTTATCGCGACATCTACACTATTGCTTATCTTAATAACGGATTTTGGAACTACTCCAGCCCGCGTACTATCAGACTCTCCCTGTCATATAACTTCTAATCTAAACACGAAAAAAAATTATCAAGATGAAAAGTATATATAGCAAATTGGTATTGGTAGCCTTGCTATTAGTGTCGTTCTCGGGCACAGTTACTGCCCGTGAATGCATCGAATGCAAGAAGACTAATGTAAAAACTGCTGCTGTCCGAACAAAGGCTGCTGTATGTAAGCGTGCTCAGAGTACCGCTGAGTTGAACATTAACAATGTTCGTGCGCTGATTAATGGTTATGGCAACATGTGGTATGACGGAAGCGTGGCCCGTTATCGTATCCCGAAAAACAGCAACACATGCCCATTGTACTGTGCTGCGTTGTGGATTGGTGGTACCGACGTTAATGACCAGCTTCGTATCGCCGCCCTGCGCTTTGGTTCGGACGGTGACGACTACTGGCCCGGTCCTCTGAGAGTCAACGGTACTGCATCAACAGACCTTCCGGTATGCAATGCTTACGATAAGCATTGGATTATCACCAAAACTGAGGTCCTTGCACTGAAATCTCACTTTGAGTATGGTCCCAATGGTGTGACTACGATTTCGGATCCTTCGGCTGATATTACTGACGTTATCAGGAATTGGCCTGCCCACGGCGATGACGAGTTCTCGCCATTCCTGGCACCTTTCTATGATGCCGACGGTGATAACCAGTATCATCCTGAAAATGGTGACTATCCGTACTATGACTTTGAAAACGAGTTGTGCCCCCGTACGCTGAAAGCAAATAACCCGGGACAGAACTACATCACGCTTCCTACGATGGAAGAGAGTGTAGAAGGACTTGTTCATGGTAGTGTCCTTTCGGATCAGGTGCTGAAAGGTGACCAGACTATTTGGTGGGTGTTCAACGATATGGGTAACACTCATACCGAAACGAAAGGTCAGCCCATCGGTCTTGAAATTCGTGCCCAGGCTTTCGCCTTCTCGACGAACGATGAGATTAACAACATGACATTCTATTCGTATGAGATTATCAACCGTTCAACCTATGAATTGCGCGAAACCTACTTCAGTCAGTGGGTTGATGCCGACCTGGGTTATGCTTTCGATGACTTTGTCGGTTGCGATGTTCGTCGTGGTTTGGGATATTGCTACAATGGTGATGAGCAGGATGGTCCCGGTGCCGGTAGCTATTCAGGTATTCCTCCTGCAGTTGGTATTGACTTCTTCCAAGGCCCGTATATGGATCCCGATGGTAAGGATAATCCCAAAGTCAATATCTCCTATATTTTGAATCAGGGCAACGATATGTTGAAACAACAATTGGCCAAATACAAAAGAGCCGATGGCTCGTATGACACAATTGCCATTTCAGACGATGCCGACCTTTTCTATAATATTGATTTTAATAGTTGGTATTTTGTCCCTGGTGATGCAATCGGAAACTGTGCTATCAACGGTGTGAACTTTGGTAATAATATTGTTGATGATGAGCGTTTCGGTATGCGCCGTTTTGTGTATTATCAGAACTCGAGCAACAATGTTTACGGTGAACCTTCCAAGGCAAGTGATTACTACCATTATTTGAAGGGAGAATGGATGAATGGTCAGCGAATGAGATATGGTGGAAATGGTTATAATACTGGTACTACCTCTCTTGATTGCGACTTTATGTTCCCCGGCGATAGCGATCCTTGGCATTGGGGTACTGATGGTCAGATTCCAGAAATCAATCCTGACAACTGGACCGAGGTTACCTCTGGTTCGAACGTCTCTCCGGGAGACCGCCGTTTTATGCAGTCGGCAGGTCCTTTCACCTTGAAACCTGGTGCTTTGAACTACATTACTGTTGGTATTCCTTTTGCACAAGCATCCTCGGGTACTGCTTGGGAATCAGTTGAACAGCTTCGCCAGATTGATGATGTCTGTCAGGCTCTGTTTGAGAACTGTTTCAAGGTGCTTGATGGCCCTGACGCTCCGACCCTGACTTGCCAGGAGTTGAACAACGAGATTATTCTCTATGTCCACTACGACAATCCTGAGTCGAACAACTATGGTGAAAAGTATAATGAGATTGATCCTTCAATTGTAAAGTCTTATACTGTTGCCACAACAAAGGATACGACTTATAGAGTATTGAACACTAATGGTGGAATTGATACCGTTCGTTCAACCATCACTAAGACCTCAATGCACACGTATTCTGATGACCAGCGTAGTTATAAGTTTGAAGGATATCAGATTTATCAGTTGAAAGATGCAAACACCTCTATTGCTGATATTGGAGATATTAATAAAGCTCGTCTTGTCGCTCAATGTGATATCGAGAACTATTATGATGAGATTTCCAGTATAAATGAGGTTCAAAATAGCAATGGTACCATTACTTATGATACTGTATTCAATAATAATCCCTCGCTTCCTATTGGAACATTGGTTAACTTCACCACCAATTCTGCAACTGGTCTTCTTACCGGTAATGTTATGGTTACGGGTGCCAACCAAGGTATTCAGCATGTGTTCAGAATCACTATCGACCAGTTTGCCACTGGTGTGAACACTAATTTGGTCAACAACAAAGAGTACTATTATGTTGCTGTTGCATACGCGCATAACCGCTACAAAGAGTATTCTCAGACCGATCCTGCTTATCTTGATGGTCAGAAGACTCCGTACCTTGCCGGTCGTAAGAATGAGCGTGGTGGCCCCATCACCTCAATCACTTGTATCCCGCATAACCCCGTTGTTGAAGACGGTGGTAAGCTTGCTCAGTCCGAATTTGGTATGTGCCCCAACATTATGCGACTCGAGGGTTATGGTAATGGTGGCTCCATGCTGAGACTTACCGATGCTTCGATTGCTGAATTGATGGGTGGACCTGGTAGTCCTGCCAAGGCTCCTGGTCTGTATGTGAAGAACATCAACAATACAAGAGACCGTTCCAAGATTCAGAATCCTTGTATCATTGCCAATCCTCAATACGAGGAGAACTATGGTCCTATCAATGTTCGCGTGATAGATCCTTTAAAGGTGAGAGAAGGTGAGTACAACATTATGTTCTATAACAAGGCCTATACTAGTGGCGGAGCGCTCTATAACGACACTACTGCTGGCATTACGGCAAATACCAAGTGGTATATCAAGCGTGCCGATGGTGCTCCTATTGATTCTGTTGTAGCTTCCGATGGTTCGATGGAATACATTTATGAGAAATGGTCTGACTTCAGTATTTCGAGATACAACGAGCAATTGTTCCTTGATCTTGGGTTGGCTGTTACCTTGGTTAATCCCGCGCCTGCTGCAACGCTCTATTCTCAGCCGGTTTATGTGAGTACCCCCCTCTCTGACAATTTGGTTGTTGCCAATTATGCTGATAATGTGTACAAATACTATAATGGTTTTGTCAGTGCAGGAGCTTTGCTGAATTCGCAGATGACATTTGCCAACAATGAGTTGATTTGGTTATCTGGTATTCCTGATAATGACTCTTATATGACTTACAACTGGATTCGTGCCGGTTCGCAGTATGCTACAGGTACATATAATACGTTCCGTGGAGGCTCTGCTCCATACTCGCTGTCTGAACCTTATCTTGATGAAGACTACTTCAAAATGTTTGATGCCAAAATATATGGTGTTAGCACCATTTCGGAAGGTCTTGACAAGAATCAGGTTATGGAGGATGTTGTCGGAGGTCTATGGAGTCCGTATGCATTGGTCTCCACTTTGCCTTTCCATCCAGGTTTCAACTATTCGTACTACATGCCTGAAGATCGTGTCCTTGACAGTATTAAACTTAACAAGAACAGTGTTCAACGTAATTTGATGGTGAATGTCTTTAACAAAGCCGTCAATTACAACGATATGTCTCGTTTGCCGAGTGTTCGTATTGTCTTCACCGCAGATACTTCGAAGTGGACACGTTGTCCAGTTATCGAGATGTGCGATGACTATACTCAGTCTGAAGGCAATGCTCGCAAGTTCAGTGCCCGTAGGCATAAGTCTGTTGACAAACTTGGTAACACTCTTTCGGGTGTTGCAACTGCTGCAGATCTCGCTGATCCCAACAGTCCGGCCTACATTTCCGAGTATGGTATGGGTTGGTTCCCTGGCTATGCAATTAACACTGTTACCGGTGAGCGACTCAACATCATGTTCGGTGAGGATTCACGTTACGTTCAATATAATGGACGAGATATGATGTGGAACCCGACCGATGCCAGCACTATCATGGATGGTACGACCAACTACGTTATTGGTGGTCGTCACTACATTTATGTGATGAACAGTGGTGCTCAGCCCTTCCTTGACATTACTAGTGCTTCGGGCACCTCGTTCGGTGTGGTCGAGTATGTTACTCCTTCCTATGATGCTGGTCGTTGGGCTATGAATATTCTCGGTTCAATCGATCGTATGATGAAACAAGAGGTGAAAATCGGTGGTGTACAGGTGCTGTGCAAAGGCGTTGTTGCAGACGAGAGCGCTTTCGACCGCTATCCGCTCCGTGATTCGTTGTCGCTGCTCTACTCCTCCGTTGCATGGGTCAATATGCCAGTTATCTCTTCGTCGCGTTATGCTTTCAATTATCCTGGCAAGGACGAGGTGTTGAACGAGGGTGTTCAGAATGGTATTCCTTGCGATGTTACCATTGATATAGATGTCCGTAGCCCCTATGGTCGCTACATGTCGTCAAATGGTACTTCTTCGGTTGCTTCCCAGAGTATCTCCACCAGCAATGGCAACATGCCGGCTTACCGTTTCACTTTATCGGCTTCAGATGCTGTTCTTGAAAATCTTGCAACGGCTAAGAACGCTCGTAAGGATTATGTCGATTCGTTGCTTGGTATGATAAACATTGTCCCCAATCCCTATTATAGCTACTCTGAATACGAGACTGCTAGTCAGTTGGAGACGAAGGTTCGTATTATCAACCTGCCTACCGGTATCAATGACAACGGTCAGAAAGAAGGATGCTACATTCGTATCTATACCGTCGATGGCACCTTGGTGCGTACGCTCGGTCCCACTCCTGTCAACGCAACCACTGTTGACTGGGATCTTCACAACCATCAGGGTATACCCATTGCTGGTGGTGTCTACCTCATCCATGTCAGTGTGCCTGGTATTGGCGAGCGTGTAATCAAGTGGTTCGGAACCATGCGCCCGGTCGACTTTAACTCATTCCAATTCTAACATTTGTAAGAAAACCTCAAAAATATCACAGAAATGAAAAATATAATTAGAATATTTACTGTAGTAGTGATTCTGACGGCGTTAGGTGGCCAGGCTGCAATGGCTGGCAACGACGAGCGCCGTGGAACTGCCGGTGCTGCAGAGTTGCTCATTAACCCTTGGGCACGTAGCACTGGATGGGGTGGAGTGAACGTTGCCAATGCTCGTGGCCTTGACGCTATGTTCAACAACATTGCCGGTCTGGCTTTCGTAAATAATATCGAGGTTGGTTACACCAATACGATTCTTTATGGCGGAAAGAACGGCAATAACAGCGGTGGAACCATCAATGCGTTTGGTCTCGGTATCCGTGTCTTTGAATCGGGTGTTCTGGGTGCCTATGTGATGGCTATAGGTTTTGGCGATTTGCCTGTAACCACGTACGACAGCCCTGAACCTGGTGCAAATGGTACATTCTCGCCCAGTTATATGAATATTAATGTATCGTATGCTCATAGCTTTACGAATACAATTCATGGTGGTGTCAACTTTAAACTGGTCACAGAAACCACTGACAATATCTCAGGTTCTGGTTTCGCTGTTGATGCTGGTATTCAGTATGTGACTGGCGAGATGGATCAGTTGAAGTTCGGTATTTCGCTGAAGAACTGGGGTCCCTCGATGAAATTTGGTGGTACCGGTCATTCTCTCATCACTATTAATGACGCTGGTAACAACTTTACTGTTGAAACCCGTGCCGCGGAGATGGAGCTTCCGACCTGCCTCAACATCGGTCTTTCGTACGACTTCCTTATTGACCAGTGGGACCAGCGCATAACCATTGCCGGTAACTTTACCTCCAATGCTTTCTTGCGCGACAATTATACTGTCGGTATCGAGTACAGCCTGCTCAACATGTTCCAGTTGCGTTGCGGCTATGTGATGCAGCCTGGTATATGGGATAACACGCGTGCTACTGCCAACACGGGTATCTGTGCAGGTGCTTCGGTCGATATCCCGCTGTCTAAGAAAGAAGGTAACACCGGTTTGACGCTTGATTATTCCTATCGCACTGCTTCGCCTCTCAAAGGCACGCATGCTATTGGCGCCACCTTCAGATTCTAAAAGAGAGGATCAATATCAATTCCAAATTGGGAAAGGCTTTATAACAAGCCTTTCCTAATTTTTAAACGCTTTAAATAAACACAAAGAATTATGTCTGAAATCAAATATTACAGTGAAGAAGGACTTCAGAAACTGAAAGATGAGTTGCATCATCTTATTGCTGTTGAACGTCCGGCTGCATCGGCTGCCATTGCCGAAGCACGTGACAAGGGGGACCTCTCTGAGAATGCTGAGTACGATGCTGCCAAGGAGGCTCAAGGCCATCTTGAAGCGCGCATTTCGAAATTGCAGGACCTTGTGGCCAATGCCCGTCTGCTCGACGAGTCGAAAATTGATACTTCCAAAGTGTTGTTGCTTTCGAAAATCACTATTCGCAACACCAAGAACAACATGAAGCAGGTGTACACTATTGTGCCTGAAAGCGAAGCAAATTTGAAACAGGGAAAAATCTCTGTCACCTCTCCTTTTGCATCGGCTTTTTTGGGACACAAACAGGGAGAAACCGTCGAAGTTGTTGTTCCGGCCGGTAAAATGACATTTGAATTAATGAAAATTGAGCGATAACACATGGCAAGCATATTTAGTAAAATTGTTGCAGGTGAGATTCCCTGCTATAAGGTTGCAGAAACCGACAAGTTCTTCGCCTTTCTCGACATCAATCCTGTGGTCCGTGGACACGTATTGTGCATTCCCAAGCAGGAGGTTGACTATATTTTTGACCTTGATGACGAGACATTCGTAGGCCTTCATCTCTTTGCAAAGCGTATCGCAAAGGGCTTGAAGAAGGTGTGCTCTTGTATTAAGGTTGGTGAGGCTGTGGTTGGCATTGATGTGCCCCATGTCCATATTCATCTTATGCCTTTGAACAAACCGGGTGACCTGAATTTTTCCCATCATGTTGAAATGAGCTCAGATGAGTTTGATTCGTTGGCCAAAGAGATTGCTGCGGCTATTGATTAATTATGGGCCATATCAATACCATTTCGTCACTTATTCCAGTGAAACTTGATATAGAGATGACTCGGAGATGATACGGAGATGACTCGGAGAAGCTACTGTCAAATGCTTAAATAGTACGGAGATTTTTAGTTGTTTTTGTGAGGGTAATTATTCTTAATGAATGTTAAATGTTGAAAAAAATGCAGTTTTGTTTCTCTGATTTAAGAAAAGTGCGTATCTTTGCATCCGAATTTGAAAAATAAAAATAGAAAAAAGTAAACATAACACACTATGTATCTGACAAAAGAAAAGAAAGAAGAAATTTTTGCACAGTACGGTAAATCCGCTAAGGATAGTGGTACCACCGAGGCTCAGATTGCCCTTTTTACCTATCGCATTCAGCACCTCACCGAGTTGATGAAGCAGAATAAGAAGGATCAGGTTTCGGAGCGCGCTCTGGTTGGCTTGGTCGGTAAACGTCGCCGTATGCTCGACTATTTGAAGAAAGAAGATATCGAGCGCTATCGTGCTATCGTCAAACAGCTTGGCCTGCGTAAATAAGAAAAAAGTAATAGTTTTTCATATTTATTTGGTTATGGTTGGGATTGCCCGGAATTTTCCGGGCAGTCCTTTTTTTATAGTGTAAAAATTTTTTTTGATGTTTCTGTAGTTTTTGTTCTTTTTTTTGTTATTATATTTGAGTCTTAATTTATGAAATAATTTTATGAAGAAAACCACCTTTGTTTTTGCAATGCTGTTGATGTCGGTCTCTGCTGTGGCACAGACCTTTGTATCGACGGTACCGGAAAAACGCAATGTACTGATTGAAGAATATACTGGTGTCAATTGTCAGTATTGTCCACTGGGACATAAAGCCACTGATCAGACCTTGGCGGCTTTTCCCGGTCGTGCTTTTGCCATCAATATTCACCAAGGAACCTTTGCATCGCGTTTTACAACGCAGTGGGGCAATGCTCTTGCTGGGCAGGCGTCCATTGATGGCTATCCGTCGTCCTCGATGAATCGTCACGCATTTGACGGAGGCAGTATTCATATCGATCCGGGTCAAGCTTATAGTTGTGCTATGCAGGTGATGGAGATGGATGCTCCGGTAAATGTGGCAGCCACGGTGGACATTGACCCTGTTTCGCGTCTGATAGTGGTGAAGGTGGAGGTTTTCTATACTGGTAATGCTGCCAATAGCACTAATATGCTGAATGTAGCCCTGATACAGAGTAATGTGCTTGGTCCGCAACAGGGTGGCTCGGCATAGTATCCCGAGAATATGGTTAATGGACAGTATCGTCACAACCATATCTTGCGCGACCTTCTCACTGGGCAGTGGGGTGAGGTTCTTGAACAGACTACTGCGGGTTCTTTTTACAGTAAGGAATATGCTTATGTAGTCCCACAGCGGATAGGTGATTTGGATGTTGCCAATCTGAATGATTTGAGCGTGCTGGTTTTTGTCTGTGAGGACCATAAGGAGATTCTTAATGCCTGTGAAGCCATTCGTGTGGGCGACAAGGCTTATATTGCATATGGTAATGCTGGTGGCGAGGAGTGTTCTTTGGCATGGAATCCTTACGTCGCCGTGGTCAACTCAACCGATAGGGCTATAAGCAACCTGAAGTTCAACGTCGACGGAGTACAAGTGGTTTCGAACAAGACTATCGCACCTTTCTGTACCGACACTGTACGAGTGGCTAACTACAGCATCGAGGGAATTCCTGTTTCGCATCAGGTTTACAGCCAGACGACAAATGTGCTGTTTGATAGTTACAGCTCCAATGGCTCAACTGTCACCGCAGGTGGAGCGGCTGTTAATATTAATTATGGCAATGTAGAACTCTTTACCGTCGAAGGTCCATTGACACTGAGTATACGCTATGACAGCTATCCCACAGAGGTAATGTTCTCATTGGCGGGTCTTGCCGACTGCCGCTACTATTATCAGAGTACCGGAGCCTCGGCCGATGCCAATAAAACAAAAGAGTATTTTCTTTCGCCTGCTACGGCTGGTGTATATAGACTGAAAGTGTTCGATACAGGTGATGACGGCTTGAGTGGTACTGTATCGGTGAAGAATGCTCAAGGCAATACCCTCTTCAGCCGTAACGGAAGTAATCTAATGGTATGGGACGATATATATTTCAATATTACAAATCCAGGTAGCGATGGTCCACAGGGGCCAGTATTTGGAATTGATGAGTTGGAAATGGAATGTGGAGAATGGAAGGTGTGGCCGAATCCCATGCGTGATGTTTTGCACATTGAAGGTGAAGTACAAAAGGCTCAGATTATGGATATGTCGGGTCGTTTGGTGGTCTCGACGGAGGGAAATGCTTTGAATGTAGCCTCGTTGCCAGCCGGAGTATATTTTCTCCGCATCGTGTCGGCAGAAGGCATAGGCATGAAGAAAATTGTAAAACAATAAAACAAAAATAATATGAAAAGAATCTTCAGATTAATGATGATGGCCATGATGGCCGTTGCAACTATGGGCTTTATCGCTTGCGAAAAAGAGAACAATAATGGTGGACAGCAGGGTGGTGGTTCACAGCCGGAGCCGACTTATGAGACCCTGGCTGGTACCGAATGGGAGGGCACTTATGCCACTTACGACCAGTACCCTGGCTATACCAATGTGCCACTCACGATTCATTGGACTGTGGATTTTTTGCAGAACGGTCGTGGCGAGGTGATGTACTGGTTCGAAAGTCGAGGCTATGACCCTGATACATATAGTTGGCAAATGTCCTATACTTTTGCTAATAATGCCGGTGTTATCACAGACGAAGATGGCAACACCCCTTTCACTTGCGACCCTTACAACCGCACAATGAGCCTCAATCTTACGGTGGGAGTGCAGAATGAGGAAGGTGGTCAGGTCTATACCTATGGTGGTCCAGTTACTTTGCATCAAGTACGATGAAAAAAATAATCACATTATATGTGTTAATAATGCTGGCAGGCAATATGCTTGCAGCCCCAGTCAATGCAGAAAAGGCCGCGGTAGTGGCCCGTACATTCTGGAGTGAGACGCTGAAGGCTAAGAATGCTGATGAACTTGAGCAGCAGCATTGGCAGTATGATGCCATCTACCTCTTTACGGTTCCTAAAGGCAGTTGGGTGATGGTAGCAGCTGACGACTGTGCTCGCCCCGTATTGTCCTACTCTCTCTCTGGTACCTTCGATATTCAACAGATGCCTGTGGCTATGCAGAACTTATTGTATGTTTATGAACAGGAGATTAATGTAGGGAGGAAAAAGTTCGATGTCAAAAGCAATGAGGAATGGGGAGTTCTATTTAAAGGAGGCGCTTTGAGGGAGCGTGAGGACGACGAGGTGGGGCCTTTGCTCACCACGCAGTGGTACCAGATGTCGCCCTACAATATGTATTGTCCCTCTGGTACAAAGACGGGTTGTGTCGCCACTGCAATGGCACAGGTGCTGAAGTATTGGAACTATCCTGCCTTTGGTAAAGGTAGCCATAGTTACAGCGACGACACAGGCTATCCTGATTTGTCGGCCGATTTTGGTGACACACGCTATGATTGGCAACACATGCCAAACCGACTCACTGGTAGTTCATCAGCCACGGAAAAGCAGGCTGTAGCCACATTAATGTTCCATTGTGGCGTCAGTGTCAATATGCACTATTCCACCGTCTATAGTGGTACTACTATTATCAAATGCGAGAATGCTTTGCCGGAATATTTCCGTTTCAACGATAGCGATATCCGTTACCGCAGCAAGGGTCAGATGAGCAATGACGACTGGACCGACACGCTTATTGCCGAACTGCGTTTGCACCGTCCTTTTTTGCATGGAGGTAGCGGTCCCGCGGGTGGGCATTGCTTTGTTTGTGACGGATATGATTCACATCGATACCTTCATTTCTTGGTGTGCATCCTAAGTATGGCATTTATGCCAGCAATGAGACTGTCAGCTTTACTCGCGAAGGGGGACACGTCCAACTGTGGGTTAGCACCTGTGACACTGTTGATTCTCCTTGGACAGCCACGGCCAGCGATAACTGGATTTCCGTTGCAGGAACTGGTTTTGATCATTTAGGTCAGATTACTATCAGTGCAGCAGAGAACAATATTGGCTCTGAACGAATAGGTACAATATCCTTCGTGCAGGGTAATCTTATGTCGACATTGAATGTTGTTCAGTCGGCCTACAATCCAGTCATTGACTATTGTCCGTTGACTATTTATATGGAAAAAATATTTTTTTGTTTGCACCGAAGGAGGTTGGATTATTCCAGTACCACGTCCATGATCATCATTAGGACAAATCCTACGGCGAAGCCTATGGTGGATAGGTTGGTGTGGCGACCTTGGGCGGTCTCGGGAATGAGCTCCTCGACCACTACATACATCATGGCACCCGCAGCAAAGGCTAGCAAGTAGGGCAAAGCAACTCCAAGTACGCCTGCCAACAGAAGTATGGCCACCGAACCCACGGGCTCCACCACGCCACTTAAGGTGCCGATGAGGAACGACTTGAGGCGCGAGTTCCCCTCGGCATGCATGGGCATGGAAATGATGGCACCTTCCGGAATGTTTTGTATGGCGATGCCGATGCTCACGGCAAGGGCTGCACTGAGAGTCAATCCGTGCGACTCTCCGGCAAAGACTACACCTACAGCCATTCCTTCGGGTAGATTATGGATGGTGACAGCCAGGGCAAGCATCATCGTACGCGAGAGACGCGACTTGGGTCCTTCGGCCTTCTGTGCACCAACATGCAGGTGAGGGGTCAACTCGTCAATCAGCAGCAGAAAGCCTATACCCGCCAGGAAACCCACGGCTGCAGGCACGACCTGCTTTCCTGCCATATCAATAGAAGGTATCAGCAGCGACCACACGCTTGCAGCCACCATCACTCCGCTGGCAAAACCTAACAGCGTCTTCTGCAGTCGGTCTGGAATCTCTTTCTTCATGAAAAACACCAAGGCCGACCCCAGCATGGTGCCCACTAAAGGCAGTATTATTCCGATAATCAATGCGCTCATTCGCCAATTCTTTTGGGGTTCTTTGGAAACCATCCTTTCGCTACGCGTTCGCGTTGCTTGAATAGTTCAAGTATCGACCAAAGGTTGGAGAAAGCCACCACGCCGAGAATGGTTGAGGGAATGGTTTCGGCAACCAGCAGTGACCCCACGATGCAGCCCAGCGCCAGCAGCAGGAATACCCACCAGCAGCGCACGCCGAAGTGATACTCCGCCTTGATGACGATTGGGTGGAAAAGTCCGATGCACAGAAACGACGAAATTCCGATGATGATGCCTGTAAAGTTCACTTTGTGTTATTTGAAAGTTTGATTGCGATATTGAATCAGTGTTCTTTGCTTTAGTTACTTACACGATTGCGTAGAAACACATTTACGTTTTTTTAACGCTGCAAAGATACGTAAAATCCACAATACGGAAAATGATTGTCGTTTAAAGGTTGTTATTATTTTGTGGCCACGACTGTCAGCCAATGGTGCTGGTCGTCGGAGTGGACGGTGATATCGTGGAAGTCGGTGGCGGAAAGGAGGGTGCGGAGTTCGTCGGAGGTGTAAGTGTGCATGCCGTCGATTATCTTCTCCCACTTCTCGTTTTTGCCTGTCAAACCGTCGTCCTCGTTGACGATGAAAAAGTGGCCGCCATCTTTCAACACGCGGTGCACCCCTCGGAAGCAGTCCTTTATATCGGGCCAGAAATATACTGTCTCGAATGCGGTGACGAGGTCAAATTCGCCGTCCTCATAGGGTAACGCGGTAGCGCTCCCTTCTTGCACCTTGCAACGTCCTTTGGCGATTGCGGTGGCATTCACCTCATTGGATTTCTTCACCGAGACGGGCGAATAGTCGATGCCCTTCACTGTTCCCTTCGTACAGCGTTTAAGTAGTCGTGCTAAATTGGCACCGCCGCCGCATCCTACATCAAGGATATCTGCATCATCACTAATCGTGATATACGACAAACCCCATTCCGCCATTTTGGCATGTGAGCCGCCGTTCATTCCGTTCACCATCATGCGCCCGAAGAAACCTTCTGGTTTGCGAGCATTGCTGAAAATTTTACTAAGTATTATCATAATCAGATTTTTATTTCCATTGGGGCAATCTTGAATTCTGCTACAAAAGTACAATCGACATACAAAATGGGCAATACCCAGAAATAATGA
The DNA here is from genome assembly GCA_017448185.1 of Bacteroidales bacterium. Classification (GTDB taxonomy): domain Bacteria; phylum Bacteroidota; class Bacteroidia; order Bacteroidales; family P3; genus Colimorpha. Next base: position 46,920 of record JAFSLX010000021.1, read on the forward strand.
TTTAGAACTCCTGCTGTAGTTGATTTTGTGACACCTTTTTTCTGTTGTTTCTGAACCCTTTTGGATTTTGTCCTTTCAATCGCTTGAAGAAGCGGGCGAAGTTAAAATGGAGTCGATTGTTTTTTGGTTTCGAATATGGTTTGTTTTTTTCGGATAATGGATGTATCTTTGCAGTTCATTCAGTAGAATAAAAGTTGTTGTTAATGTTTGTAGAAGAGGGTGTTATGATGAAAAGAGGCAGCGTTGTTTGACTGCAAGCTGCCGACCTGAAGTAAACCTCTACGAAATGATGTAATAGATGAAAGAACAAATATTGAAGGTCTTTGCCGAACAGGAGAAGGGTGGTGCCGCCATCTTGTCCGTCCACATTAAATAGGCACTGGCCGAATAGTTTTTTTGGGGGTATATGGACATAGGAGTTTACATGGCGGAGAGTATCCGCAACATTATGGCGAAAGCCTACCTCAATGTGCTGGGTAATCCGCATGAAGCCCGCTTTGTGGCACGGATGCAATGCACCATCACCAAAGCCGAACGGCGGCGCAAGGCGTACCGCGAGAAAGAGGGTGTTGAGGTGCCGCCGTTCCTCATTGCCAGCATTGCTACCACCTGCAACCTGCAATGCAAAGGTTGCTACGCAAGGAAGAACGGTATTGCCGGCGATACGCCCGATAAGGAAACACTCTCGCCTGAGCAATGGAGCACCATTTTCCACGAAGCCGTTGAGCTGGGCATTAGTTTTTGTTTGTTGGCAGGCGGTGAACCGCTCACCCGTCGCGACCTGCTGGAGAGTGCCGCTGCGGTCGAGGACATCATCTTCCCTGTCTTCACCAATGGCACGATGATTGGCGCGGTGTACACCGAGTTCTTCCGCAAGCATCTTAACATGGTGCCCGTCATCAGCCTCGAAGGCGAGCTGGCAGCTACCGATGAGCGGCGTGGCAAGGGCGTTTTCCAGAGAGCATTGCTCTCAATGGAGATGCTCCACAAAGAGAAGCTGTTCTTTGGCACCAGCATTACCGTCACCACCGAGAACTATCGTGAGGTGACCTCCGAGGCATTCCTCCGCCATCTTGCCGAGCTGGGGTGCCGTCTGGTGTTCTATGTGGAGTATGTACCCTTCGACGAGACGACAGAGCACCTGGCTTTCCGTGACGAGCATGTGGCTGCGATGGAGCAGATTGTGGAGCAGCGACGCGAACAGTTCAATGAGATGATTTTTCTCAGTTTCCCTGGTGACGAGAAGGCGCTGGATGGCTGCATGGCCGCAGGCCGTGGCTTCTTCCATATCGGTCCCGACGGCAGTGCCGAACCTTGCCCGTTCTCACCCTTCAGCGACACCAATGCAGCCCGCGACGGTCTCCGTGCCGCTATTGCCTCTCCTCTTTTCCATAAAATCCGCACCGCCCGAGCCCTCGGCTGGGAGCATACCGGCGGATGCACCCTCTACGAGCATAGCGACGAGGTAGAGGCCATGATAATTGATAATTGAAAAAAGAGAATCAGGATATTTTGACTTCCATTTGCAAGATATTGGGTTTCTGCAATAAGAGATAGGTATGAATAAGATGAGGTATTTTATCGTTGACGCTTTTGCCGACAAACCCTTCGGAGGAAACCCTGCAGGAGTTGTGCTGTTGAGGGATGACCCGTTTCCCGACGAGGGGTTGATGGTGCAAATTGCGGCTGAGTTGCGGTATTCAGAGACGGCGTTTGTGCGCCAATTGTCACCGACGGAATACCATGTGCGCTACTTCACGCCGAAGGCAGAGGTGGAGTTGTGCGGACACGCCACCATCGCCACCTTTTCGCTGCTGCACAGCCTCGGGCTTGCTTCGGGTCGTTGCCTCTGTCACACTTTGGCTGGTGATCTATGTATCGAAGTGGGGGAGAGTGTGATGATGCAGATGGCCACACCGCGCATTGTCAAGACCATCAACGATACCGATGAAATCTACCGTGCTCTTGGCCTCGACGGCCATCGTCCGGAACTGCCGGTACAAGTGGCCTATTCTGGCTTGTCTGACATTATAATCCCCATACCCGATGTAGACATACTTAACAATTTGCACCCTGATATGGAGGCTGTATCCGCCCTCACGGCCAAGCATGAGGCCGTCAGTTTTCACGTATTTGCACTTGCCACTGACGCATTAACACCTTTCCACATTCCCACATTCATGGCTTATGTCCGCGACTTTGCGCCCCTCTATGGCATTCCCGAAGAGTCGGCCACTGGCACTGCCAATGCTGCATTGACGCATTACCTTGCTGTCAACAATGTAATACCTAATCAGGGCGATTTTGCCTTCCTGCAGGGCGAAACAATGGGCCGCCCATCGATAGTGGCCACCCGCATCACTCCCGGTGGAACCCTCTATGTTGGCGGCACCGCCGTCATCGTTGGCGAAGGAAAAATATTATAAATTAATACATTCTACAATGAAAAAGACGTTTTTGGCCATTATTGCCGTTACGATGGTTTTCGTAGGCTGCAAGCAGAAAACAGTTTCGGCACAGTCGCAAGACCAGACAAAGGTACAGAACGGTATGGAGGCAACCGTTTACATGACTCGCGACATCAGCCCCGAGGCATTGGTGAAAATCTACCATGCGCTGGGTGTCGAGGCCACTGGCCGCGTGGCAGTAAAAATCTCCACTGGCGAGGGTAGCAATCCCAACTACCTGAAGCCGGAACTTATCAAGGACCTCGTGCAGTTGGTCGACGGCACTATCGTGGAGTGCAACACCGCCTACACCAGTGGCCCCTTCAACAAGAAGGACGACCGCAACACCTCGGCCAACCACTGGAAAGTCATCGAACGGCATGGCTTCAAGCCCCTGTTCAAGGTCGACATCATGGACGAAGAGGGCGAGATGCGCATACCCGTGCAGGACACCACCCATATCAAGTACGACATCGTGGGCAGCCACATGGAGAACTACGACTTCATGATTGCCCTCAACCACTTCAAGGGTCACCCCATGGGCGGCTACGGCGGAGCGCTGAAGAACCTCAGCATCGGCTGCGCCAGCCAGAACGGCAAGGCCTACATCCACTCGGCCGGCCGGATGGAGAAGTTGAACATGATGAAGCTCTGGACGAAGTATGTGGACAATCAGGACGGCTTCCTCGAGAGCATGGCGGCGGCCGCCCAGGCAGTGACCGACTTCTTCCGCGGCAAGCAGGGCATCATCTACATCAGTGTGATGAACAATATGAGCATCGACTGCGACTGTGTTGACCACCCCGAACCTGTAAAACTCGAGGATTACGGCATCCTCGCCTCCACCGACCCCGTCGCTCTCGACCAGGCCTGCATCGACATCATCAACAACCAGAAGGTAACGGCCACCAACGACCCCACCGACCTTCTCAAACGCATCAACAAGCAACACGGCATCCACACCATCGAGCAAGCTGCAGCCATCGGCTTGGGTACGCGGAAATACAAAATCGTCAGTATCGACTGAAGCGCAGTATGGAACCTACTGGTAAAACATACGTGGGTAGCGACGAACTCTATGCCGATGTGCAGCGCACCATGCGGCTCTGCGCCGAGATGAACAGCGGATGGCACACTGAGGCCGAGGTGCGCGAATACTTGCGCGAGATTACACGCGGCGAGGTGCCCGACACCGTGCGCGTCTTCACGCCGCTTAACATAAACTACGGCCCCGGCGTGCGCTTCGGCGACGACTGCTTTCTTAACTTCGGTTGCACGCTGCTGGCCATCGGCGGCATCACCATCGGCGACGGCGCCTTCATCGGCCCCCACTGTGTGCTCGCAACCGAATACCACCCCGAAGACCCCGCCACACGACACACTCTGCTCACCAAGCCCATCGCCATAGGCCGCAATGCCTGGCTGGGAGCCAACGTCACCGTACTGGCAGGTGTCACCATCGGCGAGAACGCCATCGTCGCCGCCGGCTCTGTCGTCACCAAGGACGTGCCTGCCAACACGGTGGTGGCCGGCACGCCCGCCAAAGTGAAGAGGGGCATCCAGTGAGCTAAGAACTAAGAGAATGTGTTAACGTGTTAATGAGTGAATGTGTTAGTCGTTGACGCATAAAAGATTAACGAATTTTTTTCGTATATTTGCACATGAAAAGCAGAATATGTACATCTAGTCAAACCCCTGTTTTTCCGCTTGGTAGAGCGAACAACTCCACATGGTTTTATTATCAAAAACACAACAAGACATGAAACAAAACATGCGGGGATTCTATTCCACAATGAAGAAAACAAAGATTTGGGCAATATGCCTGTTGAGCCTTACCGCCTGCGCTCAAAGAAACGGTGGTGATAAGGAATTAAACGACAAAGGTCCACGCTTCGGAGGTGGAGGCATGATGATGAACTCTAAAGAGAACGATTCTTTGTTTGTCGCCTTAAAGAACGAGACCTTGGGGAAGTTTCGGCAGTTCACCTTCGTGGATGCTGTGACAGGCAATACCATGCAATACAATCTTCTTATCCCAGATGGTTATGATGGGAAAACAAGTTATCCTCTGGTGCTTTTCATGGCCGATGCAAGCACCGTGGGAAAGGATGTGACCGCCCCACTCACCCAGGGCTATGGGGCTCTTGAGTTTGCCTCTGACCGTGACCAGCAGAAGCACCCGTCTTTTGTTTTGGTTCCGCAATATACCGGCTGGGCTGTGCAGGATGACTGGAGCACCTCCGACGAGGTAGAGATGACCATCCATCTGTTGCAATATGTATGCAAAGAGTATAAGGTCGACCAAAGACGACTTTACACAACTGGCCAATCTATGGGTGGCATGATGTCCTTCTATTTTAACATCGCCCATCCTGACCTATTCGCTGCTTCGCTGTTTGTCAGCAGCCAATGGGACACATCAAAGATGAAAGACTTTGGCAAGCGCAAGTTCTTCTACATAGTGGCTGGCGGTGACGAAAAGGCATCGGGAGGCATGAGAGAACTGGCCGGGGTGCTGAAAAAACAAAACGCCCATATCGACTCTGCCTCGTGGAGCGCCAAGTTGCCTCCAGCAGAGCAGGAACGTCTGGCAGAAGCCTTGATAGCCAAGGGAGGCAACATCAACTTTATTTGTTTCGAGAAAGGTTCAGTACTCCCAGAATCCAGACAAGGCATGGAACACATGGCCTCTTTCGACTTTGGATACAAGATTGCCGCTGTCCGTGACTGGCTATTTGAGCAAAGCAAATAATCACCCCCCCTAAATTCCAGTTACAAGTGCAACACTGAGTAGAAAAAAAAGAGCACCAAAAATTTGGTACTCTCAGGTAAAGTGACTACTTTTGTGTTGTCTATGGAAAAATATAAACACCTTACCAAAGAGCAAAGATACACAATTTCTGCGTGTCTGAGAAAAAAAATGCCGCTGTCGAAGA
>JAFSLX010000022.1 GCA_017448185.1 Bacteroidales bacterium
TTCAGTCGTTGTTCAGTCAAACACTGAACAACGACTGAACAACGACTGAACAACGGCCGAGCATCGATATATTCGGTTATTATTTGTATCTTTGCAGCGTAAATGTGAATGGACTGGAATAGTATGGATATTTCGTTGTCAGGACATTATGGCTATGGCCGCATCGTGCGGTCGGTGCTTCCGAGCATCGGCATGGTGCTGATTACGTCTATCTATAGTATTGTCGACGGCTTTTTTGTGGCCAATTTTGCAGGCAAGACGGGTTTTGCGGCCATCAATCTCACTTTCCCGGTGATTATGATGATAGGTTCGCTGGGGCTGATGATTGGCTCGGGCGGTGGCGCGCTGGTGTCGAAAATCAAGGGCGAGGGTTATCCCGAGAAGGCCAACCGCGTGTTCACGATGCTGGTGCAGTTCGGGCTGGTGGTGGGTGTGGTGCTGGGTACGGTACTGGCGTTGGCGGCGCCGACGGTGGCGCGCTGGCTGGGGGCCGACGCGCCGATGATGGCCGAGTGCGTGACGTATATCCGGCTGAATATGATTGGCATGCCGGGGTTTGTGCTGCAATGCGCTTTCCAGTCGTTCTACATGGCCGCCGAGCGGCCGCAGCTGGGCACGCTGATGTCGGTGGTGGCGGGTGTGACCAATGTGGTGCTCGACGCGGTGCTGGTGTGGGGATTGGGCATGGGTGTGGCCGGTGCGGCGTTGGCCACGGCGGCAGGCTGCACGGTGGGTGGCCTGTTCCCGGTGTTTTATTTCTCGTCGCGTCGCAACCGGGGTTCGCTGCGCATCAAGCCTACGCGTTTCATCTGGCCCTATATCGGCAAGGCTTGCACCAACGGCCTGTCGGAGTATGTGAGCAGCATTGCCATGAATATCGTGACCATCTGCTACAACCTGCAGTTGATGCGCTATCTGGGTGAGGACGGGGTGTCGGCCTACGGCGTGGTGATGTATATCGCCTTTATCTTTGCCGCGGTGTTTATTGGCTACAATATAGGCATTACGCCGATTATCGGCTACCACTACGGTGCAGGCGACGTGCGCGAGCAGCGGTCGCTGTTTGTCAAGTCGCTGACTGTTATCGGTGTGCTTGGGGTGCTGATGACTGTTTCGGCCGAGCTTTTTGCCGGGCCGCTGGCGCGGGTGTTTGTAGGCTATGACGAGGCGCTTACGGATTTGACCATCAAGGCTATGCGGCTGTATATGCTGGCGTTCCTCATTACCGGATGGAATATGTTTGTGTCGGCGTTGTTCACGGGGTTGAACAACGGGGTGGTGAGTGCCGTGGCTGCTTTCACGCGCACGTTGGTGTTCGAACTGGCCTGTGTGTGGCTGCTGCCGGCGCTGGTGGGCATCGACGGCATCTGGCTGTCGTGGGGCATCGCCGAGGTGCTGGCGCTGATGCTCTGTGCCGTGCTGGTGTGGCGCTATGCGTCTTTTTTCCCCCACAAGTCGTCATTGTGACGGGAGGGCTGTTACATGGAGACAGCTGGCGAATCAATAGGGGCTGTCGACATAGAGTCTGAGTTCCTTGCCGTTGTTGAGGGTGCCGATGACAGTGACTCTCATTTGGTTGTGGTAGGCGCTAATGCTTGCTTCGCCACCAATGAAGGGGGAGGAGGTGAAAGGTTCTCCGTTGATGGTGCCGGTCAGCTGGTTGTTGTGCCAATGGTAGCTCAGCTGGATGTCGGGAGTGTTGATTTCGAACTCGAAGTGATATCCATCACCGACGGGATTGTCTTCAAGGAAGATGCCCAGATTGTTGGAGCCTTGGAATATGGTGCCCGAGGTGGAGACGTTATTGGCACCGGTGCTGTTCCAGGTCACATTACCCGTGCTGTCGTCTTGTTGGGCGGTGGTGGTGAACTGGTATTTCACGCCGTTGTAGATAACGCTGTTCTTAGTGAGGGGGATAATCTCTCCGGTGAAGGGCACATCCATCTTGATGAGCACGGGGGTGCCGTCGACAAGGGTGCCTTCAATTTTCAGCGTATAGCCATTGTCGGTGCGGGCGGTGGAGAAGGTGCCGGTGGAGAAAACTGGATTATCAGACCGTTCACCGTGGTTCAGCCAGGTTCCCAAGGAACCATCGGCATAGTTGCTGTGGGTGAACTGACACTCATTCGTGGCCATCCCCTCGTAGCGGAACCAAAAGTCCTCGTCCACATATCCGGTGGTCAGGTCGAAGGTCTTGCCGATCGATTCCCAGGCGATGCCGGCACCAAAGTGGACGTGGATGTTCTCTTGGGCATACATGCCGTTGATGTTGGCCGTGCCGTAGGCATCAAAAGACAATTCGTACTCTAACGGAGTGACGACGTTGCCCACTCGGGCCATGTTATTCTGGTCGGGGGTGTTGCCGCCATTGTCGTCCTTGTCGCAGGCTGCGAACATCATTGTGACTACCGTCACGAACATCATGATGAATCTTCTTGTTTCCATTATGCTTTTTTTACTACTTTTTTTCGGGTGAAGAGTTCTCCGGCAGTGATGGTGTGGTGCCATGCGTTGTTGTTAGGCGTGGAAGATGGCCATGATGTTGCCTGCAAAGAGCTTGACGGCCATGGCCAGGAGGATGACTCCGAAGAATTTCCGCAACACATAGATGATGTCGGCTCCGAGCCAGTGGGTTATCTTGTCGAGGTAGCGCAGGACGAAGTAGTCGATGATGATATTGAGGGCGAGGCCAATCATGATGTTGATGGTCTGGTATTCGGCGTGGAGCGAGATGAAGGCCGTGATGGCGCCGGGGCCTGCGATGAGTGGAAAGGCGATGGGGACGATGCTGGCACCCGACGAGGTGGGTTCGTTCTTGATGATGTCGCGCCCCAGAATCATTTCGGCGGCGAGGATGAAGAGCACCACCGAGCCAGCGACGGCAAACGAGGGCATGTCGATGCCGAAAAGATGGAGCAGGGCATCGCCGAGGAAGTAGAAGCCGATGAAGAGTATCAAGGCGGCGGCAGTGGCTTGGAGGGGTTTGATTTTTGACCCTTTGTCGCGCATGGAGACGAAGATGGGGATGGAGCCCGTGATGTCGATGATGGCGAACATGACGAGGAAGGTGCTGAAAATCTCTACGATGCTGATGGAATGGAACATGTTGTGAGGTTTAAGGGTTGTTGTTTATTGGTTGTTTTCGATGCCGTCGATGATGTTGAGGTAGTTTTGGTAGCGTTCGGGGTTGATGCGGCCGTCGTCGAGGGCCTGCTTGACGGCGCAGCCGGGCTCGTGGCGGTGGGTGCAGTTGGCAAAGCGGCAGTCGTGCAACACGGCACGCATCTCGGGGAAGAAATGCGAGAGTTCCTGGGGGGTGAAGTCGACCATGCCGAACTCTTTGATGCCGGGGGTGTCGATGAGGTAAGTGGGTAGTGGAAGGTGGGTAGTGGGTAGTTGTATGGGGTGGATTTCGGCGAAGGTGGTGGTGTGGCGGCCTTTGAGACTCCAATCGGATATCTGGCCCACCTTGAGGTCGAGTCCGGGGCAGAGGGCGTTGAGGAGGGCGCTCTTGCCAACGCCGCTGTGGCCGCTGAAAAGGACGGTGCGGCCGGCAATCAACGCTTTCAGTGAGTCGAGGCCGGTGCCCTCGAGGGCGGATACTTCGAGCACGGGGTAGCCGACGGCGGTGTAGATGGATTTGAGCTCGTTGTGCATCGCCCACAGTTCATCGTCGTAGAGGTCCACTTTGTTGAAGACGATGCAGGCGGGAATGTGGTAGGCTTCGGCGGTGACCAGCAAGCGGTCGATGAAGCCGGTGGAGGTGCGAGGGAAGCCGAGGGTGGCAACGATGCAGAGGAGGTCGATGTTGGCGGCGATGACGTGGGTCTGTTTGCTGAGCTTGGTGGCGCGGCGGACGATGTAATTGTGGCGGTCGCACACGTCGTGGATGACCCCAGTGCCATCGTCCTGCAGCTCGAACAACACGCGGTCGCCCACGGCCACGGGATTGGTCTGCTTGTTGCCTCGCAGGCGGTAGTTGCCACGGAGACGACAGTCGACAGCGGTGGTTGGTAGTTGGTAGTCGGCAGTTGGTAGCATTTGTCCATTTGTGCTATCCACTGTCCACTGCCTATTATCCACCAAGACTTTGTACCAGCTGCCGGTAGTTCGTATGACCAGTCCTTCTTGCATAGAATCAAACTGCAAAAGTACGAAAACTTTTTTATATGACAAAAATTGTGTATTTTTGTGGCTGTATTATGAAGCGTTTGGCAATATTTATGGCATTGTTGTCGACACTGTTAGGAGTGTCGGCACAGCCTTGGTGGAACAATCTGGAGGTCTATCGGATGAACAAGCTGCAGCCGCACGACCGCATTGTGCCCGAGGGCGACTGGGTGCGTTGTCTGGACGGGGTGTGGGCGTTTGCCTATTTCGATTCGCCGAAAGCGCTCCACACGCCGCTCTCCACCATCCGCTTCAAAGACAGCATCCGCGTGCCGGGCAACATCGAGCTGCAGGGCTATGGTGTGCCGGTGTATGTGAACATGAAGAATGAGTTCCCAAGCAATCCGCCCTACGCACCGACAGACTACAACCCCGTGGGCATCTATGCGCGCGATTTTACTTTGCCGGCCCACTGGCAGGGTAGGAGGGTGGTGGCGAAGTTTGGTGCCGTGAAGTCGGCCATGTACCTCTATGTCAACGGGCAGGAGGTAGGCTACAGTGAGGACTCGAAGACTCCGGCCGAGTGGGACATTACACGTTACCTGCGCGAGGGCACGAACCGCATGGTGGTGAAGGTGCTGCGGTGGTGCGACGGCAGCTATTTGGAGTGTCAGGATATGTGGCGTATGAGCGGTATCACTCGCAGGGTGGAGTTGTATGCGCTGCCACGCACCTATATCAGCGACCTGCGTATCAAGGCCGAAATAGACCGCAGCGACTACCGCACGGGAAAGTTGGACGTGATGGTGGACCTGAGCACCGAGGTGAGTTCGAGGATGATGGTGGAGGTGAGCCTCGACCGTGGGACCGACACTGTCACTGTGCGCCGTAGGCTCGACCGCAAAGACTGGTTTGTCAGCTTCGCGCCCGAGGTGGGCGAGGTGGAGCCGTGGAGCGACACCACGCCGAGGCTCTATCCGCTGACCGTGCGCCTGCTGAGCGCGTCGGGCACGGAGGTGGAGCGCATTGTGAAACGGGTGGGTTTCCGCACCATTGAAATCAAGGACGGACTGCTTTGCCTTAATGGCAGGCCGATGGAGATACGCGGTGTGAACCGCCACGAACACAGCGTGGTGGGCGGCCATTACATTACGCCCGCCGAGATGCGTCAGGATATCGTCCTGATGAAAGATATGGGCATCAATGCCGTGCGAACCAGCCACTATCCCAACGACGAACTGTGGTACGACTTGTGCGACTCGGCAGGCATCTATGTCTGGGACGAGGCTAATGTCGAGAGCCATGCGCAGGGCTATGGCGAGGGGTCGCTGGCCAAGAAAAAGGAATGGCTCAACCCGATACTGGACCGCATCTACAATATGTTCTGCCGCGATCGCAACCATGCGTGCGTCATCGCGTGGAGCCTTGGCAACGAGTGTGGCAATGGTTACTGCATGGAGGAAGCGTACCGGTTCCTGAAAGGCAAGGACAATACGCGGCCTGTGGTGTACGAACGTGCCGAGCAGGATTGGAACACCGACATCGTCAGTGTGATGTACCCCTCGGTGGAGTTCCTGTCGAAGTACGCCCGCGATACGAAGAATACTCGCCCCTATATCATTGCCGAATATTGTCATGCGATGGGCAATTCGATGGGTGGCCTGCAGGACTATTGGGACACCATCGACAAGTACCCGCAGTTGCAAGGCGGCTTCATCTGGGACTGGGTGGACCAAGCTTTTTTAGTCCAAGGGTGTTGGGCTGCAGGGGGTGACCTTGGCGAGTTGCCGGGTTTGAAAGACGACGATGCCTTCTGCGCCAACGGCATCATGGCCGCCGACCGCACACCTCATCCGCATGCTGCCGAAGTGGAGGCTGTCTATACCCGGGGAAAGAACTGTGTGCCCGACAATCCTAACCGCACAAGACAGACTTGGCAAACCGGGCGTGCAAAACACTGCAAGATACAGCATGACAAGCATGGCATTACCCTTGGCGGCAAGGATTTTAGCGTTACTGTCAGTACCAAGGACGGCAGTTTGACCTCGTATCGTGTGGATGGCTGTGAACTGCTGGCCCGTCCGTTGAGGTGGAACTTCTGGCGTCCGCCGACGGAGAACGACTTGGTGGATGTGCGTGGAGCCCGTGCTTGGCAAGGGCTTGACCAATTGAAGGCTTCAGTGGTGGGCATCACTACCGGCGAGGCTGAGGTTCAGATGCTGATGCAACTTTCTTCGCCCGACGGAGCCACTATGCGGCTGAAGCAGGTGGTGGAGGCCGATGAGCAGGGACGCTTGCAGCTGAGTTATCTGGTGATGCCCGATGGACAGTTCAGCACTTTGCCCAAGGTAGGCCTGCAGTTCGGGCTGGACACCGCGTTTACCGCCTGCACCTTCTACGGCAATGTGTTCGAGACCTATCCCGACCGTCGCACGGCACAACGCATCAGCCGATGGTACAAGACGATGGACGAACTGGCGGCACCACAGTATGTGGTGCCGCAGGAGCAGGGCAACCGCGAAGCCGAGTGGGTGCACTTCAGGGGCGACGGCATAGGCTTGAAGGTGATATCACCAGACTATCCGTTGCCGCTCAATTTCAGTGTGCGCCGCTATAACGACACAGTGATGACATCGGCCCGACGTTGGAAAGGACTGGTGCCGGATTCTTACTATACTGTCAGTGTCGACCACCAGCAGGCTGGGTTGGGTACAGCTACCTGTGGCCCAGGTGTTGACGAGCGTTATACCCTCAGTGGCGACAGCAGCTATTGCTACCGCTTTGTGCTGATGCCAGGCTTGGACGACCGCATCTACACCTTCCCGCCTCACGATGACATGCAGCAGCGCTTCACCACGATGTTCCCTCATGAGAAGGCAAAAATCGCCCGTGTAGAGGTCAACAAGATGCCCCAAGAACAGTATGCTGAAGGGTTTCCGCGGGTGCTCACTAACGACCGCCGTGCGGTGGCAGGCGACTGGCACCACGGTTGGGTGGGCGTCTCGGCTCCCGATACGGTGGTGTTTTCGCTTACGCTGTATGATTTTGTCAACCTCGGACGAATAGCTGTTGGCACCAGCCACAGCCCAGCTGACTGGGTGGTGAAGCCTATCGACGTGCAGGCCCGATGGAGCATCGGCGGAGAGACATGGTCGGAATGGCAGTCGCTCGAATTGTCGGCATCACCGACCGACCTCTACAACGACAGCCGTCGACTGAGTTATTGGATTGAGCCTCGCAAAGCCAAGAACATACATTATGTGCAGTTGCGCTTTGTTTGTCGACCGGAGTTACCGATATGGCATCCATATAGTGGGCAGCCTGCGTGGCTGATGGTGGACGAAATCGAAGTTAGAAGAAAATAGAAACACCATACCGAAACACTTCGATCCCCTTCCACTACACGTTGTGTGCGGACAATACAGTCACTAAAGTGATAGGAAGATAACGCTTAAAGTTTGATATCTGGTAGTTTGGGCTGGCTGTTGTTGCAGTGGCATTCCTTGCCGCCGGCATAAGGACAACCGTCGCAGCCGCAGCTGCCTTTTCCTTTGACAGTGCGAACCAAACGCCATACTGCAAAAACAACCGCCGCTGCAATAATAAGTCCTACAATAACATTCTGTATCATAGCAGCAAACTACCGATTTGGAAGAACAATGTGCTTACAATCCATGCTAAGCCAATGGTGTAGACCATGGTGAAGAGGGCCCATTTCCATTTGCCGCTTTCGTTTTTGATGGCCACCACGGTGCTGATGCACGGCATATAAAGCAGGATGAACAACAGCATGCTGGCCGCCGAAAGAGGTGTCATATTGTTGCGTATCAACTCGCCGATGCGGCTCTCGCCTTCCTCGCTCTCAAAGTCTTCCTCCAGCAATTCGGCCTCGTCGCTGCTTGTGGCATAGACCACGGCCATAGTGCTGGCCACCACCTCTTTGGCACCCACGCCGGCCAGCAGCGAAACGCTCTGTCGCCAGTCGAAGCCGCAGGGCTTCATTGCCGGTTCAATTGTTTTGCCTATCTTGGCCATGTAGCTGTTCTCGGCCTGCACGCGGCGGTCGGCATTGGTGGGGTAGTAGCTCAGCGCCCAAACGATAATACTGGCACCGAGGATGATGGTACCCATCTTTTTAAGGTATTCCTTGCCTTTTTCCCACGTGTGGCGCAACACGGCTTTGGCAGTTGGCATGCGGTAGGGAGGCAATTCCATCACGAAGGGCAGGCTTTCTCCTTTGACAAAGAAGCGGCTGAAAAGTTTGGCCATCAGCACAGCCATAACCATACCCAGCAGGTAGAGCCCCATGAGCACGAACGCGGCCCATTGCGAGAAGAATGCCGATACAAGGATGACGTACACCGGGATGCGGGCCGAACAGCTCATCATCGGGATGACCAGCATGGTGAGCAAACGCGACTTGCGGTCCTCGATGGTACGGGTGGCCATGATGGCTGGCACATTGCAGCCGAACCCCATAATCATAGGTATGAAACTCTTGCCGTGCAATCCCATGCGGTGCATCAGTTTGTCCATAATGAATGCTGCCCGGGCCATATAGCCACTATCCTCCATAAAGGAGATGAAGAGATAGAGTATCAGAATATTGGGCAGAAACACCAGCACCGAGCCCACACCGGCTATGATGCCGTCGCAGACCAGGCTCTTCAGTGGCCCGTCGCTCATGGCGTTACCGACAATGTCGCCCAGCCAGCCAAAGAGTGCTTCGAGCCAATCCATCGGGTATTGCCCGATGGCAAAAGTGCAGAAGAAGGTGATGAACATCACCAGTAGGAATACGGGATAGCCTATCCAGCGGTGGGTGACAATAGCGTCTATTTTGTCGGTATGGGCATGCAGGGTGCTCTTCTCGTTCTTTTCGTAGCACTCGGCCAGGGCACCACGCACGAAAGCGTATTTGGCATCGGTGATGGCGCTTTCGATATCCTGAGGATCGTCCTCCACGGTTACCTGATGCCCCTTGCTGATGTCCTTGTCCACCAGTCGGCGGCCGATTTCTTTCTTGAACTTGTCGCCAATCTCGTCGCGCATCTTCAGCACACTACCGTCGGGATCGCGCTCGGCAGTGTATTGTTCCAGTTGCTTGTCGTTCTCCAACAGCTTGATGGCCAGGAATCGGGTGGAAAGCGAGTCGCTGAAACCATGTTCATAAAGCTCGGTGCGCAACTGGCGTATGCAACGCTCCAATTCACGGCCGTGATTCACATGGATATGGCGGCTCTTGGTGTCGCGTCCTTCAAAGACCTCGATTATCTTGTCGAACAGTTGGTTGATACCGTTGCCGTTGCGTCCGGTGGTGGGCACGATGGGCATGCCCAGCAGGGTACTGAGCTGCTCGATGTCGAGGTGGTCGCCGCTGCGTTGCAGTTCGTCGTACATGTTCAGCGCCATCACCATGGTGATGTCCATGTCGATAAGCTGGCTGGTAAGGTATAGGTTGCGCTCGAGATTACTGCCGTCCACCACGTTGAGGATGATGTCGGGGTTCTTCTCTATGATGTGCTTGCGCACGTAAAGCTCCTCCGGCGAGTATGCCGAAAGCGAGTAGGTGCCCGGTAGGTCGACCAGGTTGAAAGTATAGCCGCCGTGGGTGAAGGTTCCCACCTTTTCATCCACAGTTACACCGCTGTAGTTGCCGACGCGCTCGTGGGCGTGGGCGGCGATGTTGAATATGCTGGTTTTGCCACAGTTGGGGTTCCCTACCAATGCGACATTGATGGTGCGTCCTCGTTCGGCGGCGATGTGGTGCATGGCGTCGCAGTCGGGTGCCTCCAGCGGCTTGTAGTCGTCGTGGTGTACAATCTCCCGCTCGGCCTCCTCCTCGCTCACAATCTCCACTTTCACGGCATCGCTGCGCCGTAGCGACACCTCGAAGTTCATGATACGGTATTTGATAGGGTCGTTGAGCGGTGCATTCAGTATGGCTTCGACGGTCATCCCTTTGATGAATCCCATCTCGATTATACGCTTGCGGAAAGCCCCGTGACCCGACACTCGGACCACTACGCCTTTCTCTCCTGTCTGTAATTCAGATAGTAACATAGTTTGATGTAGTTGTTTTTCGATTACAAAGATAGTACTTTTATTCCAATTGCCGTATCACCATTATTAGGTATTTGCACCTTTCGGCTCACGTAACGTCGTGAAAATTAATTTTTCCGATTCGAATTTATTGTGTATCTTTGCATTACTTTTTTAGATACACGAAAGATAGTATGACACTGTTAATCATATTCTTGCTCGGTGCGATGTCCATATCGTTCCTGTGTTCGATATTGGAATCGGTGCTGATGTCCACTCCGTTGTCCTATATCACCATGCGCGAGGACAGCGAAGAGGAGAACAAAAAAGGTTCCAAGGCGGCCAAACTGTTCAAAAAATACAAGCTTGACAACGCCCGTGCCATCGCCGCCATCCTGAGCCTCAACACTATTGCCAACACCGTCGGTGCCGCCGGCGTGGGCCATCAGGTCGAAGCGGCCTTCGGCAACCAGTGGTTCGGCCTTGTGTCGGCTGTCACCACCATCCTCATCCTCATCTTCTCCGAAATCATCCCCAAAACCATCGGCACCAGCCAGTGGCGTCACCTGATGGGCTTCACTGCCTACACCATCCGCACGCTTATCTTCATCCTCTATCCCATCGTGGTGGTGGTCCAATGGCTCACCAAGCTCATCGCCAAAAAAGACGACGAGGAGACCGCCGTCAGTCGCGAAGAGGTGGCTGCCATGGCCGACATGGGCGAAGACGAAGGCGTAATCGACGAGGACGAGAACAAGATTATCCAGAACGTCATCAAACTCAACGATATCAAGGCTTACGACGTGATGACCCCGCGTGTGGTGGCCGCCACCGCACCCGAGAAAATGACCCTCAAGGATTTTTACCGCGAAGACGAATACAGCCATTTCTCGCGTATCCCGGTCTATGCCGACGAGGAGGATTTCATCACCGGCTATGTCCTTCGCAGCGAGGCACTCGAGGAACTGGCCGAAGACCACTTCAAGAAAACCCTCGGCGAGATTAAGCGCGAAATACCGCTCTACAACGAGGAAATGTCGGTGGCCGACATCTGGGACAGCCTGCTGAAGCACAAAGAGCAGATTGCGGGCATCATCGACGAATTCGGTTCGTTCCAGGGCATCCTCACGTTGGAGGATATCATCGAGACCATCTTCGGTCTGGAGATTATCGACGAAAGCGACGAGGTGGCCGACATGCAGCAATATGCCCGCGAACGCTGGCAGAAGCGTCAAAGCCGCTTCAAGTCGATCACCCTGCCCGAAGAGCAGAACGACGCTTCCAATGCCTGACATCGAACGTCATCCCCTGCAGCCTTTCCTGCCGCCCGACGCACGTTTGCTGATGCTCGGCAGCTTCCCGCCGCCGCGGAAAAGATGGTGTTTCGACTTTTTCTATCCCAATCGCAGCAATATGATGTGGGAAATTTTCGGACTGGTGTTCTTCGGCGACTCGCAGCGGCTGGTGGATGCTCCCAACAAAACCTTCCGCCTGGAGGACATCAAAGCCTTGCTGAAAGCACGGGGAATAGCGATTTACGACACCGCCTGCGCTGTCCGCCGTCTCAGCGGCAACGCCTCCGACAAAGACCTCGAGATAGTCGAGAAGACCGACATTCCGGCGTTGCTTTCGCACATCCCACATTGCCACGATATTGTCTGCACCGGCCAGAAAAGCTTCTCCGTGCTGACCGACGACTATGGCGTCCCCGTCCCCGCGATGGGCACCTACAACGAATTCACCATCGACGGCCGTTCGATGCGTCTCTGGCGCATGCCCTCCTCCTCGCGTGCCTATCCCATGCCGCTGGCCGAGAAAGCCGCCTACTACCGCCACATGATGCACGAAGTGGCCCTTCTGTAGTTTCATCGCCCGTTATTCGGCAGTTGTTCGGTCGTTGTTCAGTCGTTGTTCAGTGTTTGACTGAACAACGACTGAACAACAACCGAGCAACGACTGCACAGCAGAATAAGGGGCTGCTTGCATGTGTTGAAAAAAACAGCATGTTGTGTGATTTGTGTATTTAAGTATAATAATCGGGAAATTATTCGTACTTTTGCACTTGAATTAAAACGATACAAAATGAATGTAATGGAAGCTATCGTCGCACGGCATTCTGTGCGGCAGTACATGGAGAAGCCCATTGAGGCTGAGATTGTTGAACGTCTTAAGGACGAGGTCGGACTTTGCAACCGGGAAGGCCGTTTGCACATTCAGCTGGTCACCGACGAGCCGAAGGCTTTTGGAGGCGGAATGGCCAAGTATGGCAAGTTCAGCGGCGTGGGCAACTACTTCGCCATGGTGGGCCCCAAAGGGGCTGACGAGGCTATAGGCTACTATGGCGAACGGCTGGTGCTGCTGGCGCAGACGCTGGGTTTGAACAGTTGCTGGGTTGGTCTCTCGTTCCGCAGGCAGCCCGACCAATATACCGTTGCCGATGACGAAAGGCTGTACTGTGTCATTGCCCTCGGCTACGGTGCCAGTCAGGGTGTGCAGCATCCCATGCGGCCGATGGAGAAGTTTGTCAAAGTGTCTGGCGTGATGCCCGATTGGTTTCGCCGCGGAATGGAAGCAGTGTTGCTGGCCCCCACGGCGGTGAACCAGCAGAAGTTCGAGTTCGAGCTCATCGACGACCACACCGTCGCCGCCCATGCCCGCTTCACGCTCATCGGTTATGGCCAGATGGATCTCGGCATTGCCAAGTACCACTTCGAAGTCGCCGCCGGCAAAGAGAATTTCGTATGGGAATAACCCGCCTGGTTGTATACTACCTCATCGGTGTCAATCTGTTGACATTCATTGCCTATGGCATCGACAAATACAAGGCCAGGCATAAGCAATGGCGCATCACCGAGGCCTCGCTGCTGCTTCTTGCCATCTTGGGCGGTTCCCCTGCCGCCTTGTTGGCAATGCGCCTCTTCCACCACAAGACCCTCCACAAGAAGTTCCGCTACGGGGTTCCGGCCATCTTGCTTATCCAACTGACAATAGTATTTTTTTTTAATAGTTAAACCATGAAACGTATTTTCACAAGTGTAATCCTTTTAAGCACAGTAGCAATGCTTGCATCGTGTAACAACGGGCGTCCCGGCGGTGAACCGGTGACCTACCCCGAGACCAAGGTGTGCGACACCGTGGACAATTATTTCGGCACCGAGGTGGCCGACCCATACCGCTGGCTGGAGGACGACTACTCGGACGAGACCGCCGACTGGGTGAAGGCCCAGAATGAGCTGACCAACAGCTACCTTGCCCAGATTCCCTACCGTGAGCAGATGAAGAGTCACCTGAAGGAGATTCTCAATTATCCCAAGGAGGGCGCCCCCTGGAAGAAGGGCGACCGCTACTTCTTCTACCGCAACGACGGCCTGCAGAACCAGAGCGTGCTCTACTACAAGAACAGCCTCGATGGCGAGGCCGTGGAGCTGCTGGACCCCAACAAGCTTTCCGACGACGGTACCGTGGCCCTTTCGACGCTCGACATCTCGGACGACGGCAACTACCTCGGCTACGCCATTTCGCGCAACGGCAGTGACTGGCAGGAAATCTACGTGAAGAATATCGTCACCGGTGAGGTGCTGAGCGACCACCTTGTTTGGGTGAAGTTCAGCGGCATTGCCTGGAAGGACGACGGCTTCTTCTACAGCCGTTTCCCCGAGCCCAAAAACCAGCTTTCGGGCATCAACGAGAATGGTAAGCTCTACTACCACAAGGTGGGTACCGACCAGAGCGCCGACCAGCTGGCCTATCAGGACCCGCTCAACTCAAACCTCAGTTTCAGCGCCGACGTGGTGAACAAACGCTGGCTGGTCATCTACGGCAGCGAGTCGACCTCCGGCAATTCGATTTATTTCCGCGACCTCAACGACCCGAAAGGAAAAATTGTCAAAGTGGTGGACAACTTCGAGAACGACTACGGCATCATCGATGAGGTTGACGGCCGTTTCATTGTGATGACCAACTGCGACGCTCCCGAGTACAAGGTCATCACCATCCCCATCGACAACCCGTCGAAGGAGAACTGGCGCGACCTTATCCCCGTGGCCAAGCCCGAGGTGCTTGCCGGCGTGAGCCATGTGGGTCACCGCCTGATTGCCAACTATACCAAGGATGCCCACTCGGTGGTGCGCATCTTCGACCTCGAGGGCAAGAGACTGGCCGACCTCGACAACGACGTGATTGGTTCTATCGGTGGCTTCGGTGGCGAGGCCGACGACATGGAGACCTTCTACACCGTCACCTCCTACACCACTCCTGCGGCCATCTACCGCTACGACGTAGCCAACAATAAGTCAACCCTCTACAAGCAGAGCGAAATCAAGTTCAACGCTGACGACTACGAGACCGAGCTGGAGTTCTATGCCTCGAAGGACGGCACAAAGGTTCCTATCTTCATCACCCACAAGAAGGGTATCAAACTCAACGGCAAGAACCCCACGCTGCTCTACGGCTACGGCGGATTCAACGTCTCGCTCACGCCCAGCTTCAGTGCCACGCGCGTGGCCTGGCTCGAACAGGGTGGCGTGCTGGCGGTGGCCTGCCTGCGCGGCGGTGGCGAATATGGTGAGACCTGGCACAAGGCGGGTACCAAGCTGCAGAAGCAGAATGTTTTCGACGACTGCATCGCCGCTGCCGAGTTCCTGATTGAGAAACGCTACACCTCGCCCAAATACCTGGCCCTGCAGGGCGGCTCCAATGGCGGCCTGCTTGTCGGTGCCGTCGTCAACCAGCGTCCCGACCTCTTCGCGGTGGCCATCCCACAGGTGGGCGTGATGGACATGCTGCGCTACCACAAATTCACCATCGGCCGTTACTGGGCCGTCGACTACGGCACCAGCGAGGACAGCCGCGAGATGTTCGAGTACCTCTACAAATACTCGCCCGTGCATTCTGTCAAGAGCGGTGTCGACTATCCCGCCATCCTCGTCACCACCGCCGACCACGACGACCGTGTGGTGCCCGCCCACTCGTTCAAGTACGCTGCCACGCTGCAGAACAGCGATATTGGTGACCGTCCGCACCTCATCCGCATCGAGAGCAACGCCGGCCACGGCGGTGGCAAGCCCCTCGACAAGACCATCAGCGAAGTGACCGACATCTTCTCCTTCATCTTCTTCAACATGGGGGTGACGCCGAAGTACTGAAACAGACACAAAAACCTGCATAAATGAGGGGATGCTATTCCAAGCATCCCCTTGTTTTATTTGCTTCCCCGAGGATAGTGAAGTTGAAAAATATCACCAAGTCTTGGTCGGCAAATGGAAAAGTTGTATCTTTGCAATCCGAAAAAGCATGAACAGAAAAGCACATAAAACTCTTCTCTGGCTGGTTGTCATTGTGGCAATCATAGGGGTGGGTGTGCTGGTAGTGATGCAGACACCGGTGGGCGAGGTGGTGAAGCGGGAGAGCGCGAGGGTGTTTGACTATGAGTATATTCCGAACCAGCATGTGGATATCGACAGTTGCGGTGCGGCGAAGGGAATGGATTCGATTTACAAGGATTTCCGCAAGAAATACCGTTTCCATTATCAGGGCATCGGGATGGCATCGTTCGCTGATAGCAGCCGCATGATTCTGCTCTCCGACCTGCCGCCGCATTTCGAGACGGACTCGGTGCCGGGCATCTTCTCCGAGTTCACGCATCGCACCGAACTACGCAAACACCCCATCGGATACGACGGTTATACCACCGATATGGTCATCCTGCTTGGCAACGCCACTCAGGAGAACTGCGACAGACTTGTCCGGAGGCTCAACCGCGAGATGTATTTTAGCGACTACAAGCCGGTGGTGATGACGTTGCCCGCCGAGGAGAAACGCCAGTATTTCGCCAAAGAGAACATCGACTACCAGATTACCCTTGAGGAGTTCAACAACTGGTTCATGGAGGAGGGCGAGGGGTTCATCCACCTCGACGATACCTCCACCGTAATGACCGTCCCAGACCTCTTCGCCCAGCAGGCGAGGGGTGTGTACTTCAGCCTGCAGCCCGGATTCGTGGCGTGGGTGCTGGCTAAAAACTCCGACCTCGCCGACACACTGACGCAACCGCTACTTGACATCCGCCAGTTTACGTTGGATGCCGACCTGATACTGGGTGCATTGGCCGACAGCGCCACGTTGGTGATAATCGGTCGCGAACGTCAGTCGCCACTCCACGTATTGCCGCCGCTGCAGATAGAGAGCATCCTTCTGTTGGCCTCCACCACCGAGAAAGAACTGTTGCAGAGCCTCGATATCAACGACCTGATGGCCGGCAAGATGGCGGGCGGCCGCGACTGGTGCCCCACCTACCTCAGCCGAGAGTTGGAGAACACCGAGTTCGGCGACCTCATGACCATCACCGATGTGCTGCTCAAGGACTGGTCGGAGCGCGGCACCATACAGGAGAGCTACTACCGCTATCCCGAGCCCGGCTACTACCCTTTCGATCGCCCGCTGTTCCGTAAGCTTGGCCTCAACGAACTCGTCTACAATTGGAATACCGCCGGAGCTATGTATGCCATTGACCGTGAGGGGTACACCATTTATACTTTGGGACGCACGGGTTCGCTGCCTGTCAGCTACTTCAACTCGCAGGAACGCAGTCAATCCATCGGCTACCGCTACGAAAACCAGGCCTACCACTACTTCGCCACCCTCGGTTGCACCGACCTTGCCCGTGTGGTGCAGTACACAGCCCTCTACCAGCTCTTTATCGACAACAACATCACCTATTCTGGCAACACCTATCCCGCCTTCCCGAAGAACAAGCCTTTCCTGCTCTACAAGCCCACCACCGAATTGCTCACCGCCATCCGCAACCTCAGCGGCGAGGAGATTGGCCGTCTCGCCGACAGCCTCTCGCAACGCAGTTTCAGCCTCTACCAGAAAGATCAGGTCGACAAGCAGCTGCGCGAGAACGAGCAAAAACATAACTTCTCCTATACCGACGAAAACATCGACTTCATCTATCGCGATGTGCACCGCAACACGCAGGCAGGCATCTCTCGCAGCCTGCATGAGGTCAAGGCGATGCTGGGTGGCCTCGACGAGGAGCAGTTCAAACAGTTGGCTCGTTACCTGTCTTATCCTCGCGGCGTGAAAGTCAACAGCCGCGACACCTACAACACCTACCTCCGTGCCCGCCGCGTCAATCAGCTGGTGCGCGAGGTGGGCAAGAACAACCTCGACCTCATCGGCATGGACCTCGGCAAGGTGAAGAACTGGTACGCAGCCAGCCTCAAGGCTAACGCGGGCCGTTACCTGAAGACTTCGTCGCTCATCGTCACCTACAACGACATGATGACCACCGGCGGCCACAACCTCTCGTCGCGCATCAGCCGCGTCAACCGTATGACCAACTACAAGCGCACACGCAACTATACGCCACAAGATTACGAGAAACCGACCGAGCCCTCGGCGACAAAGCCTGCCGTCAGCTCGCCTGCCAGAAAGTCAACGGGCAAAACCACAAACAGTAAGGCTACAAAGTCCTCAAGCAATAACGCAACAACACACTCGCCCAATCAAAACGTCCGTCCCCGCACTGCCGTCATTTCCTCCACACCTCGCCGCAAAAGAGGGTTGTAATTTCATAGTCGACAAACGTGAATACAAGGGCCTTTTTTAACATTTCAAAGGGTCTTTTGGCGTATTTTTGCCTCTAATGGAAATCAATGAGTTACAAGCGTAAAAATGCACTTAACTATCATAAAATACGATAGTTATATGAATAGTGAATATGTAACACTCTGATACACAGCACTAACTCTTGGCTAAGTCTTACTCAACTCTTACTCATCTCTTACCTTACCCTTAGTCAAGTAAGAGATAAGTAATTTAACATTTGGATAGGGGTATGTTTTTATCATTTTTTTGATATGTGCCGTTCCCTTTTTTCCGACAATGGTGTCGTACCGTTTCCAGCAGGCTTTGGTAAGTTCCAATAAGAAACGCAACTTTTTGAGAGAAAAACGAGGTTGAAAAGGGAATTTTTTTCCGGCAAAGGAAGAGGGAAACACCTCTTCCCTTGCGCAGATGGAAAAAGTATGTACCTTTGCGGCCTCCTTCCAAA
>JAFSLX010000023.1 GCA_017448185.1 Bacteroidales bacterium
CCCTCTGGACCGATGAGAAACTGTTGGAACTACAACACAAACTCAACCGACGTCCAAGAAAAAAAATCGGCTTTGACTTGCCGTATCGAAAGTTTTATCTATCTTTGCAATCATAAGTTGCGTTTTGGTCTGGAATCTATCCATAATTGCAATCATCTGCTCCCTCGTCTCGGTATGGAACACGTAGAGGGCTTTTCCTTCGTTCGACAGGATGAGAAGCACATTGTTCTCGAAAACGGTGTCGGTCGGCAAGGAGATGTCAACTCGTGGGGCCAGGCGGGCAGTTTCCATATCTTTCCTTTCGTAATCGGGGAGGTCATACCCGAAAATCGGGACATAGAAGTATCTGCAAGTCAATGTATCCCACCCTGCAGAATCTATGGCTTCGAGGACGGTGACATCGAGGGCAAGGCTGTCGTTGACGCGGAAGTCCTTGATGAAAGAGGCACGGATATGGCTGTCGCCACTGTACTGGCGGTACAGCTCACTGCACTGGCTGAGCGGCAGCTGGTGAGGGGTCAGGTACACCCCCACGCAGACGGCCGCGCCGAGAAGCGCAATGACGACAGGTATGCAATACTTTTTCTTCATATCCCAAGTACGCTGTTGGTCATGGCCACCACCTCGTCGATAGTTGCCCCTTCATCCAGACGATAGTTGGTTGTGCGCGGGAACATAAGCGTCGGTACCGCAACCATGGCCACGAACACAAAGGAAAAGACATAGCTGCGGACAAGGATGTCGCGCTCCCGCTGCTTGCGGTGCCACTCCTCAAGGCCTTCGGTCATCTGCTGCTGGAACTTCTTGCTGTCGAACCCCAACAGTTTGTCGATGAGTTCTGTCTGTTTATCCTGCATGGTATTTCTGTTTTAGTTTCTCTATTATACGGTGCATTCTTTGATAGACGGCATCGCTCGACAGTCCTGTCTGCGTGCCAATCTCCTTGGCGTTGTATCCGTCGAGCCTCAGTTGCACCAGCCTGCGGTCCTCGTCGGGCAAATCGCCCATCATCTCCTCTATCCTGCCCCGTTCAAGGTTCTCCTGCTCGGCAATCTGCTCGACAATCTCTTTTGTGAGGGGCACCATGACGGGTTGCGAGTCTTTTTTGCGGCGCAGGTCGTACAGCACCGTCCGGGTGCTCCACACCACCCAAGCCCTCTCGTCTTTCGCGGAGGCATCGGGTTTCAACCGCCCGTAATGCTCTATCAACGAAAGGGATACTTCCTGAACCAATTCGGCACAGCGTTCCGCGTCGCGCGGAGCATACCGTCGGCACAGTTTCCATATCAGAGTCCTGTGCCGAAACAGCAGATTGGTGTATGCAGAATTGTCGCCCATCTATAATATAAATACTCACTTTTTGACCAAAATCTGACAACCGATTGAAAAAAAATTTTTGCTGTTTTTCATTTCTTGTTGTCATACAGGTTGTTACGATTGGAAAATTTTTTTAATTTTTTTTGCCTCAGTGAAAAAAAATCCTCTACATTAAACGAATCCGAGGCGACAATAATATGCACGGAGGAGACGCTTCGAGGTTAGCTTGTCCTGCCGTTGTTCAGTCGTTGTTCAGTCGTTGTTCAGTGTTTGACTGAACAACGACTGAACAACGAGCGAACTACGATCGAGCAATGGCAGGAGGGGAACAGGCGGGGAATAATTGGGGGACGGTATACTAAAACGGCGGGCAACGCGTTATAAACACATGAGCTACAGAAGCAAAACCATTTATGGTGGGCTGCGGGCGCTGGCACGTGAGCTCGGCAAGGAGGAGTGGCAGCAGGCGCGATACACTATCCTGCTGGACGAGAACACTTTCCAACACTGCCTACCACTGCTTATCACACAGGTGGAGGCACTGCAGGAAGCCGAATTCATCGAGGTGCCCGTTGGCGAGGAGGGCAAGACCCTCGAGGTGGCGACGCAGGTGTGGCAGACGCTGCTCGAGGGCGGAGCCGACCGCAACGCGGTGATTGTCAACCTCGGCGGCGGCGCGGTGTGCGACCTGGGCGGCTTCGTGGCCGCAGGCTACAAGCGCGGCATACGCCACATCAACGTGCCGACCACGCTGCTCGGCATGGTCGACGCCGCCATCGGCGGAAAGACCGCCATCGACTTCGGCGGGGTGAAAAACAGCATCGGCCACTTCTACCCTTCTGTGCTAACTGTCATAGAACCAGCCTTCTTGGACACGCTGCCCGACATCGAGTTGCTCAACGGCCGCATGGAAACGGTGAAGACCGCAGCGGTGACCGACCCCCTGATTTACAATGAACTAATTTCATCGCTCAATGTTCTTTTTTCAGTTATAAAGGAGGTCTCGCGCATCAAAACCCGCGTGGTGAAAGCCGACCCTTATGACCATGGAATCAGGCATATACTGAACTTTGGACACACCTTTGGCCATGCCGTCGAGGTCTATTCCGGCTTGCCGCACGGCTTGGCCGTAGGCGTAGGCATGCTGGCCGCCATGTACCTCTCGGTGAAGAAAACAGGCCTCGACAAAGCGGTCTATCAATCATACTCCCAGTGGCTTGCAAAGGTGCTACCCACTGTCGGCCACTCACTACCCACTTACACCTTGAAGGACATCGAGCAGATGCTCGGCCTGATGCACCAGGACAAGAAGAACAGCGGCGGCGCGGTGAGGTGCGTGCTGCTGCAGGAGGTGGGAGCCGCCGTAATCGATGTGGAGGTGAGCGACAACGAAATACGCGATACGTTCCTCTCTTTGAAATCGTTGCAAAAATAAAAACCATTATGAAACATATCGAGATAATCAACGGTCCCAACTTGAACCTTACCGGCGTGCGCGAACCCGAAGTGTACGGCACGACAACGATGGAGGATCTGGTGGAGCGCCTGCGAGGGATGTTCCCCGAGGTGGAAATCGGTTATTTTCAGAGCAATATCGAAGGCGAACTCATCGACCGTATACAGCAGGCGGGCTTCGAGGCTGACGGGCTGGTGGTGAACTGCGGCGGCTACAGCCACACGTCGGTGGCCCTCCGCGACGCGCTGCTGGCGGTTCCGGCACCGGCCATCGAGGTGCATATCAGCAATATCTTTGCCCGCGAAGACTATCGCCACCACTCGTTCATCACCTCGGCCTGCAGGGGTATGATATGCGGCCTCGGCCTGCAGGGCTACGAACTGGCCATCAGGGCATTGATATAAAAAAGCAAGTTTTTTTCTATTGTCGTGTAAGATTTGGCCTGTTTGTACGACTACATGGCATGAAACGGGAAACAGAACAATTCAAACACGACTACCTGCCCTTGCAGCCCGCCATGCAGCGCATGGCCGAAAGCCTGCTCGGCAACGAGGACGAGGCGGCCGACGTGGTTCAGGATTGTTTTGTCACCCTTTGGAACGACCGCGAGCATCTGCGCCGCGTGGTGAACCGCGAGGCATGGTGCATCACGATGGTCAAACGCCGCTGCGTGGATTTGCTGCGCAAACGCCGTCCAACGGTGGAAATCAACGACCGGATGGCGATTGCCGACGAGGAGTCGCAAAACGACGACCGCCTACAGATAGCTTTAAATCTTATCGATCGCCTGCCCGAACGGCAGGCCAAGGCGGTGCGTCTGCGCCACTTCGACGACTGCGACACCCGCAGTATCGCCGCTGTACTGAATATCAGCGAAGGCAATGTGTACACGCTGCTTTCGCGTGCATATAATTCATTGAAACAAATGATTTTGGATTATGAAAAGGGGGAATGAAACTTTGGATCTCGAGCAGATGCTCCAAACGGTGGAGCACGCCGGCCGCGATGCACGTCGGCAGGAGCGGCTCGCGGAGATGATTGACCAGATGGCCGAAGCGGAAAGCGTGAAGCGGGAGCGTGGCATGAGGTGGTGGGTGTCGCGTTTGGCTACAGCCGCATGCTTGCTGTTTTTCATCAGCACCGCTGTGCGGATATGGTTCATTCCCACGTCGGAACCGCAGGGGCGGCTGGTGGCTGTGGTGGAAGCCGACCGTCTGCCCGCAGTGCAGGCCGACAATCTGCAACCCCAGCAACCAGCGAATAAGACGGTGCATCGAACAAAGCCTGTTGCACGTCCGAAGAATACAGAAAGATATGAATTTCAAGAGTTTCCGGACACTTCGAAAATCTCCGAGATAATCGAGGAATTCTATGCTGAAGTTTCGGCTGAGGAGATAGAAAAAGAACCCCTTGTGATTGAGCAAGATTTTGCCGTTGCTCCAATCGTCGAGGAACAGCCTGCCGAACCGGTGGCTATAGCTCAGACAACGCCTGCTCCAGTTCCGGAACCCGATGTCTCGAAGCCCACGCGACGCAGTCTCTTCGGCTCTCTTTTCCGCCAGGCCGAACCCAGCAAGATGGACGGTATCATGCTGGCAATAAATATCCTGTAAACGAAAAAAACATTTGACAATATGAAACGCATATTTTTGACAATGGTCCTCTTAGGTACACTGCTTGGTGTACAGGCACAGGACGACAGCCTGCAGTGTGCCGGACAGCAGCATGTCTCGCTCGAACTGGGCCTTTCGGCAGGTGTCTCCCTCTTCAACAGCGACAACGAGACATCGCCCTACTACAGCACGCATGGCCTCGTCCTGCAGGTGCCGCTGCTGCTCAGTTACCACGTGTCACCCCACTGGCGCCTCGCTACCGGCCTGCGTGTCGACCTCAACTACAACCCGTTGCACTACAACGTAGACCTCAACATGGTCGACGACGGAAACGGTTACAGTTATGCCGACGGGCTGAATTTTGGTAACTATGCCGGAAACGAATACTCTGATGGCAAGCAGCATGCCTACACTTTTTTCGGCTATCTCGGCATCCCTTTGCAGGCCACCTGGTATCCGTGGTCCCACGAACACCGCCTACTGGGCGTGAGCGCCGACTTCTTTGCAGGCTATGCTTTCACTACCAACCTTGGCCTCAAGGCCTCATACGCCGAACGCAGCAGTAGCGGCAGTGTAGGATTCCACGAGTCGGATGGCATCATCCACCATGCCCCCTCGTTGCAGCCGTGGAAGCTGGAGCTGGGCATCACTCTCTCGACCGACGTGCTCGGTCTGACGCACGGCGTGCGCTTCTTCGTCAACCTGCTGCCTTCCTACCGCGACCCGCTGTCGGGTGACGGCATCTACCTGCATGGCATGACCTTTTTCCTGTAAAACAATATAACATATTATATTATGAAAAAGAACGATAAATCGACTCTGATGGCCCTCGCGTTTTTTGCGGCCATGACTATCATCGGCGCATTGACGTGCCAGGCACAGGTGAACCTGCTCGACCCTATACATTCTCCCGACACCAATCCGCTACTCTCCACCACCGGTCCCAACACCATAGGCAAAGGCCACCTGCAGCTGAGCGGCCAGGCCTCGTGGTTCAGTTTCAGTCAGGACCGGGAAGTATACGCCACTAACGGCAGTGTCATTCCGATGCATGATTACTGGCGCGAACTCGGTGGTGGCATAGGCCTGCGCTACGGCATCGGCAACCGCTTCGAGCTGTTCGCCAACGTGACGGGTTTCCATTCGAGAGACCGCTTTGAGTTCTCCACCGGCACCTTCAGCGACACCCTTACGACTTTCTCTCCTTCGCTGGGGCTGAAGATGATGCTCTTCGAGGGCGGCCACGGCTGGGAACCGCAAGTGTCGGCCTACGCACTCATCGACCTGTCGGTGGTGAAATCTGGCAACCGGTGGGATGTGCTTGGGAATGGGACTGAACCTGTGCTGGGCCTCCAGTTCCGCAACCGGCTGGGGCACCGCTGGGTGCTCGACTATGGTGTAAGCTATCGCTTCAATACAGGTCGCCCAATAGGGAACACCACTGTCTATGTCCTGCAGCGTGACAAACCTTTCCAGTTCAACATCATGGCTCGTTGGCTGGCCACCGACCGGCTGATGGTAAGTGCCGGCATGGAGAATGTGGGCGGCACCGCCGAGGTGCTGTGGCAGGCCACGCCCACCCTACAGCTCAAGGCGCAAGGCGGCCTTGCCGCCGGTGTCGGATTCCGCACAGGCATGCTGGAAACCAACGCCCTGTTGGGCATCAACTGGATGCTGAAATAATTTAGAACTTCACAATGTCGATCAGTCTCACCCCATCGAGCCAGACGGCGATGCAGCCCACGGCGCCGTTCTGCTCGGCGTTGGCCCACTCGGCGATGGGTTGGAGGGTGACGGCATCGACAATCTCGAAGTATTCAGGCTCAAAGCGGAGGCCGTCGGGGCAGTCGTTCACCTCATGGTAGCTGGCCAATGTGTCGAGTACCCACTCCTTCACATCGTCGACCTCCTCATACTCGGCCATCTCGGCAGCTTGCTCAAGAGTGGCATTGATGGCGGGAGCC
Organism: Bacteroidales bacterium; assembly: GCA_017448185.1. Classification (GTDB taxonomy): domain Bacteria; phylum Bacteroidota; class Bacteroidia; order Bacteroidales; family P3; genus Colimorpha. The sequence continues at coordinate 6,351 of JAFSLX010000023.1, forward strand.
ATAGCGCGGGCGGCAGGGGAGAGGCGCATATTGCGGCTGCTTAGGGCTAATCCGTCGTCGGCACGTACGATGGGGCAGGGCACAAGTTCGATAGGATATTTTATCTGCTCAAGCAACGAACGGATTACGGCAATCTGCTGGTAGTCCTTCTCGCCGAAATAGGCACGCTTGGGCTGGGCGAGGTCGAACAGACGGCGCACCACCACGGCGACACCACTGAAATGACCCGGACGGCGCGGTCCTTCCATAACCTCTTCAATGGGACCAAAGTGGTAGACCTCCTTCGGCTCACCCTGCGGATACATCTCCTCAACGGAGGGCGTGAAGGCCAGCAACTCCTTGGCACGGCATTCGATACGCGCAATGAGGCTCTCGATGAGTTTGAGATCGGCATCGATGGTGCGGGGGTACTTTTCAAGGTCTTCCTTGTTGTTGAACTGGATAGGGTTGACAAAGAGGCTCACCACCACCATGTCGTTCTCCTTCAAGGCACGCTCGATGAGCGAAAGGTGGCCTTCGTGCAAGGCACCCATGGTGGGCACCAGTCCTATTTCGAGATTCTGTTCTTTAGCTTGTTTGACAGCCGACTGCAGGTCGGCAGCACGGGTTATCTGTTTCATGATTAATCTTTTATTTCTTCGTATGGAGTAAAACCTTCGTCGTCGGTATCGTCGTTCTTTTTCTCGACAAAGTCTTTACGGTCCAAGTATTTGTTTGGCATTTCGAGCAGGTAGTTCACCCCCATCAGCACGAAGCTGAAAAGCAGCGCCGAGCCAAAATTCTTCACATAGAAGCCATCGACGATGGCCGAAGCGGTGACGATAATGACAGCATTGATAACAAACAGGAAAAGGCCGAGAGTGATGGCCGTGACCGGCAGAGTGACCACTATCAATATGGGGCGTAAAAGGTTGTCAAGTATGGCAATGACCAAAGCAGTTAGCAGCACAGCCCAGAATGAACTGACATCTATGCCGGGCAGCAGCCAAGCACCCACCATAACGGCGATGGAAAGAATCATGAGACGCGAGAGACATCCGCCGCGTCCCGAATAAAATCCGTCCCCGCTATTGATGGTAATGTTCATAGGTCGATTTCTCCCTTCCCTTGACGCACAAGGTTTATGCCGTCAGAGCAATCGACTACAGTTGAAGGGGCAATATCGGCGATGCCACCGTCGACCACCACGTCAACACGGCTGCCAAAACGGTCATGAATCAAATCAGGGTCAGTATAGTTTTCGGACTCATCGTCCTCGCCAATAGGACGAACCGAAGTGCAAATTAGCGGCATACCCGTCTCCTCAATGATGGCACGTGTGATGTCGTTTTCGGGCACACGGATGCCAATCGTCTTGTTGGCATTTTGATAGTTGCGTGGCACATTGCCTGATGCCTCCATGATGAAAGTATAGGGGCCTGGCAGGCAACTTTTAAGCAAGGCAAAAGTATCGCGGTCCATGGCACGGACATATTCCGATGCCTGACTCAACGAAGCACACATCATCGAATATTTTGCCTGCTTGAGCTTGAATCCCTTGAGGTTTGCAATTTCCTCAACAGCCTTTTTGTGTTCCATGCTGCAGGCAAAAGCATAAAGGGTGTCGGTAGGGAGAATAGCAATGCCTCCATCGCGCAAAATGTCAGCTATGCGTCTTACTTCCCGAATGTTAGGATTCCCGTTATATAGTTTTACTATCATAATTCGGGATGCAAAAATACATAAAAAAAATGATTTAAGTCAAGAAAAACAACTATTTCTTTTGAGGCACAATCAGTTGCTCGGTTGTACGACTGCGCTGCTCGAGAAGGATAGGCCGTCTATCAACGATGCTGTCGATTACCTCCTGAGTGTAGTAACGGATGGTGATAAGCTGCAAACCGTCGTTATAACGTACACGAAACATGCCTCTTAATTCTTCAATTAACCGCTCGACCAGTTGCGGATTGTTGTCGATGCAGATGGAGAAACTCAGGGCCGAGTTCTGCATCAGGTTCACACGGATGCCTATCTTACTGAGTATGCCGAAAATGACCTGCAGATTGTCCTCGGCGATGAAGGAATAGTCGCGCGGCAAAATCGAAAGCAGTATCTGGTTGTTTTTAAATATGTAAAGTGGCGTTTCAGGGACAAGCACACGGTAGTCGCCAATGGACGAACCCTCGGCCTCGGGCATGATAAACGAGCGGATGAAGAGAGGAATACCCTTGTTCTGAATGGGTTTCACCGTTTTGGGATGGATAACCGAGGCACCATAGTAGGCCAACTCAATGGCCTCGTTGTAGGGTATTTGGCTAATCTTGATGGTGTCGCCAAAGTATTTCGGGTCAGCGTTAAGGAAACCGGGCACATCCTTCCATATAGTGACACTTTCTGCATTAAGGCAATAGGCCAGAATGGCTGCAGAATAGTCTGAACCCTCGCGACCCAAGGTGGTTGTTCCACCATTCGTTCCACCAATGAAGCCTTGCGTTAAGATAACGCGAACTGAACTCCGATCTACAAACTCCGATCTCCGAACTATTTCCTGTGTAGCCTGCCAATCAATACGGCCTTCACGGTAATGGTTATCGGTTTTTATCAGTTGACGTGCATCGACCCATAAGGTGTTTATTCCAAGATGGTTGAGGTATTCGGAAATAATAGAAGTCGAAAGCAATTCACCATGGCTGACCACTTGGTCATAATTGTAGTTGTAGTGTCCTGCATCGGCAGGGAGTGTGGCACAAAGGGCATCCAAGGAGGCCAACCAAGCATCGATTCTGTGCTGAACCTCCATGTTATCAGGCATCAATGACGAGGCAATGCCACGGTGGTAGTCCTCAAGTTGTTTTCTCAATTCCAAACTACTAAACTCGAATTCCGAACACCCTGGAACGAGTTGTTCCAGCAGGTTGGTAATCTTACCCATGGCCGAGACTACCACCACCAAAGGTTCTGATTCCAAATGACTTTGCACTATCTGCGCCATATTGCGCACAGCATCGGCACTGTTGACCGAAGCCCCTCCGAACTTGAATACCTTCATGTCTATTATGCTAATTCACGTTCCATATCGCGACGCGAGTCCTTGGCTTTGATTGTCTCACGTTTGTCGTAATGATGCTTACCCTTGGCCAAAGCGATGGTCAGTTTGGCATAGCCTTGCGGATTGACATAGAGCAATACGGGCACAATGGTAAAACCACGCTCTTTGATCTTCATCTGCAACTTTCTCAGTTCACGGCGGTTGAGCAACAGTTTGCGGTCGCGTTTGGCGGTGTGACCCCAATAGGAGCCAAACTTGTATTCGGAGATGTGCATGTCGCGGACAAACAGCTCGTTGCCAACGAACGTACACCACGCGTCGCTCAAGTTGGCTTTGCCCTCGCGGATGCTCTTTATCTCGCTGCCCATCAGCACCAAACCTGCTGTGTATTCGTCCATTAGGAAGTACTCGTAGTCGGCGCGCTTATTCTTAATCTCAATAATGTTCTTTGCTTCCATTGCCACATGATAACGTAGAACGTAAATAAATATTGTGTTTCTTTCCGCTCCTGCCGTTGTTCTATCGTTGATCAGTCATTGTTCGATAGTTGTTCGATGCGGCATTGAACAACTATCGAACAACGACTGATCAACGATTAAACCACGGAGCAACATGCGGCTTTTGACCACCGTTGCCAAAAATTTGAAGGAAAGTGTAAGATTTGACGCTTTAAAACGACTACTATGTATAAAGTTACTGACAATCGACAATAATTATACCAGAAAACCGTTATATTAGACACATTTAAGCCATGAAAACCAACATCATCAAAACTTTCATCGTCCTTGCCTTGGGCACCATACTGCTGGCGGGCTGCGAGAAGGCACACATCTCGGAAAACATGCTTGTGGGCACATGGGGATTGCAACAAGACTCGACCCTGCCGTCAGTGGCTGTGGAGATTAAAACTGACGGCATAGCACATTTCAACTTTGGGCCTGGTTGTTTTGGAACGCCTATCACACTGTCTTACAGATGGTCGCTTGCCGACAACGGAAACAAAGTGCATTTCGAATATTTGAATAACAGCAACGGAACAGAAGAGCTCCGCCCAAACGTAGAATGGAAACTGAAAGAGGTGAGCAACAACAAACTTGTTGTCGATGAAAAACAGTTAGGTTCCACTTTCGAGGAATCCATCCCCTGTACATACATTCGAAATTAACAAAATATATTTAAGGAATATGAAACGCAACATTATCAAATCCCTTGCCGCCATCGCCATGGGCGCTGTACTGCTGACAGCTTTCCAATGCGGGAAAGAGGTGGAACCAATAGAGCTGAACTACAACGCACACCATTCCGAATGTCTACTCCACACTGATGCCATTGCCCTCAAAGGCTTTGAGAATCCAGACTCGGTAAGTGTGGTATACCGAAACGGTACACTCCACGTGACGCACCACAACCTGTTAGTCAATTGTGGCACAGCCGAAATGGAAGGCGGTATCAATGTAACGGTCATCCGTGAAGGTTCGATTATCAACATTTACGAAACAGAGGATGAGAATAATCCGCAAGCCGATTGCATGTGCGAGGTGGACAACGAGTTCGATATTTCAAGTATTGGTCACGGCAGCTACACATTGGTGTTCCACAGCTGGTATCCCGACCCACAGTCGTTCACATTCACATTCTAACAGCCACCAATGCGAGTCCCTCGCTTTTTACTCCTGTTCGCCATACTACTGCTTCTCAGCGGTTGCTCCATGATGGCCAAAGCAGTGTTCGGCATCGATGAAATCAAGAAAGTGGACAACAAGCGTATCGAAGCATTCCTTATCGAAAGTCAACGAACAATACCCTGCACGCAAATAGTGGCTTCGACAACACAGGTCGACAGCATTATCCGACTTGACCTCGACTCTAACCAAATGCAACACCGTGCACAGCCAGTACAAGTGCTCTACTTCGACGGCGACTCATTGATTTTCTGGCATATCAACTGCTATACACAGAGTGGATTTCTCTCCTATGATTGGAACAACCGTGGTTCTTTCGACCACTTTCCACCGTCGCCCACCGTGGTCGAAGATTCGCACCACAGCATGACCCTCAACCGCTACCGTACCATTATCCCCGAACTAAAATCCACCACTCGCTACACTGTCATCGTGCAGTGGTGCAATGTGCTTCCAAAAGTCTCGAACAAGGCTGTCAAAGCCGTGGCTACCAATAGTAAAGGGCGAGACGACTGCACTGTCTATCTTCTAAACGCCGACCGTTGGTGGGTGGACTACCTGAACAAAAAATAAGCCACTACTGACGGTAATGTTCTTTGATACGGTCGAGGACTGCGAAAGTCTCCTCGGCCGAGGGGGTGCTGACAAGAGCAAGACGGAAAGGCTTGAAATTGAAAAGTCCCTTAAAATAAGCGCCATAGTGCTTGCGCATCTCGAAGATGGCGGTGCGTTCACCCTTAAAATCAATGGCAGCCTGCAGGTGACGACGACATACCTCTACCCGCTCATTCACAGTAATTTCCCTTTCAGGCTCCCCACGGAAAGCACGCTGACACTGTTCGAATATCCAAGGGTTGCCGATAGCCCCACGTCCAATCAGAATACCATCAACACCGTAACAGTTCTTACTTTCAACAGCTTGCGCAGCCGAAGTAATGTCACCGTTACCAAAGATAGGTATGTGCATACGTGGGTTGTTTTTCACCGCTCCTATCATCGTCCAATCCGCCGTTCCGCTATACATCTGAGTTTTAGTGCGTCCGTGTATGCTTAGGGCAGCAATGCCAGTATCTTGGAGTGCTTCGCAAAAGTCCGTTATCATCATGGAATCAGCACTGTAGCCTATGCGAGTCTTCACCGTCACCGGCAAATGGGCATGCTGTACCATTGAAGCTGTGATTCTAAGCATTTTAGGTATATCTTGAAGGATGCCCGAACCAGCACCTTTGCCAGCCACTTTACGCACAGGGCAGCCCCAGTTGATGTCAATAAAATCGGGCTGGGCCTGCTCGACCACCTCAAGACAACGCAAAAGTTCGTCCTCATCGGCCCCAAATATCTGTATGCCAATAGGTCGTTGTTCCTCAGTGAATCGCATTTTGCGCAGGCTTTTCTCGGCATCGCGGTTCAAGGCCTCGCTGGCAATGAACTCGGTGATGAGCAGGTCGGCTCCCATCTCTTTGCACAATTGACGGAAGGGCAGGTCAGTAATGTCGTCCATGGGCGAAAGGCCGACGATACAAGGTGAAAGCTGAGAAGTAAAAGGTGAAAGATTCATGGATTATTCTTCATCAAAAGATTCATTGTAAAGGCTTTGCAGCATTTCGTCGTCAAAATACACCTGCTCGTCAGGGTGCTCGGCAGCACGGCGGATTGCAGCCCCAAGACCAGTAAGGGCGGCAAAAGGAGCAAACTGTCCGGCACGACCCTCCATGCTCATGCGTGGACGCTGCGTCGACACATGATGAGGCAGATTGATAATATCTTTATAATCAGATTCCATAACTCTTAACTCTAAACTAAGCCTTGTGTCCTCCTATTTGGGCATTACGGTCGCGAGCCGTCGCCCCCTCCTCGAGGTCAACACCTTTAAAAATGGCATTCTTATTGTATTTTCGTTTGATAGAGAGCACAGCCTCCTGCATGCGACGCTCCTTGTCGAGGGCAACCTGAGCGGCCTCACGTTGGCGTGCCACCGCTTCATAGTCGGTGAACATGTCGAGCTGCTCGGCAGCATTTGTGTCAACCTCATCCTCACCAACCACCTGGTTTACAGTAATGGTAAGTCTGCGCACCAGCAAACGCGGATTAACCACCTGGTTGAAAATCTGCATCACAGTTTCGGTAATGATACGTGCCGACGCGGTGGGAGTGGCAAAGTTGGCTCCGCCATGGGCCGGCTTGGGAGCCGGTCGACCATAATAGTCGCTGACCACATCGCCATCGTAACTACCTTGTTTCAAGCTTGCTGTATCGTAATTAATAAAGATACCCACCTGATGTGCCACCATGCGAAGGCTCACCAGTTTCAAAGCCATCGCATCGGCCATTTCGCGCATCACAACGCGCGCTTTCTCAAAGGTATAAGGCTCGGAAAGCACCTGCCCCGAGCTGAACGAATTGCTCTTGGGGCGGTAGGCCTTGATGGCGGCCATAGTGCAGGGTTCCCACCCCCAGGCGTGGTCGATGAGCAGTTCAGCATTGACACCGAATAGTTTATACAGCAGTTCCTCCTTTTCGAGCGAACAGCGTGCCACATCGCCCATGGTCATCATGCCGCAGGCTTCAAGCTTGCGTGCAATACCACGCCCCACGCGCCAAAAGTCAGTCAGCGGCCGATGGCTCCACAATTGGCGGCGGTACGACATCTCGTCCAATTCGGCAATACGAACCCCATCCTTGTCGGCTGGTATGTGCTTGGCAACTATATCCATAGCCACCTTGCAAAGATAGAGGTTGGTAGCGATGCCGGCAGTGGCGGTGATGCCCGTCTCGCGCAGCACGTGGCCAATCATGCGACGTGCCAGTTCGTGAGGTGTTATCTTGTACGTTCCCAAATAGTTGGTAACATCGATAAACACCTCGTCGACCGAATATACATGCACATCCTCAGGGGCTACATACTTCAAATAAATACCGTAGATACGGGCGCTGTAGTCGATATAGAGTGCCATGCGAGGCGGAGCCACATGGTAGGTTACGGCCAAAGAAGGATTGGTTTTCAGTTCATTGTCGTCGGCCGACTCGCCACTGAACTGCCAATACGGAGCACGTTTGCGCCGCTCGTTGTTCACTTGGCGCACGCGTTGCACCACCTCGAATAATCGCGACCGTCCCGACAGGCCGTACTGCTTCAGCGTCGGCGTGACAGCGAGGCAAATAGTCTTCTCCGTACGCGATGCGTCGGCCACTACCAGATTGGTAGTCAGCGGGTCAAGGCCTCGCTCGACGCACTCCACCGAGGCGTAGAACGACTTGAGGTCGATGGCGATGTATGTCCGGTCGGTCGGCATAGGACAGATACTTTTTCATTGAAAATAACGTCGAACCGACCCAAATATTGCAAGCCTGCCAAATCACTGTCAATCAAAAACCCATACAAATCCACACAAACATCTGTTGTCCACTTGTTGTTCGCTTGTTGTTCAGTCGTTGTTCAGTCGTTGTTCAGTCAAACACTGAACAACGACTGAAC
>JAFSLX010000024.1 GCA_017448185.1 Bacteroidales bacterium
GTTCAGTCGTTGTTCAGTGAATGACTGAACAACGACTGAACAACGACTGAACAACAACTGAGCAACGACCGGACAACGGTAGCCGAGGCTAAGCTGTGAGCCAGTCGAATGCCATGATTGTTGTCGCCATTCAACATTTTTTTTCCAATTCGCTTTTTTTGTCGTATTTTTGCATTTTCAAAACAACATAAAGAAAAATGGAAATCAATGCAATAGAGGTGATGCTGCAGCATCGGTCGATAAGAAAATTCACCACCGAGAAAGTCGACCCAAAAGATTTGGAGGAGATTGTAAACTGCGGCCTTCGAGCCTCGAATACAGGCAACATGCAGCTATACAGTGTAATAGCCACTCAGGAGGAGCCGCTGCGGACGGAACTCTGCGCGCTGCACTTTGGACAGTGTTCCTCGGCTCCGCTATTCCTCACTATATGCACCGACGTGCACCGCTACCATCGCTACTGCGAGGTGAATGGATGTGACAAACCTTATGGCAATCTGTTGTGGCTTCAATCGGCACTGGTAGACGCAAGCCTTTTTGCCCAGAACCTTTGCATCGCCGCCGAGGCCAAAGGCTTGGGATTCTGTCATCTGGGCACCGTAATGTATAATACAGAGAAGATTGCCCATCTGTTGCATTGCCCCGAGGGTGTGGTTCCTGTCATCACGCTGGCGATGGGCCATCCTGCCGAGGAAGGCCGCATGAGCGAACGTCTGGGCTGTGATGCCGTGCTGCATAGCGAGGTCTATCACGACCCGACCGACGAGGACATTGCAAAAACCCATGCCGTGCGCGACAACGACCCCTTTAATCAACAGATGGTACGCGAAAACGGTACTCGCAATTATTGCGAAATCTTCACCACCAAACGCTACCCCCGCGAACAAAACGAAAGCATCAGCCGTGAACTGCTGGACTTCTACGCTAAAAACGGCATGATGAATCAGTGAAATACAGAGGGAATAATACAACAGTAAATGTTAAAAAGTGAGTCAAGGCTCACTTTTTTTATTGCCGTATGTAGAAAAGTACGTATCTTTGCATTTTAAAATTTGTTAAAAATGGTAGAAATAAAACGCACTTTCGACTTGTTGGACCACTTGGTCGAACAGTATCCGAAAGACGACATTCTTGCAGGAAAAGTCAATGGCGAGTGGGTGAAATACAGCTCACACGACTATTATAAATATGCTCATTATCTGGCTTATGGACTCTGTGAAATAGGTTTGAAAAAGGGCGACCGCGTAATCACAATGAGCGCCAACTGCCCCGAATGGAACTTCATCGACATGGCATTGGCAATGTGCGGCATGATTCACGTGCCCATCTATCCCACCCTCAGCGCCGAAAACTATTTGCACATCCTGCAGCACAGCGAAGCCTCAGCTGTGTTTGTAAGCACAAAAGTGCTGCTCGGGCGCCTACGTCCAGCATTGGACAAAATGGAAAAAAAGCCTGATGTATACACACTTGCCAACATTGAAGGCGAACACCGAATGCTCGAAATACTAAAAGCCGGCATCGCCAACCGCGACAAATGGATGCTTGAAATCGAGCAGCGCAAGCAGACCATCGTTCCCGACGAATGGATGACGATGATCTACACCAGTGGCACCACAGGCCTGCCCAAAGGTGTGATGCTGAGCCACCGCAACCTCTGCAGCAACTTCCTTGCCCACTCGCAGGTGAACCCGATGACCAGCGAGTGCCGTGTGCTTTCATTCCTTCCCCTGAACCACATCTACGAGCGTTCGCTGAACTACCACTGGCAATACAAAGGTATCAGTATATATTATGCCGAGAATCTCGGAACCATCCAACAAAACATGATGGAAGTACAGGCCCATGGCTTCTGTGCTGTACCACGCGTGCTTGAGATGGTACACGACAAACTTTACGCTGCAGGCAAGGACTTCACCGGCTTGAAAAAGAAAATCTATGATTGGGCCTTCCGTCATGGTCAGCGTTACGACTACACTGGGCTCTCGAAGGTGCAACCATTCTATCAACTGAACCAAATCATCCTCGACCGACTGGTCTATCGCCACTGGCGCGAGAAATTCGGTGGCAACCGCCTTACCGTCATTACGGGAGGTAGCTCGATCCAGCCCAAGATGGTACGCCTCTTCGCCGCAGCGGGCATCAATATCTATGAAGGTTACGGACTGAGCGAAACCTCGCCTGTTATCGCCGTCAACGACCCAGCCCACAAAATGGTAAAGATTGGCACCGTAGGTCCTATCCTGAGCGGTGTGGAAATGAAATTCGACGAAGATGGCGAGATTCTCACCCGTGGACCACACGTGATGCTTGGTTACTATAAAGACCCTGAATACACAGCGCAGGTAATTGACAAAGAAGGATGGTTCCATACCGGCGACATCGGAGAACTGGTGAACGGACGCTACCTCAAGATTACCGACCGCAAAAAAGACATCTTCAAACTTTCTGCAGGCAAATATGTTGCACCTCAGCTGATTGAGAACATGCTTCGCGGCTCGGAATACATTGAACAGGTGATGGTGATAGGCGAGAACGAAAAGCAAGCCGCAGCCATCATCAGCCCCAACTTCAACACGTTGCACTATTGGGCTCTGAAGTACAAGTTGCACTATCGCGACAATGCCGAGCTTATCTCGCTGCCTCAGGTGCACGACAAATACCGCAAAGAGCTTGACAATTACAACAAAACACTAGCTCCTCACGAGCAAATCAAGCAGTTCCGCCTGGTGGTCGACGACTGGAACCCGAACAATGGACTACTTTCGCCCACCCTTAAACTGCGTCGAGGACCGCTGATGGAGAAATACAAAGACCTGGTGGCCGACATCTACGGCAAGGAGAAAACCTCGACCAACTCGTTGTTCTCGGCTTTCCGTTCGGTAGAATTGCCCACCATGCCGTGGCACAAGAAAAACTGAACCATGAAACAGAAAAAAGCACAATGGTGCATATTGTTGCTATGCATAGCATGGCTATCGGGCTGCGGAACAACGCAGGAATTCGCCTATGTCCATGATGCACCTCGCGACCAAGCCGTTGCCATCACCAACCATCAGTCCCACACCATCAAAGCCGGCGATCGACTGTATATCTATGTCTACAGCCAAGAGCCTGCGTCGACGATTCCTTTCAACGAAGAAAGCAACAAGGCCACCGGCACAAGCAAAGCCAGTCCTGTCAATGGCTATCTGGTAGCACAAAGTGGAAACATCATCTTCCCGTTGCTTGGCCACATACCTGCCGGAGGCCTCACCACCGAACAGCTGGAACAGAACATCTCTCAACGCCTGCGAGAGGGTGGCTTTGTGAAAGATGCCATTGTCACTGTGAGCTTAATGAACTTCCAAGTGACCGTTATCGGTGAAGTAAAAAGGCCACAACAGATTGAAGTGAAAAACAACCGCATCACCATTTTCGAAGCCATTGCCCGCTGTGGTGATGTCACCATGTATGGTATTCGCAGCTGCGTCACCGTTGTGCGCACCCAGAACAACCAACAGATTGTCGACACGATTGACCTCACCAGCAAGGAGGTGTTCAACTCTCCCTACTACTACCTGCAGCAGAACGACATCGTATATGTTGAACCCACCGAGAAACGCAAACGTCAAGCCTATCGTAACTCTGATTGGGAATACTACATTTCTGTCGGTAGCTCAGCTCTGCGACTTGCTTATGTAACCATATATCGATATGTCATAAAGGCAAAATAATCTTCGTTAACGTAGCAATGGCAATGACCGAGAAACAACTGATTGCAGATATACAGGCGGGAAAGTTCGCGCCTGTATATCTGATCACAGGCGAAGAAAACTACTATATTGACAAGGTTTCGGACTATTTCGAAGAGCATGTCATCGACGAATCAGTCCGAGACTTCGACCTTTCAATAATGTATGGCCGCGATGTTGACATGCTGACTGTCATCAACACTGCCATGAGATATCCTTTGATGTCGCCCATTCATCTGGTTATTGTCAAAGAAGCCCAAGACATTGACATAAAACAGTGGGAAAAGAGCCTTGAACCATATCTTGCCAATCCGCAGCAACAAAGTGTCATCGTATTCTGCTATCGTCATAAAAAAATCGACAAACGTAAATCAGTATACAAAGCCATCGACAAGGTGGGGGTAGTATACGAGACCCCTAAAGTGTACGACAACCAAGTGCCAGCATGGATTGCCAACGAAGTGGCACAGCATGGCATGAAAATTGGCGATAAGGCTGCCGTGCTTATCGCCGAATCGCTCGGTGCTGATCTCGGTAAAGTGGCCAACGAACTGTCGAAACTCTATCCGCTATTACCCGAAGGAGGTACGATTACTGAAGAACTCGTCGAAAACCAAATTGGCATTAGTAAAGATTATAATGTATTCGAATTGCAAAATGCCATTGGCCGCCGCGACCCTGTAATGTGCAACCGCATAGTAAACTATTTTGCAGCCAACCCTAAAAAGAATCCAATACAATTGGTTCTGCCTGTATTGTACAACTATTTTCTGAAAGTAATGTTCTACCATCAACTTGAAAACAAGAGCGATGCAGCAAAGGTATTGGGGTGTGCGCCATCATTTGTGCGCGACTATGCCGTGGCAGCCAGCAATTATCCGCTGGGCAAGCTGGCTACCTGTATCGGCTACCTTTACGATGCCGATTTACGGTCTAAGGGAGTTCGCAATTCGGGCAATGTCACCGACGGCGAAATATTGAAAGAACTTATTTTCAAAGTGATTCATTAGTATTTAAGACAAATGAAAAAAACTTTATACATAATATTACTTTTTACTTTTCACTTTTTCTTTTTCACCTCTGCATGGGCACAATGCACTATCAAAGGTACGTTGTTTGACGATGCCAACGGCGAGGCAGTACCATTTGCCAACGTAGTACTTGATGGTACACGCTATGGCTGTGCAACCGACCTGAATGGATTCTTCCTGATCAACAAGGTTCCAGCAGGCACGTATACCCTGAAAGTAAAATATGTAGGTTACGAGGAATTCTCCGAGACCATCACTTTAGTCAGTGGGAAAACAATCACAAAAAGCATCCGACTAAAACCTACCTCTCAGACTCTTGATGCCGTAAACATTACCGACAGCAAGATTGAAGAACGGCGCATGCAAACACAGGTCTCGGTCGAGAAAGTGACTGCTGCGCAGATACAGCAGATGCCCTCAATCGGTGGCCAAGCCGACATAGCACAGTACATGCAAGTGCTGCCAGGCGTCAGCTCAACAGGCGACCAAGGTGGCCAATTATACATCCGTGGAGGTTCGATGATTCAAAACCTCTGTCTATTGGATGGCATGATTGTATACAATCCATTTCATTCTATCGGTTTATATTCTATTTTTGAGACCGATATCATCCTGAACGCTGACATCTACACTGGTGGATTCGGCGCCGAATACGGTGGTCGTCTCTCATCGGTGATGGACATCAAGACCCGCGATGGAAATAAGCGACACCACAGCGGGAAAATCGGCCTCAACACTTTTGGTGCAAGTGTAATATTGGAAGGGCCGTTGAAAAAAGAAACAGAGCAGTCAAAAATGACTGTCACATACCTGCTTACGGCAAAGAATTCATTTCTTTCGAAAAGTTCAACAATAATCTATCCCTACATCACAGGAGGATTACCATTTGACTTTCTCGACCTGTATGGAAAACTGAGCATCAACTCCGGTACGGGTAGTAAATTCAATATTTTTGGATTCCGTTTTGACGATAAGGTCATTAACTACCAATCAATTGCAGACTATCACTGGCAAAATTACGGGGCAGGAGGAAACTTCTCTCTCGTCACTGGTTCATCTGCCCTTCTGGAAGGGTGTTTTGCCTACTCTAACTATCAAATAACCATGCAGGACGGCTCTGCACAAGACAAATACAGCGAAATCGGAGGCTTCAATGCTACCATGCAAATAACCAATTTCATCGGCAGCAACAAATTGAAATACGGACTCACTTTGGAGGGTAACAACACCGACTACCAGTTTGTGAACCAATACGGGAAAACCACCGAGCAGAAAGAGCCAACCACTAATATTTCGGCCTTCGCCACCTATAAAATCAATGCCGGCAAATGGCTACTCGACCCAGGTGTGAGACTGATTTATTATGCTTCTCGAAACATCAATAAGCCAAGTCTTGAGCCTCGCATCGCAGCGAAATACAACGCCAGCGACAACCTCCGTGTGAAACTTGCCGGAGGCCTATATAGCCAAGTGTTCCTTGATGCCCGCTCCGACAACGATATTGTCAATCTATTCTCCGGATTCTTGACAGGTTCTGCCGATCTTATTCCCACCACATTCCGAGGTGAAAGAGTAACTTCCTGCGTTCAGCGTGCCACCCATGTCGTGGTAGGTGTGGAATATGACCTCACCGAACACATCACGCTCGATGCCGAAGTCTATTTCAAACATTTCTCACAACTGATGAATGCCAATCGCAACAAAATATACGACGAGAACGACCCGGCTTACCAGTCGGGAATATATGCCAAGCCTGAATACTTGATGAAAGACTATATCATCGAAAAAGGATTTGCCACTGGTTTTGATATAAGTGCATGCCTCGATTTGGAGCGCCTTTACGTTTGGACTACCTACTCGCTCGGCTATGTTCAACGCACCGATGAGATTCAGACCTATAATCCTCATTACGATCGACGTCACACGCTCAACATGCTGGCCACCTACGCCTTGGGCGAACAGCGTGAATGGGAACTTAGCGGACGATGGACCTTTGGTAGCGGCTATCCCTTCACCCAAACACAGGGTGTCTATCAACACATCATTTTCGGCGACAATATCATCAGTGACTATACCGACGAGAATGGCCAATACGGACTCTCATTCGCTGAGATTTATAAAGGTCGCCTACCTAACTACCACCGCCTTGACCTCGGTGTGAAACGCAAATTCTCCCTTGGCAAACGCTCGGTACTGGAACTCAACCTGAGTGTCACCAACGTATATAGCCGCGAGAATATTTTCTATTTCAACCGAACCACCTTCGACCGCGTCAACCAGTTGCCAATCTTGGCCTGTTTTGGCGTCACGCTCACATTCTAACCTACTATCGGATTCTGGTCCAGTCGATAGGCTGCTCACCTTGAGCAGCAAGGATATTGTTCGTCTGTGAAAAATGGTGACAGCCGAAGAACCCGCGATAAGCAGACAATGGAGAGGGATGCGGAGCGGTAAGGACATGATGCTTGGTTGTGTCAATCAATGCTTTTTTTGCAATAGCATAACTTCCCCAAAGGAGAAATACGATACCACTGCGTTGAAGACTGAGAGCCTGAATGGCAGCATCGGTAAATGTCTCCCAACCTCGGTGCTGATGCGAACCGGCCTGGTGGGCACGCACCGTGAGCGTAGCATTGAGCAGAAGCACACCTTGCTCCGCCCAGCCACTGAGATCTCCATTTGTCTTGGGAATCTGAGTGCCAAGGTCGGCATTGATTTCGGTAATGATATTAACCAGCGAAGGTGGCACCTGTATGCCGTTCGGCACCGAAAAACAAAGTCCCATCGCCTGTCCAGGCTCGTGATAGGGATCCTGACCGAGTATCACCACCTTCACCTTATCGAACGGTGTACTGTCAAATGCATTAAATATCTTGCCTCCGGGAGGATAGCAGGTATATTGTTGCCGTTCAGCGACAAGAAACTCCTTGAGCTGTGCGAAATACGGGGCCTCAAATTGGGGCCTCAGCACCTCGAACCAACCAGGATCAATCTTCACACTCATTGCAAAAACGAATTGTATTTCTTTTCTTTGTCAATTCGACTGGCAATGCCATGACCAGGAAAGACTGTGTATTCATCGGGCAAAGTCAACACTCGTTCCTTCAGTTTGCTAATCAGTGTGGGGTAGTCACCACCAGGCAAATCGGTACGGCCTATGCTGAAATGGAAAAGTGCGTCACCTGTCAGTACAGCATTGTCAGCCGGAAGCACAAAGCACATGCTTCCTGGGCAATGTCCCGGCACATAGCGGCATTCAATCTCTGTTTCCCCCATTTTCAGCACTTCACCGTCTTCGATTGTCGACACTTTCAAATCGCCCATATTGTCGACTGCAAAGCCCATTATCGAGCCGTAAGCCTCAGCCTGCTTCAACAACTTGCGTCCTTCGGCATGCATGGTGACCGGCAGCTTGTAGTGCTCACAAACTTGCCGCAGACCAGCAATATGGTCGACATGGGCATGGGTAAGTAGCACCAATGTCGGCACAAGGTGCTTATCGGCAATATACTGTGTCAACTGTGCATCCTCAAACGATGCTTCGCTAGCCGGGTCGACAATGGCGCACTGGCACGTTGCTTCATCAACCACTACATAGCAGTTGACCTCAAAATGATTGAACGTAAATTGCTTAATCATTGAGCCAAGCGTCGAATTGCTCCTTCTTGAGGGCAGGAATGTCGAGTTTGAGTTTCTTGCGGAGACCACCAAGGTCGTTGAAAAGCTTGTTGGGGTTGGCGGCTTTGAGCTGTTCGTAGGTCTTGATACCAGCTTTTTGCAGCACGGGAACCCATGCCTCGTCAACACCATGGGCCATGAGGTCGGCACCTTCGTCTTCTGTTGATTTCTCATGCACCTCGGGCTTCATCTGCGGGAACAGCAGCACATCCTGGATAGTCTGTGCGCCGGTCATCATCATGGTGAGGCGGTCGATGCCTATACCCATGCCCGAGGTCGGCGGCATACCGTATTCAAGGGCACGGACAAAGTCCATGTCTATAAACATGGCCTCGTCATCGCCTTTCTCGCTCAAGCGCAGCTGCTCCTGGAAGCGACCCAGCTGGTCGATGGGGTCGTTGAGTTCGCTATAGGCGTTGGCCAACTCCTTGCCACAGACAAAAAGTTCGAAGCGCTCGGTGAGCTCAGGGTTATCACGGTGACGCTTGCACAGGGGCGACATCTCGATAGGATAGTCGGTGACAAAGGTAGGTTGGATGAGCTTGCCCTCGCACTTCTCGCCGAAGATGGCATCAATCAGCTTGCCCTTACCCATGGTCGAATCAGTCTCGATGCCAAGCTTCTTGCAGGCCTCGCGTAGCTGTTCCTCGTCCATACCGCTCACATCCACACCCGTTTCCTCTTTAATCAGTTCGCACATCGGAGCCTTGCGGAAAGGTGCTTTGAAGTCGATTTCGTTGCCCCACACATTCACCTTAGTGGTGCCGTGCAACGTCATGGCAATGCGCTCAAGCATGGTCTCGACAAAGCGCATCATCCAATTGTAGTCTTTGTAGGCCACATAAATCTCCATGCAGGTGAACTCGGGATTGTGCGTGCGGTCCATACCCTCATTGCGGAAGTTACGGCTGAACTCATACACACCTTTGAAACCACCCACAATAAGGCGCTTCAGGTAGAGCTCGTTGGCAATACGCAGGTAAAGGTCGATGTCAAGGGCATTATGATGAGTGATGAAGGGACGCGCGGCGGCACCACCGGGAATACTCTGCAGCACAGGCGTGTCGACCTCAAGATAACCCTGCTCGTTGAAATACTCACGCATCACATTGACAATCTTGGCACGCTGCACAAAAGTGTCACGTACCTGCGGGTTGACAATCAGGTCGACATACCGCTGACGGTAGCGTAACTCAGGATCGCTGAAGGCGTCGTAGACCACGCCATCCTTTTCCTTGACGATTGGCAGCGGGCGCAGGCTCTTGCTGAGCACTGTGAGGCTTTTTACATGGATACTGGTCTCACCCATCTGGGTCACAAAGACATACCCCGTCACCCCAATGATGTCGCCTATGTCGAGCAGACGCTTGAATACAGTGTTGTACATCGTCTTGTCCTCGCCGGGGCATATCTCGTCGCGCTTGATATAGAGCTGTATGCGGCCCGTATGGTCCTGCAACTCGACAAACGAGGCGGCACCCATGATACGGCGGCTCATAATACGGCCGGCGATACTGATGTCCTGGAAAAGGCTGTTGTCCTTGGGATAACGCTCAAGAATATCGGCGGCCTCAGCGTCGACTTTATAGAGGGCGGCGGGATAGGGATTGATACCCAGATTCTTCAACTCTGCCAGCGAATTGCGGCGAATTTGTTCTTGCTCAGTAAGTTCTGCCATAATATCTTATCGTATTTTTGTATTCTAAAATAAAATGCAAAAATACAAAGAAAGCCCGACATGGCAAAATTTATTTTACTCGTCGGATGGAATGCAGCTGGTGGGTATATTTTTTACCGTCGTAGATACCAGTCGAGTCAAGCGTGTCAACCCTCACATAGCCAGAGGCATGAATCACACGGCCGTCGCCCATGCAGATTCCCACGTGCACAATGCGGCCTTCGGCATTGTGGAAGAAACAGAGATCGTCACGCTGCACATCGCACAGGCACACCTCCACGCCGCAGGTCACCTGCTGCGACGCATCGCGCGGCAGCCAGATGCCCTGTGCCTTGAAACACACCTGTGTCAAGCCCGAACAGTCGATGCCGCCACGCGAACGGCCGCCCCACAGGTAGGGCGTGTCGAGGAAAACGCGTTCGGCCAGGTCAGCGGCACTTTCGAATGGAACATATTGCTTGTTGTCGACCCACCCCTCGTAGCCGTCGTATTCGCTCTTAACAAGCGTCCACTTCTCCCGCCGGTCGAGCACCTCGACCGTGTCGCCCATCAGCAGCTGGTTGACCATCTCGGCTTTGTCGCTGGCCTCGGCCCTCATCGGCACCACACTCAAAAAACAATAGCCCTTCATTACAGCTGTCCCCTTTCCATCGAAATCACGATACGTTCAATCAAGTTGTCTTTCGAATTGTGCTTAGGGTCGTACTGGTCCTTCAGGTTGTAGCCGAACAGGCGCGCCAATGTCTGGTACAGACCGGCACGCAGCGACCCGCGCAGCTCACCCACGATTTTGTAGGCTGTCCGGTTGGTCTCGCGGTCAATCAGCTTGATCAGCACCAGGCCCTGCGAGAAAGTGTAGTTCGAAATCTCGCCTTTATAGTCGCGCAGCAGATCCTTCTCGGCCTGCTTGATGGCGGCCTTGCGCTGCTTCTTGGGCAGCAAGGCAATCTCCGACTCGAGCGCATCCAGACGACGCTTACCCTCGAGAGCATAGGGGCGCATGAGACGCACATTGCGAATCAGCTTGGCGTTCTTTTTTATCTCCTTCTGCGTCAACAGCATGCCCGAGGCATAGACCTGCACCTCGCGCAGCTGGTACAGCGGTATGGTGTCGCCGTCGAGCACCGTGCCGAAGGTATAGTGCCCCATCACGGCCGGCCGCTTCACCACCCGGGTCGAGTCGACTTTCAGTTTGCCCGATATTGCCTTGAAAAACACTGGCTTTTGTGCACTGGCAGCCGAAACCATCAGCAGTGCCACCAACAGCAACGTATATCTTTTAGCGTTCATCGTTTTCATAATTCCAACCATATTCATAACTCGATTTTTTCTAATTTAGTATACCTTGCGACCAAAAACCTGCACTTCGCACAAAAAAAACTTTGCAAACAAGGGCGGGATTCCACCGGAATCCCGCCCTTGACTTTATCACCTCACCACCAGCTTCTTGGTTGTCATGCCTTGCGGCGTATGGATGCGCAGCAGGTAGGCTCCTGAGGGCAGTTTCGACACGTCGAGTGTGGCCTTCAGCCCCTCGGCCTTGAGGTCCATCACCTTACGGCCTGCGGCGCTGTACACCTCCACGCGCCTCAAGCCGAAGCTCGACAGCACCTCGGCGCTGCCCGTCGCCGGGTTCGGCGACACGCTCACGTAGCGCCCCATAAACTCCGGCATTCGAATGGCCACCGTGTCGACCTGTGTCGTGTCGATGACGACTGTCGTGTCTATCACAACGGTGGTGTCTGCCTGCGTCGTGTCAATCACAATCGTGGTGTCGATTTCTGGTTCGGGGGTAAGAATAGGAAAGATAAAATAACCCCAGTATAAATAACCATCTGGACCTTGGAACTCCCATCTGCAAGCCGAATCCGGAGAGTTTTGCCTCAGTATGGCTAATGCCTCGACATGCCCATACACGCTCAAATCTGGTGCCGATATATAACTCATGCAATGGAAAATGGGGCGTGTCGGACGCAGCACATATGTTCCAGCACCATAACCTTCTCCTAATTTGCAGAATTCCATACAATTCTCTGTCCATCCTGTATAAAATGTGTCGCACACCGTCTGCGGCTCGGAGAAATAGCGCTCGTAAAGAGGTTTGCGGCATCCGTCCAATGTAAACCTCCAGTTTGCCTCCATCGTCGACATCACATAGTGGCTCGGCACGGTATAGAGGGCGTGCACATGCAGCGAATCGCCCAACTGCTGCATCTCCGGTGTGCCGTTCCCACGGTACTGGAATAGCATCAGCGATTCTTCACAATTGTTCAAGGTGGTGTCGGTGTAGCCGTAGTACTCAAATGTTGCAGATATTTGAGCCCGGGACTCTCCTATCATTTCCATTCTAGTTTTCTGATCCAACATCATAGCGGCTATGCCGTAGATCTGCAATGTATCCTCTGTAATGAACCGTTTGGCCATAGCACGTCCAATACTATAAGCAGAATTCTGTCCATACCCTTGTGTGGTATCAAGCCAGTTGTTGTAAAAATAATTGCTTAACGGTGCCGGCTTCATCCATAGGGTGTCCTGCGCCTGCAAACTGCCCCCGAACGAGGCTAGCAAAGCTAATAAAAAGATTCTTTTTTTCATGTTGTAATGTTTTTGGGTTAATAATATCATTATTCATTTTATGTGTCCTATTACATATATGTAATACTCACTTTTCGACCAA
>JAFSLX010000025.1 GCA_017448185.1 Bacteroidales bacterium
CGTTGTTCAGTCGTTGTTCAGTGTTTGACTGAACAACGACTGAACAACGACTGAACAACGACTGAACAACGGACGGGCAACGGTGTGGGAGGAATTATTTCTTGACGTAGTGGGGATGGTAGGCGGCAATGGTGTTGCGGAGTGTCTCGCGCGAGAGGTGGGTGTAGATTTCGGTGGTGGCTATGCTTTCGTGACCGAGCATTTCCTGCACGGCACGGAGGTCGGCCCCGTTTTCGACCAGTTCAGTGGCGAAGCTGTGGCGGAGGGTGTGCGGGCTGACATGCTTGTGGATGCCGGCGGCATCGACGGCGTTCTGCAGCATGATGAACACCATCTGCCGTGTGAGGTGGCTGCCGCGCCGGTTGAGGAAAACATAGCGCTCCTCCCCTTTCTTGGGCTGGATGTGGGAACGGATGGTGAGAATGTAGGTCTGCAGCAGGTCCAATGCACGCGGATTGATGGGTACCCAGCGCTCTTTGTCGCCTTTGCCAATGATTTGCAGACATTGGTCGTCGGCATAGATGTTGGACAGTTTCAGGTTGACAAGCTCGGAGACGCGGAGTCCGCAGCCGTAGAGGACTTCGACGATGACGTAGTTGCGCGCAGGTTCGGGCAACGAGAGGTCGAAGGTGGACTGGATTTGGGTGATTTCGTCGTCGGTAAGCACATCGGGCAGGTGTTGCGGGCGTGCGGGAAGGTCGATGTATTTGGCTGGATTGTCGGGTATTGCGTCTTCGACGACGAGCATGTGGAAAAACCTGCGCCAACCTTCGATGATGCGGCGCTGGGAGTTGGGCTCGATGCCGGCATCGGCCATCTGCTTCAACAGTTGCAGCAAATCATCCCGTTTGACGGCTTCGGGCTCGGTCTGATGCTCTTGCATGAAACGGGCCATGTGGTCGAAGTCGCGGAGGTAGGCCTGGACACTGTTGCTGGCCATACCACGTTCGAGGCGGAGATAGGTCTCAAAGTTGCGACGGTAGCGCTGCCAGGTTATTTCTGCTTCCTGTACCATTTGTAGAAGTCCCAGAGGGTTTCGTCGGCGATTTTTTTGCCGCGTCGTTTTTCTTTCGGCATGTCGAGGTCGACACTGCCCCAGCCGAACCGTTGCTTGATGGCGGAGACCTGGCGGCGGAAGAAGGGGGTTTGGTGGGCCGGGTTACGCAAGAGGGGCGCAGGCAGCGAGGCGGCCAGCTGGGCGGCCTCGGTGCGGCTGAGCTTGTCGGCCGAGTGTCCGAAGTAGTGCTGCGAAGCGGCTTCGCAACCGTAGATGCCGTCGCCGAATTCTACAATGTTCAGATAGACTTCCATAATGCGGCGTTTGCTCCACACGGCCTCGATCATGACGGTGTAATAGGCTTCGACAGCCTTGCGGAGCATGGTGCGGCTGTGAGGCAGGAAGGCGTTTTTGGCGGTCTGCTGGCTGATGGTACTGCCGCCACGGAAACGTCGGCCGATCTTGTTCTCATGGAAAGCCTGCTTCATCTGCTTCACGTCGAAGCCATGGTGGTACATGAAGAGGCCGTCCTCGGCATAGGTGACGGCAGTGACAAGGTTTGGCGAGATGTCGTTGATAGAAACATAGTCACGCTCGAAGTGCACCGGTCGGTCCTTGGTGGTGAGCTGCTGGAAGAAGCGCTGCACCATGAGGGGTGTGAAAGGCGGATTGATGAAGCTGCCGAGAAGGACCTGCACGACGGAGAGAAGCCAGAGTCCAAGGACGGAAATCCAAATTACCCGACCCACGCGGCGGAGGGCTCCTATTTCGCGCCACGGGCGGAGTCTGCATCGGCGTGTATGTTGCTCTTTTAGAGTTGTATTGAGATTGTTATCAATGGTATTCATCGAGGTGCAAAGATAGAGAAAAAAAGAGAAATGAAAAAATGTTTGTTATTTTTTTTTGCCATGTGACAAAAATGTATTATCTTTGTAATTCAACTATTAAATGTTAAATTAATTTAAAACATTAAAAAATAGAATATTATGGCAAAAGTTGCAATCAATGGCTTCGGCCGTATCGGAAGAATGAGCTTCCGCGCCATGCTCGCCCATCCCGAGCTGGAAATCGTCGCTATCAACGACCTCACTGACGCCAAGACCCTGGCTTACCTGTTCAAATATGACTCGGTGCATGATAACTTCGACGGCGAAGTGCACGCCGATGGCGATTGCCTCGTGGTGAACGGCAAGAAGGTGAAAATCTATGCCGAGCGCGACCCGCAGAACCTGCCTTGGGGCGAACTTGGTGTTGACATCGTGGTCGAGTCGACCGGTCTGTTCAAGAAACGTGAGCAGATGATGAAGCACATCAACGCTGGTGCCAAGAAGGTTATCCTCACCGTGCCCGCCGGCAAGGCCGACGACGTGGATGCCACCGTAGTTATGGGTGTGAACGACAGCGTGCTGACCAAGGAGATGCAGCTTGTTTCGAACGCCAGCTGCACCACCAACTGCTTGGCTCCCGTGGCCAAAGTGCTGAACGACAAGTTCGGTATCAAGCGTGGTTTGATGAACACTGTGCACAGCTACACCAACGACCAGAAGATTCTCGACCAGCCGCACAGCGACCTCCGTCGTGCCCGTGCCGCCGCCGTCTCTATCATCCCCACCTCGAGCGGTGCCGCCAAGGCTGTGGGTCTGGTTATCCCCGAGCTGATGGGCAAGCTGGATGGCTTTGCCATGCGCGTTCCCACTCCCGACGGCAGTGTTGTTGACCTGACCGCCGAACTGAACTGCAACGTCACCAAGGAGGAAATCAACGCCGCCGTGAAGGAGGCCGCTGAAGGCTCGATGAAGGGCGTGCTGCAGTATGTCGACGAGCCCATCGTGAGCATCGACATCATCGACAACACCCACAGCAGCATTTTCGACAGCCTGCTGACCCAGGTGATGGACGGCAACTTCGTGAAGATCGTCAGCTGGTACGACAACGAGAAGGGTTACAGCACCCGCGTTGGCGACCTGGCTGCCAAACTCGCCAAGCTGCTTTAATATGCTGTTAGAACATAAGACTGCAATCGTGACCGGTGCCACTCGTGGCATCGGTCATGCTATTGCTACAAGGTTTGCCAAAGAGGGCTGCAATGTGGCCTTCTGTGGTCGCACCCGCAACGACAAGATGATCGCCGTAGAAGATGAATTGAAGGCATTGGGGGTGAAAGCGAAGGGTTACGCAGCCGATGTGGCCGATTATCAGTCGGCACAGGAATTCGTCAAAGCGGTGCTTGCCGATTTTGGTAGCGTGGATATTCTCATCAACAACGCCGGCATCACCGACGACAGCGCCGTGAAACGCATGACCGAGGAGCAGTTCGACCGCGTGGTTGGCACCAACCTGAAGTCGGTGTTCTGCATGACCAAAGCCATACAGCCTTCGATGTGGAAACAGGGACACGGTTCGATTGTAAATATCGGTTCGGTGGTTGGCATCGCGGGCAATTATAATCAGGCGAACTATGCCGCCTCGAAGGCTGGCATTATCGGATTCAGCAAGAGTTGCGCCAAAGAGTTTGCTGCACGCAATATCCGTGTCAATGTGGTGGCACCCGGTTTTGTCGAAACTGAGATGACTGCCGACATTCCGAAGGAACTGATGGATACTTGGTGCAGCCGTATCCCAATGAAACGTCCAGGTACACCCGACGAGGTTGCCAAATGCTGTGTCTTCCTCGCCAGCGATATGTCGAGTTACATCACCAGTGTGGTGCTGCCTATGTGCGGAGGAATGGAAGATGCATAAGTATGCTTTCTTATTAGGTTTCGTATTGTTGTTTGCAGCCTGCGGCAGTAAGCAACAACAGGTCTCGGTAAACGACACTGTAATTGACGACTATGGCCGGGAGGTGATAGTGCCCTCGCATCCGACGCGAGTGGTTTCGACATCACCGGCAGTCACCGAAATCATGTTTGCTCTCGGTGCGGGAGACCTTCTTGTCGGTCGGACCGATTTTTGCGTCTACCCCGAAGAGGCCGCACAGATACCGACCATCGGTGGCATTAGCAACCTGAATGTTGAGCGTATCCTTTCGCTTAACCCCGACCTCGTAATCAGTGGCTCGATGGTGAGCAAAAAAGCTACCGACCAACTCGACAAGATGGGCACACCGATTGTATGTGTTATTGAGAAGCCTAAATTCGATGTTCTCTATGACAATATCACCACCATAGGAAAATTGGTGGGAAAAGAGCAAGAGGCCGACAGTTTAAACGCGTTGATGCTTCAACGTGTCAATGCATTGATTGATATGGATACTGCAAGACCAACACATTCAATTCCGAAAGTATACTACGTTGTAGGCTTCGGCCCATCGGGCAACTTTACGGCTGGTGGAAACACTTTCATCAACGATATTATCCGTATGGCTGGTGGCCGAAACATTGCCGAAAATGTCAGTGGCTGGAGCTATAGCCTCGAAGCGCTCGTCAAAGAAGATCCCGACTATATCATTGTGCGCCGCGAGGATTCCGCTTCATTCTGCTCGACACGTCCCTACTCCACCCTGCGCGCAGTGCGACAGGGAAATGTCATCGGTATGGAAAGTGGTACAATGGACCTGCAAGTGCCACGCAACATCGATGCAATACTTTACTTACGAAAACGAATGAACAACAATTAATCATGGATAAACTAAGTTATGCACTTGGCCACAACATTGGCCATCAACTGATAGGAATGGGCCTCCAGAAGAGCCTGAATATTGATGACTATGCAGCCGGTATTGCCGACGTGCTGCAGGGTAACCAACCCAAAATGAGCCACGAAGAGGTTCACGAGGTACTTGAGCATTACTTCGCCGAGCTCGAGGAGCGTCAGCAGGCTGAAGCTGCCGAACGTGGCAAGGTTGCCAAAGGGGAAGGAGAAGCTTTCCTCGCTGCCAATGCCAAGAAAGCTGGCATTACCGTCACCTCCAGCGGCCTGCAGTACGAGGTTGTGAAAGAAGGCAACGGTCGCCAGCCCAAGGCCAGCGACACGGTGCGCTGCCACTACGAAGGCACCCTCATCGATGGTACCGTCTTTGACTCGAGTTATCGCCGCGGTATGCCCGCCGAATTTGGCCTGCGCCAGGTCATCGCCGGCTGGACCGAAGGTGTGCAACTGATGAAAGAGGGTTCCATATTCAAGTTTTACATTCCCTACAACCTTGCCTATGGCGAACGCGGTGCCGGTGCCGACATTCCACCCTATGCCGCTCTCATCTTCAAAGTGGAGCTAATCAAGGTTCTGTAAAAAACGATTGAAATCTTGCATCAACAACAAAGCCGAGGCCTGCAACGGTCTCGGCTTTCTGTTTGGTTTTGTTGAGTTGTAAAGTTTAATTATTGTCTTCAGCTTTCCACGTGCATTTGAATCTGTGTTCATATTCTTCAATAAGCATCGGGCGGAAGTCGGGATGAGCAATGCGGATTAGGTCTTCGGCGCGGTGTTGGAGCGTGCGGCCTTTGAGGCGTGCAACGCCATATTCAGTAACGATATAGTCCACATCGTTGCGCGAAGTGCTGACGGCTGCCCCTTGGGGAAGGAACGGCTTGATACGCGAAATAGTGCCTTTAGCGGCGGTGCTACGCATGGCGATGATAGCTTTGCCTTCGCGTGCCAGCGATGCACCTCGAATAAAATCCACTTGTCCGCCAATCCCGCTGTATTGGCGTATTCCTATGGTTTCACTTGCCACCTGCCCCTGTAGGTCGACCTCAAGACATGAATTAATCGAAATCATCCGGTCGTTTTTCGCAATAATCAGGGGGCTGTTGACATAGTCTACCGGATGGAACTCTACGTCGGGATTGTCGTCGACAAAGTCGTACAATTCACGAGAACCCATGATAAAAGTAACCACGGCCTTGCCTCTATGCAATGTCTTGCGCCGTCCATTGATAACGCCCATTTCCATCAAATCCATCACTCCGTTGGAGAACATCTCGCTATGGATACCGAGGTCGTTCTTGTCGGTTAGCGACTGTAGCACCGCGTCCGGAATGGCTCCAATGCCAAGCTGCAGGGTGGAACCGTCAGCCACCAACGAGGCGCAGTTACGTCCGATGGCCAACTCTACTTCGCCGGGTTCGGGAAGCTGTAGTTCTTGTAAACGATAGGCACAAGGAATGATGTGGTCGACTTGAGATACATGTATCATTGTATCCCCATGTGTGAAGGGCATCATCTCGTTGGTTTCGATAATAACAGTTTTGGCTGCACGGATGGCTGCTTGGGCATAGTCGCAGCTTACACCAAGCGAACAATAGCCTTCCGCATTTGGCGGCGTGGTTTGAAACACAGCCACATCGCAAGGAATGTCGTTGCCAATCATTGATGGCACATCTTTAAAGTAGGCAGGGAAAAAATCACCCTCGCGACGTTCAATAACCTCTCGTGAATTGGCCGAGAGAAAATTGCTCACATGGCGGAAATGGCCGTAGCACTGTGGCTTGTAGCAGGGGTTGTCTCCAAGGGTCGTCATGTGGAATATCAGCACATCGTTGTAATCCTCACAGTGATCAGCCAGGGTTTGCTGTATTAATCTCGGTGCTGCAGCAGCGTGGCCCATCACCACACATTGGCCGTCGTGAATGTCTTTGATAGCCTCCGTAGGCTTCGACACTTTTCTTCTGTAGTCTTCTTTCCAGTTCATATTTGCTATTTTTATATTATACTTCAAAATCCTTCATTACTTTAGGGCAATGCGGTTTCGTGTATATTGGAAAGCAAATACGGAAAAGATTCGTGGCCTGAGGAAGTACCTTGGCTTTCTTTCCTTGGAACAAATGGCTTTTGACGCGAAAGCATTGTCCAAAACAAAAAGGCAGGTATCCTGGCTTTCACAATCCATCCGGCACCTTCTCAGACTTTATTATGTCCAATGGCATATCGCCGAAAGATTACTTTATGTGATTTACAGTTGCGCGACAGCTCACGTTTTGCACGTGATTCCCTCTTGGCCACCCTTTTTACGGGGTAGAACCTTGATGTTTGTTCTTTTCAAAGTGCTGTTGCATTGGTTCGTATATGGTTTGTTGCGTAACCAATGCGGTTACAAAGATAAGAAAAATATATGAATAAACAACAAAATATAAACAAACGCCGCCATTCCATCTGGAAAGGCGGCGTTCTTCTATTTACCAATTTTTATTTCTTCTTGGCAACGGCTTTCTTGGCCGGGGCTTTGGCCTTCGGAGCTGCTTTGGCGGCTACTTTCTTGGTGGCCTTGGCGGGAACATAGGGGTTGTCCTCATTGCTCACGAAAGGATAGGAATAATTGCGGGCAGGATCGAAGGTCTCTTTGATGGCCTGCGGCGAAGTCCAGCGGATAAGGTTCAGATACGAACCCGCCTTGTCGTTGGTACCGCTGGCACGGGCACCGCCGAAAGGCTGCTGACCCACAACTGCACCGGTGGGCTTGTCGTTGAAGTAGATGTTGCCGGCGGCATTCTTCAGCACATTGTAACCTGCACGCAGGGCCATGCGGTCGTTGGCAAAGATTGCTCCGGTGAGTGCGTAGGGCGAAGTGGTGTCGCACAGGCGGCAGGTCTCTTCGTACTTGGCATCCTCATAGACATAAATGGTAATGATGGGTCCGAAGATTTCCTCGCACATCGACTTGTAGTCGGGTTTCTTGGCCAGAATAACGGTGGGCTCCACAAACCAACCCTTGCTCTTGTCACCATTGCCACCGAACACTATTTCAGCATCTTTGCTCTTCTTGGCATGGTCGATATAGCGCATGCAGTTGTCGAACGAAGCTTCGTCGATAACAGCGTTGACGAAAGCCGAGAAGTCGCGCACGTCGCCCATCTTGATCTCTTTCATCATCTTGCCTACAATCTCCTTCACCTTGGGCCACATGCTCTTAGGCACATAGGCACGGCTGGCGGCGGAACATTTCTGTCCCTGGAACTCGAAGGCTCCACGTACAATGGCGGTGGCCACCTGTTCGGGGTCGGCGCTCTTGTGCACCATAATGAAATCCTTGCCGCCCGTTTCGCCGACAATCTTCGGGTAGGTTCTGTATTTGTCGATATTCTGGCCTATAGCCTTCCAGAAGCCCTTGAAAGTGGCAGTGCTGCCAGTGAAGTGGACACCGGCGAGGTTCTCGTCGGCAAAGGCAACCTTGCCGATGAGGGCACCGCTGCCGGGCAGGAAATTCACCACTCCGTCGGGCAGACCGGCTTCCTTGTAAATCTTCATCAGGATATAGTTGCTCAGCAGAGCCGTCGTCGAGGGTTTCCAGATGCATGCGTTACCCATCAAAGCCGGGCTCAGGCAGAGGTTCGAGGCAATCGAGGTGAAATTAAACGGTGTGATGGCGAAAACAAAGCCTTCCATGCCGCGATACGTCACATAGTTCAGCGTACCCTTGTCGCTGCAGGGCTGGTCGCTGTAAATTTGTGAAGCATAGTAGGTGTTGTAGCGCAGGAAGTCGACAAGCTCGCATGCCGAGTCGATTTCGGCCTGCATAGTCGTCTTACCCTGGCCAAGCATCGTGGCAGCGTTGATAAGGTATCGGTATTTTCCGCTGATAAGTGTAGCAATCTTCATCATCACGCTGGCACGGTCTATCCAAGGCGTATCGGCCCATTCGCGCTGAGCCTTCACGGCAGCGGCGATGGCTGCCTTCACCTCCTTTTCGCCCACCTTGTGGTAGCGGGCCAACACATGCTTGTTCTCGGTGGGCATCACCACCTCCCCCATATCCTTGGTCTTCACCTCCTTCCCTCCGATAATAGCGGGAATTTCGGTCACCGTGTTATAGAGTTCATCGAGTGCTTTACGGATTTCCTTGCGCTCGGGACTGCCTGGTGCATAACCCTTTACAGGTTCGTTCTCAGGCTTCGGGAATACGAAGATGCTGTTGTTCATTGGTTTCAATTTTTAAAGTTTAAATCGGGTGCAAATATACATCTTTTTTGTTTATTATGAAAAAAAAATTACAAACAACCTGTTTTTTTATGTAACTTTGCAGTCGAAACAAACACATGTATAACAAACAAAAAAACATCATTATGAAGAAAATAGCCTTATTATTCACCTGCTTGGCCACCTTCGCAATGGCCTCGTGCAGCATGCTTCAGTCAGCCGCTTCCAGCAACACCGTAGCCACCACCGCAGGCCAAACCTGTGGCTCCGCCATCCTTGCCCTCTACAACGCCTACAAAGCCACCGGCAAAATCGACCTCTCCAATCCTGCCAACCTCGCCAACGCCCTCACCCTTGCCACCAGCTACACCATGCTGCAGCAAAACAAAGGCAACGACAGCTTCACCCATGCCTTCGCCTCAGGCATGGCCCTCGGTGCCACCGGCCTGCTCACCCCTGCCACCGCCACCACCGCCACCAACACCCTCGCCAACTCATCCGCGCTCGGCAACATCAACCGGAACAACGCAACCTCCAGTTCGTCAAGCACCGCTGTCAACAAATTCATACTCCACGTTGCAGAATGAACGCCGTCATTGAAACCATCAAAGCACGGCGCAGCTGCCGTGCTTTTTCGTCTGAAATGCCCTCGCACCACCTCATAGCGCAGGTATGCGAGGCCGGTACCTGGGCCCCCACCGGACACGGAAAGCAGAGCCCCCTCATTATCGCCGTATCCCGTCGCGACCTGCGCGACCGCCTTTCCGCCATGAACGCCCGCATCTGGAACACACTCAAAGTGCAACGTGGCGAAAAGCCCATGGAAAACTTCGACCCCTTCTACGGTGCCCCTGTCGTGCTCGTAGTGCTGGCCGACCGCAAAGTACCCACCTACCTCTACGACGGTTGCGCCGTGCTCACCAACATGGCCAACGCCGCACACTCCGTAGGTCTCGCCTCATGCTGGATTCACCGCGCCAAAGAGGAATTCGACTCCGTCGAAGGCAGAGCCATCCTCAAAGAACTCGGCATCGAAGGCGACTACGAGGGCATCGACCACCTCATCCTCGGCTACCCCTCGAAAAACATCCCCGCTCCCCTGCCCCGCAAAGCCGACTACATCCGCTGGGTGGAATAAAACAGCCATATTCCCGCCTAACACGGCGATATTCAGTTGTTGTTCGCTCGTTGTTCAGTCGTTGTTCAGTGCTTGACTGAACAACGACTGAACAACGAGCGAACAACAACTGAACAACGGAACGGGAGGTTATGTCAGGAAATGGACAGATGTAATGCTGTCTTCAAGATGGGTAAGCGAATACTATGTAACAGAAAGCCCGCTGCAAAACAGCGGGCTTTTTATTGCTGAGTGTATAGACGTTCTGCTTAGTGCAGGAAGGCCAGCAGGATACCGGCGGCCACTGCCGAGCCGACGACACCGGCCACGTTGGGACCCATGGCGTGCTGGAGCAGGTAGTTGGTCTTGTCGTACTCGAGGCCCACATTGTTCGACACGCGGGCGGCATCGGGCACGGCGCTGACACCGCTGTTGCCGATAAGGGGATTGATTTTGTTACCTTCTTTGAGGAAGAGGTTCATCACCTTAACGAAAAGCACACCGCAGAAGGTGGCCACGATGAAGCTGCCGGCACCGAGGCCGAAAATCATCACCGACTTGCCGCTGAGGAACACCGAAGCCTGGGTCGAGGCACCGACGGTGATACCGATGAGCAGGGTGCAGATGTTGACGACGGCGTTGGAGGCCACGTCGGAGAGGCGCTTGGTGACACCGCATTCTTTCAGCAGGTTACCGAAGAAGAGCATACCCAGCAGAGGCAGGCCGCTCGGCACGATGAAGGCGCAGAAAAGCAGACCGATGATGGGGAAGGTAATCTTCTCGAGCTTGGAAACCTGACGCGGAGGTTTCATGCGGATGGTACGCTCCTTGGGAGTGGTGAGCAGTCGCATGATGGGCGGCTGGATGACCGGGACAAGGGCCATGTAGCTATATGCCGACACAGCGATGGCACCCATCAGGTCGGGAGCCAACTGCGACGAGATAAAGATAGCCGTGGGACCGTCGGCACCGCCGATGATGCCGATGGCACCAGCCTCGTTGGGCATGAAGCCCAGGGCCAGAGCACCCATATAGGCAGCGAAGATACCAATCTGGGCGGAAGCGCCGATAAGCATCAGTTTGGGGTTGGATAGCAATGCCGAGAAGTCGGTCATTGCTCCGATACCAAGGAAGATTAGCGGTGGATACCAGCCGTTCTGCACTCCGTGGTACAGAATGTTGAGCACAGAGCCCGATTCATATATGCCTATCTTCAAGCCTGGATAGAACGGTATGTTGCCGATGAGCATACCGAATCCGATAGGCACGAGGAGAAGCGGTTCAAACTCGTACTTGATGCCCAGGAATATGAACACCAAGCCGATCAATATCATTGCGATATGGCCCCATGTCACATTGGCGAAGCCGGTGTATTCCAAGAACTGGACCAGCTGCGTCGACATGAAATCCATGAAGCCACCTGTAGCTAAACTTATCATTTTCCTTCAGTTTTATCCGATTACAACCAAAACATCGCCCTCGAGGACACTGTCGCCCTTGCGGACTTTTACTTCCTTGACAGTACCGGCGGTATCGGCCTCGATGTTGTTCTCCATCTTCATGGCCTCGAGCAGCACGACGGTCTGACCGGCCTTCACCTGGTCGCCCACGTTCACATAGACATCGAGAATGGTGCCGGGGAGCGGAGTGGTGACCTTGGCACCGGCGGCAGCAGCGTTGCTCTTCGGGGCAGCGCCGCCAACAGCGGGAGCCGCCTTGGGGGCAGCAGAGACGGAACGTGCCACGGGTTTGGGCTGTTGTTTCATTTCCTGGTCGACAGTAACGACATACTCAGTGCCGTTGACCGAGAGCTTCACTTCCTGCCCTTCAATATCGTTGATATCGACGTTGTAGTCGTTGCCGTTTATCTTGAGTTTGTAGTTTTTCATGATTTTATCTTCTATTATTGAAATATTGATTCATATTGTAATACTTGGCGTTCCACGGAGTCCACTCGCGTTCAACCTTTTGGATGGTGATAACAGTGTCCTCCTCGTCATGGAGCTCATTGTTGTAGAGGTGAATGGCAGTGGCGATGGCGGCGTAGATTTCGCCCTCCTTGTCGGCTGCCGATGCGGCGGCTGCCACAGCGGCGCCACCCTTCTTCTTACCCTCTTTCTTCTCACCCATGTTGGCCATCAGTTTGCCCGAGCCACTGATGATAAGCGAAATGCAGACCAGGGCGAGGAACACCACGGCGACAGCCACAGCAGTGAGGCCGATACCAACGGGATCGCTGTCCTTGATTTTCTCAGCCTGCTTGGCCACACGGTAGTGGTGCGAAAGAATCTCGCCGTGCTCAAAAGCCTCGAACCCACCGTGCAAGGGCAGGATATTGATGTCGTAACCATAAGGGTTGCGACCGGCAATCATCAGCATGCCGTGCTCGAAATGCATGGCATACATGGGACTGTTGAATCCACGACGGGCAACCACATTCATGTCTTTGTCGAGGAATGCCACATAAGCGGTATCGTTGACGGCCGAGGCCAACACAACAATGTACTGGCCAAGGGCACTGACACTGACAGGACGGAGAATGTTCTTCAGGTCGTGACGTTTGTGGATATTGTCGGTCTGATAGCTTCCAACGGTATCGAGGCGACCGTTGACCATCGCCACGAGATGGATACTGCACTCGATGCTATCCACTGCAACAAAGGCACCCATTTGGGGTGCATAGCAGGTCTTCACGCTATGGAACTCGACGGGAGGCACCATACCGTGCATCATGCAACCCTCGTGTGCAGGCTGTTGCTCGGGAGCCTCTGTGGGTTCCTGTGCCACAGCCGTCAGCATCGAGAAGCTGAGCAGGCCTGCAAATAGCAATTTATAGATAGTATTCATTGTTCTTTTTTTATTGAAACATCAAAAAAGCGAATCAATTGTTTCGGCGGCGTTGCCGCCGAAACAATTTGATTAATTACTTCTGGCACTTGTGCTCACACTCTTTGCCTTCAGCCTTTTTGCAGCATTCTTTGCCTTCAGCCTTATCGCACTTTTGCTCACAGGCTTTTTCGCATTTGTGCTCGCAAGCTTCCTCGCAAGCCTGACCTTCGACGGCACCTTCGGCTTTGCAGCACATGGCGCTGTCACCCTCGTGCATGCAGTGGTGTTCGCACTGCTCGGCGACGACGGCGGTGTCCTCGGTAGCCTCGGTGGCCTGGTTGTTGTTGCAAGCGGTCATGGCAAAAGCGAAGGCCATGGCGGCAAAAACGGTAAACAGAACTTTTTTCATTTTTTTGATGTTTATAAAATTGATTAATAAATGATTTACAACGGCAGGTTGCAGTGTTTCTTCATCGGAAGGGTATCCTTCTTGTTCTGCAGGGCCTGAAGGGCGCGAATCACACGGAAGCGGGTGTTGCGCGGCTCGATGACATCGTCGATATAGCCGTACTTGGCGGCGTTGTAGGGGTTGGCAAACAGGTCGTTGTATTCCTTCTCCTTCTCGGCGATGAATTTGGCCTTCTCCTCGGCATCGGTGATTTCCTTCAGAGCGCGGCCATGCAGCACCTCGGTGGCACCGCTGGCACCCATGACGGCGATTTGGGCCGTGGGCCAAGCATAGTTGATGTCCGAACGCAGCTGCTTGCAGCTCATCACGATGTGGGCACCGCCATAGCTCTTGCGCAGGGTGACGGTCACCTTCGGCACCGTAGCCTCGCCATAGGCGAACAGCATCTTGGCTCCGTGGTTGATAACACCATTGTATTCCTGACCGGTACCGGGCAGGAAGCCGGGCACGTCGACGAGGGTCACCAACGGGATATTGAAAGCGTCGCAGAAGCGCACGAAGCGAGCACCCTTGCGCGAAGCGTTGCAGTCGAGCACACCGGCCATGGCCTTGGGCTGGTTGGCCACAATGCCGACACTCATGCCGCCCATGTGGGCAAAGCCGACCACGAGGTTCTTGGCGAAGTTCTCATGCACTTCGAGGAATCTGCCGTCGTCGACGATGGCATGGATAACATCCTTCACATCGTAGGCCTCGTTGGGGTTCTCGGGAATGATGCTGTTCAGACTGTCCTCCAGACGGTCGAAGGGGTCGCCGGTATTCACCCGGGGAGCCTCCTCGAAGTTGTTGCTGGGAATATAGCCCACCAGTTCGCGGATGGTCTCGATGGTGCTCTGCTCGGTCTCGCCGACGAAATGGGCCACGCCGCTCTTGGTGGCATGCACCATGGCGCCACCCAGCTTGTCGACGGTCACATCCTCGCCCGTAACGGTTTTCACCACCTTCGGGCCGGTAAGGAACATGTAGCTGTTCTCCTTCGACATGAAAATGAAGTCAGTCAGTGCAGGGCTGTAGACCGAGCCACCGGCGCAGGGGCCGAAAATGGCGCTGATCTGCGGCACCACACCGCTGGCAAGAATATTGCGCTCGAAAATCTCGGCATAGCCGGCCAGGGCGTTGATACCTTCCTGGATGCGGGCTCCACCCGAGTCGTTCAAACCGATGACGGGGGCACCGACCTTCATGGCCTGGTCCATCACTTTGCAAATCTTCAGGGCCATGGTTTCGCTCAGCGAACCACCGAGGACGGTGAAATCCTGTGCGAACACATACACCTGACGGCCGTTGATGGTGCCGTAGCCGGTCACCACGCCGTCGCCGAGGTACGACTTCTTCTGCATGTCGAAGTTGGTGCAACGGTGGGTAACAAACATGTCGAATTCTTCAAACGAACCCTCGTCGAGCAGCAGGGCGATACGCTCACGGGCGGTAAGCTTGCCCGATTCGTGCTGCTTGTCGATGCCTTTCTGGCCGCCGCCCATGCGGGCTTCACCGCGTTTGTCGAGCAGCTCTTTTATCTTCTGTTCAAATGCCATAATTTGAATGTGTTAATCGTTAATGAATTATTACTTGCAGCAGAACTCGGTGAGTACGCCGAGGGTGCTCTTCGGGTGCAGGAAGCCGATTTTCAGGCCTTCGGCACCGCCGCGGCTCTGCTGGTCAATCAGACGCACACCTTTTTCCTTGGCCTCGTTCAGGGCCTGGTCGGTGTTCTCCATGGCGAAAGCAATGTGATGCATACCGCCCTTGCCTCCGTTCTTCTCGATGAAAGCGGCAATGGTGCTTTCGGGGCAGGTGGGCTCGAGGAGCTCGATTTTCACGTCGCCACAACGGAAAAATGCGGTTTTGACCTTCTGGTCGGTCACTTCTTCGATGGCATAGCATTTCAAACCCATGACGTCCTCCCAGTAGCGGATAGCTTCGTCGAGGTTGGTCACAGCAATGCCAATGTGTTCAATGTGTGAAGGTGTCATAATTTATATATTTTAATTATTTATTTATTACCATTCAATCAAATAACCAAACACTTAGACATTTTTAAGCCTAAGTATCAAAGTGCAAATATACAAAACATGTTCGAATTGGCAAAATTTATTTTTGCCTTCCCACGGGAGGACAATCTCCCACGCCCGTTATACACCCGTTGTTCAGTCGTTGTTCAGTAGTTGTTCAGTAGTTGTTCAGTCAAACACTGAACAACTACTGAACAAC
>JAFSLX010000026.1 GCA_017448185.1 Bacteroidales bacterium
CAGCACATGGATTACCCCCAAGACGAGGTTGTTTGCCGAATTGAGCCTGGCTTTCTTTGACGACATTGATGCGCTTTACGTGCCACTGTCAGTGGGGTTTAGGTTCTGACGAAAGCTGATAAATACCACTTGATGCAAATCTTTTAAAAAATCCAGTTAATACAAAATGTGGGAAACAATAAAACAAAAAAAATGAAAAAAACAGTTTTATCATTGATTACGCTTGCTGCAATTGCAGTAAATTTGCAGGCGCAGGACACGCTGTACCTGAACGGGTTGAAGGAAGGCTACTTCTGCAACGAATGGCTGGACTGGGCTCCGGAAATCGCGTGGACACATACCGGGGTGGGTACTGACCACCAAGCTGTGGTCGGCGGATTTGAGACAAAAGAGGAACTAACGGTCTATGGCATTGCCGCCATTCTGTTCACCCCCCACTTTTATGCCTCGGAAGACATGTTGGAGGAACAAGCCTTGTTAATTCACGATACCAACGTCGGCCATGTCGAGGAGAACCTTCGCTTGTACAGGTACGCTGGAGGCAACATGGTGATGCATCCGGAGGAACTGCCGGTGAACATGCGCAGAACTCCGATATCCTATTTTATGAGATTCGACTCTCTGACGGTGTATCGTTTCTATGACATGAATAGCGACATTGCATTGCCTGTCTATGAGCGCTATTTTGAGACCCCGGTGACGGTGACGGACACCTTTTATGTAGGAGTTTCCAATATGGGTTACCGCGATTATGTAACCGGTGATAGTGTCAATGGGCAAAAGACTCGGTGGCCGATATACGATGTATATTTCTTTGGATTCCCCTACGACTTCAGCCACACTTATTTGAGTGCATACCAGAATGTGAATTCGGCATGGACGCATCAGGATGCGTTTGTCCAATATTTCTTTTATCCGATACTTACCCCTGGCGAGAACCTGATTGACACCACCATTGTCGACACCACCATTGTCGACACCACTGTAGTGGATACGACGATTGTGGACACTGGCGACACGGTGGCCATCCGCATGCCGGAATACTACGGGCGCTACGTGAGTGTGTCGCCGAACCCGGCGACGGGCAGCGCCGAGGTGCTGTCGAGCTTCGGCTTGAGCCGCGTGGAGGTGTTCAACGCCGCAGGCCGCAAGGTGATGGACCTCAAGGCCGAGGGGCTGAAGGCCACGCTTGATGTGTCGAAACTGCCCTCAGGAGCCTACCTGCTGCGCATCCACACGCCGCAAGGCATGACAACCAAGAAACTGGTGGTGAGGTGATGGTTAACGGTTATGTGTTGTTGAATTTCATTTTCTATTGAAGAGACAACAAAAAGCAAGGGCGGGATTCCGGAGGGTCCCGCCCTTTGGTGTTTCACAAATAAGGGATGGCACCCAGTAGATGAATCTGCATGGGACAAATGTTGTGGAACGGCAACAATATAAATATGCTTTCTGCGTTATCAAAAAGAAGATAATAAAGAGCATGAAGCATATTTTTGTGGTGAATCCCTGTGCCGGTGGGCATGACTGCAGCCAAGAGGTGGCTGCGTGGCTTGCCGGACGGACCGACGATATAGAGATTTATGTGACCCGAGGGCCGCGCGATGCGACGCGCTATGTGGCCGACCGCTGCCGTGAGGGTGGCGACGAGGAGCTGCGCTTCTACGCCTGCGGCGGCGACGGTACGCTGAACGAGGTGGTGAGCGGAGTGATGAGTGGAGGACGGAGTGTTTCGGTGGGATGCTATCCGTGCGGTAGCGGGAACGACTATGTGAAGTATTACGATGGGGTTGATTTCCTCGATATCGAGCGTCAGTTTGATGCACCGACGGTGAAGGTGGATGTGATGAGGGTGGAATGTAAGGGAGTGCAAGGGAGTGGGGAGCGGTATGCAATCAACACGCTGAATTTCGGTTTCGAGGCTGAGGTGTGCCGCAATATGGAGGTGGTGCGCCGCAAGCCGCTGCTGGGCGGCAAGGTGGCCTATACGATGGGCATCGTGAAGAGCCTGTTCACGGGTTTGCACAACTATTGCCGTATCAGTGTGGACGGCGAACCGTGGTTCGACGGCATGCTGCTGCTGAGTTCGTTGGCCAACGGACGCTATGCCGGTGGCGGTTTCCATTGTGCGCCGCGTTCGCTGAACGACGACGGGTTGATGGAGGTGATGGCGGTGAAGCCGCTGTCGGTGGCGCGGTTTGCGCGGATGATTAAATTTTACGAGCGTGGCGAACACCTGGACCGCGAGGAGCTGCGCGATGTGGTGCTCTACTGCCGTGGGCAGCGTGTGACGCTCGAGGCCGAGCAGCCGTTTTTTATCGGCATCGATGGTGAACTGCTTGAGAGCAAGCACTTCGAGGTGGAGAATGTTCGTCAAGCCGTCAACTTTGTTGTTCCAAGTCTAATGTAATCTAAAAAAAAATCTATATGGACAGTTTGCCTGCAATATTCATGGACCTTGCGGTGATTTTGATTACCGCCGGGGTTATTACAGTTGTGTTCAAGTGGCTGAAGCAGCCGTTGGTGTTGGGATATATCCTTGCCGGTTTTTTTATCGGTCCCTACTTCCCGTGGTTTCCGGCCGTGACCGACACGAGCAACGTACACGTGTGGAGCGATATCGGCATTGTGTTCCTGATGTTTGCTTTGGGTTTGGAATTCAGCATCAAGAAGTTGAAGAAGGTGGGCAGCACGGGTGCCATTACGGCGTTGACCGAGTTGGCCATTATGTTCTTGATAGGCAATACGGTGGGACATTTGTTGGGCTTCAAGAGCATGGACTGCATCTTTCTGGGGTGCATGCTCAGCATCTCGTCGACGGCTATCATTATCAAGAGCTTTGATGACTTGAAGCTGAAGCAGCAGAAGTTCACCTCGACGGTGACGGCGGTGCTGGTGGTGGAGGATTTGGTGGCAGTGCTGCTGTTGGTGGTGTTGAGCACGGTGAGCGTGAGCCGTACCTTCGACGGCGGTCAGCTGGCCATGAGTATGGTAAAGCTGGTGTTCTTCTTGGTGGCGTGGTTTGTGTTCGGCATATACCTGATACCGACGTTCCTGCGCTGGATGCGCAAGTACATGACCGAGGAGACGCTGTTGCTGGTGGCTGTGGGACTGTGTTTCGGTATGGTGGTGCTGGCCGCCAAGGCTGGTTTCTCGACTGCCTTGGGCGCCTTCGTGATGGGTGCCATCCTGGCCGAGACGATTGAGGCCGACGTGATACACCGCCTAATCACCCCGTTAAAGAACCTATTCAGTGCGGTATTCTTTGTATCTGTGGGTATGTTGATTCAGCCCGCTGTGCTGGGTCAGCATTGGCTCACGGTGCTCATCATTGCCCTCAGTATCATTCTTTTCAAGAGCACGGCAGCCACGCTGGGTGTGATGCTCAGCGGCAAACCGTTGAAGACTGCGGTGCAGAGCGGCTTCTGTTTCTGCCAGATAGGTGAGTTCTCGTTTATCATCGCCGGTCTGGGCCTGAGCTACGGTGTTATCGACGAGAACCTGTATCCTATTATTGTGTCGGTGTCGATACTAACCACTTTTGTGACACCCTATATGATCAAAGGGGCATTGCCGTTCTACAACTGGATTGAGCCCAAGATTCCCGCCAAGGTGAAGACGCACCTGGAGCAGTACAGTGAACATGCCCGCAGTGATGACAACCGAGTAAGTATCAGTCTTTTCATACGTAAGCAGTTGACCAACATCCTGCTCTACGGCGTAATACTTGTGGCTATCGTTTTGCTCTCGTTGGGTTTCCTGCGTCCGTTCCTCGACCGTCTGTTTCTCGACCTCAAGCTGCCACAGATATGGAGTAGGGTCATCGGTTTGGTGGGCACGCTTATCATTATGGCTCCGTTTCTGTGGGCCGAGGCTGTCAAGAACGTGAGCAAGAAGAAGATAAAGGATATGTTCGAGACCTATCGGTTCTCGCAGGCTGTGATTATTCCGCTGTTGGTGTTGCGTCACTTTGTCGCCCTGTTCGCGGTGGGTGCCACGGTGGCCGGTTATGTTGATATGGCCGTTGGTTTCCTGATGGTGATTGCCATTATTGTGGTGGGAGCCGTGCTCTTCTCGCGTCGTGCCGACGGTTTCTACAGCCGTATCGAAGAGAGTTTCAACAAGAACTTCAACTCGCGTCAGGCGCAAGCCGCCTTCCACATACCGGTGGGCATGGAGAATGAGTTTGCCATGGAGCGCTTGCGTATGACAGCCGCATCGCCTTTGGCCGGCAAGACGCTGGCTCAAGCTCAGTTGCGTGAGAAATACGGTGCCAATATTGTCACTATCGAGCGAGGAAACACCATTATTGACCTGCCCGACAAAAATGCATTCATGATGCCTGCCGATGTGCTGACGGTGATAGGTACAGAGGAGCAAGTGTCCAAGATACGCTCTGATATTGAAGCAGAGGCTGATATGCTGGTGCACGACCACTCGGACCACGAGATGCACATGTATCGGTATCATGTCGAGGCGGGCGGTCCGCTGTGCGGATTGGCAATAAAACAGAGCGATTTCGGGGTGAGACACCATGCAATGATTATTGCCATTGAGCGAGGAGGAGAGAAAATAGTCAACCCGAGCCGTGATACTATCATCATGCACAACGACACCCTTTGGTTTGTGAGCCCCGACGAGCTTACTCTCACCGGTTTTGAGAAGAAAATCGTGGAAATATAGGTTGTTTGCAGCGTGGTGACACAATAAACGGTGGTGTTTAGTGTTATTAGGCAAAAGATTTAAAAGGAATGAAGAAAACATTGGTTATAGTGCTGGCATTGTTGCTGGGTACGGCGGTGCGGGCACAAAGTGACGACCGCGGATTTGAGATTGCCAAGAATCTGGAGATTTTTGCTTCGGTCTACAAAAATCTTAATCTAAACTATGTAGATGATGTCGACCCGGGCAAGACCATCAAGACAGCTATCGATGCGATGCTCAGTTCGCTTGACCCTTATACCAACTACTATGCTGAAAGCCAGATGGAAGATGTGAAGCTGCAACTTTTGGGACAGTACGGCGGGGTGGGAGCCACCATCATGCAGCGTGGCGATTCGGTCTACATTGCCGACCCTTACGAAGGGATGCCTGCCGCCGAGGCTGGTATTAAGGCAGGAGACCGTATTGTGGCGGTGAACGGAGAGTCGACCAGTGGTAAAACGACTGCCGATGTGAGCAGTGCTATGCGCGGACAGGCTGGTACCGATGTGGTACTCAAACTGGAACGTGAAGGCAAGGTGTTTGACCGCACGGTGACCCGTCGCGAAATCAAATTGCCGAATGTTCCGTACTACGGTTATGTAGGTGACGATCAGAATATTGGTTATATTAAGCTTGATGAATTTACCAACGATGCGGCGGCAAATGTACGCAGTGCTTTTGTGAGTCTGAAAAAGGAGAAGCCCGGTATGAAAGGCATTATCCTCGACCTGCGAGGCAATGGTGGTGGACTGATGAACGAGGCTGTCGACATAGTGAATATTTGGGTGCCGCGTGGACAGTTGATAGTGGAGACCAAGGGCAAGGTGGCGTCGAAGAACATGAAAAGCTATACTCGTCTGGCTCCCGAGGACACGGAGATTCCGGTCGCTGTGCTGATTGACGGCAACAGTGCCTCGGCCAGCGAAATTGTAAGCGGAAGTCTGCAGGACCTCGACCGTGCGGTGATTGTCGGTCAGCGCAGTTACGGCAAGGGGTTGGTGCAGAACATCTTGCCAATGGCCTACAATAGTCAGATGAAGGTGACAGTGAGCAAATACTATATTCCAAGTGGTCGCTGCATTCAGGCAATAGACTATACACACCGCGATGAAAACGGCAAGGCTGTGAAGGTGCCTGACTCGCTCAAGACGGCTTTCAAGACCAAAGGTGGTCGTACGG
The DNA here is from genome assembly GCA_017448185.1 of Bacteroidales bacterium. Classification (GTDB taxonomy): domain Bacteria; phylum Bacteroidota; class Bacteroidia; order Bacteroidales; family P3; genus Colimorpha. Next base: position 5,884 of record JAFSLX010000026.1, read on the forward strand.
TATACGACGGTTTCGGCATCGAACCCGACGTTGAGGTGGAGCCGGAATACATGTCGAATATTGCTATCGCTTTGGCACAGAAGTTCCTCGTCTTTGATTATGCTACCGATTTCTATCGTTCGCACAAAAGTATCGCTCCTGCTACCGAGTTTGAAATCTCCGACGAGATGTATGCCGACTTCTGCCGTTATTTGAAGGAGAAGGGATTGAGCTATAATACAGTCACAGAGCGCGTCATCAAACAGTTGCGCGATGTGGCCAAAGAAGAGCGGTATGACGAAGCCATAGAGCAGCAACTGAAAGAGATGGAGGTACGACTGGCTTCCGAGAAAGAGAGTGATTTGGTGAAGCACCGCGAAGAGATATGCGAAATGCTGAAAGGTGAGATTCTCGACCGTTACTATTATGACAGGGGGCGTATAGAAGGTGCTTTACGCACGGACAAAGTGATACATCGTGCTATAAAAGAATTGACAAAGTAGGCGAGAGGGTGTTCGGCGCAACGATACATAGAAGAATCTATATTGTGTTGCTGGTCCTGTTGGGTGCCTGCATGGTTACTTCTGTGTGGGCTTCCAATCTGGTGTGGATGTTGCTTGCGCTCAACTGGCTGTTGGAAGGTCGATGGTCAGACAAGTGGCAACGTGCCCGTGAAAGCCATCTGGTGCATGCCATTGTGGCTTTGTATTTGCTATATGTGATAGGTCTGTTATGGAGCAGTAATCTATTGGCAGGCCTGAACGCATTGGAAATCAAGATACCGCTGCTTGTAGTTCCATTGATACTGCTTACCACGCGTCCACTTGGAGGGAGGTCGTGGCACGTTGTGTTGTGGCTTTACAGTATGACAGTATTTGTGGTATCTGTTATTGGCACTGTGCGGCTATTTACTATTGCAGAACTGCCTTATCGAGAAGCTATCCCCTATATCTCACACATTAGGTTTGCCCTCAATTGCTGCATGGTGCTGTTTCTTTGTTTTGGCGTGTTGACAAGAAAGGGAACGCTATTGCAGCGCATCAGTGCTGCGGTCTTGATGCTCTGGCTCTTTGTGTTCCTTTTGCTATTACGTTCGTATACTGCTGCGGTGGTCATCACGGTGGTGTCGGTAGTGGTAGTGCTTACACGTTATCGCCGATGGTATTGGATATTGCTGTGGTTGTCGGTGATGATTGTGGCCGGTATTGTGGTGGGCTATGAGGTGAAAAGCTATTATGAGCTGAAACCGATGGCAGTCGAACCTTTGCGTCCTTGCACTGCGAACGGCAATCCATACCACCATGCTCAGGATGGACTGATAGAATGTGGCAATTACATCAACAACTATGTTTGTCAGGAGGAGTTGGCCTGCGAATGGCCGCGTCACAGTGGTATGGATCTTGATGAATTGACACCATGTGGATACACAGTTGTGTCGACACTAATACGTTACCTCAATGCCCTTGACTTACCCAAGGACAGCCTTGGCATTGCTCAACTAACACCACATCAGGTGGCCGAAATCGAGCGAGGTGTGGCCAATCCGGTTTACGAGCATGCCTCACCTGTGCGTAAGATGGTTTATGTATTCCTGCTTGAGTATGAATACGGCCGCCGTACGCATGCGGTGAAAGGTTTTTCAGTGCTTCAACGGTTGGAACTGTGGGGTGCAGCATTGAAGGTGTTTAGGGTTCACCCATGGATAGGTGTTGGTACGGGCGATGTGAACGACGAATTACATGCCCAACTCAAGGTGCAACAATCGGAAATCGCTGGCAGTGGTCAGAGTGTGCATAACCAATATCTTACATTTCTCGTAGCATTTGGTGTTATTGGCTGCGCATTGCTGCTTTTTATGTTTGGTCGGGCTATTCCCGCATTGGGTAGTCAACCTACGATACTCATTGCCTGGCTGTTGGTTATTCTTATTTCATGTGTCAGTGAGAACACTCTTGGTACACTGGCAGGGATTTTGTTTTGTAGTTGGTTTTTGGCATTTAGAAAATAAAAAAACGTGTACGAATATCACATACTCCCTAATGGGATTAAAATAATATTAAGCCGCACACAATCGAGGGTCATCTATTCGGGTGTGTATATCAATGTTGGCAGCCGCGATGAACAAGGCTCTGACGAGGGTATGGCACACTTTATCGAGCATTCGCTTTTCAAGGGCACAGAACATCGCCGTGCCTATCATATCCAGAACCGTATTGATGGTGTTGGTGGTGAACTGAATGCTTTTACCACGAAGGAAGAAACATGCATATATGCTTCGTCACTGTCGGAGCACCTCGAACGCTGTCTTGAACTTTTTGCCGATATTCTGTTTCATTCCACATTTCCGTCGTCGGAGATTGAACATGAAAAGGATGTTGTGCTCGAGGAAATCAACAGTTACAGTGATTCTCCGGCTGAGTTGATATACGACCAATACGAGGAATTGGCGTTTGGTGACCATCCGTTGGCACATAACATTTTAGGTACAAAACGCAATGTGAAGCGTTTTACGACGGAACGTCTGCGGACATTCATCCTGCAGCGTTACACACCGTCGCGTATGGTGATTACTGTTGCTGGTAATGTGGCCTTCGATAAACTGGTGCGTTTGTGCGACAAATATTTCGGCTCATACGAAAACCATCCTTCGGTAGTTGACCGCTCCATTAAGCCTACATTTCATCATTTCGACAAGCATGTGAACCGTCATACGCATCAGGCCCATGTACTTATTGGATGCGAGGCACCGGATGTATACCATGCCGACAAGACTGCTTTTACGCTGTTGAACAACATTATGGGCGGCCCTGCAATGAATTCGAGGTTGAATATGGCTATTCGTGAGCGTTACGGCTTCTGCTACAATATCGAATCGCAATATGTACCGTTTTCGGATACCGGATTGTTCTATATCTACGCTGGTGTTGATTTGGGTGCGCAAGATAAAGTAAAGGGCTTGATAGTTGACGAACTGCTTCGTATGGCTGAGATACCGTTAACCACGCGTCAACTCCGCATGGCTCAGAATCAAATAATCGGTCAGATGGCTATCAACAATGACCTTGGCATGAACGAGATGCAATCTATTGGAAAGGGCTATCTTTGTTTCGACCATGTAGATAGCCTTGAAGAGATGAGTGTTGACTTGATGTCACTCAAACCAGACGATGTTTTGAGAGTGGCACAGACATATTTCGGCAATGACCGATTCAGTATGTTGACCTATGGTAATTAACCTAATAATCACCAGAATATGATTATCGACTATCCATGGTACTTTCTGTTGTTCTGCTTGTTGGCGGGTGGCCTGTATGCATGGTGGCTCTATCGGCGTACTCCTTTTTCTAAGATAGTACGTTGGCTTTTGACGGTACTGCGGTTTCTTGTAGTATCTGTTATAGCTTTCCTTCTGTTGGCTCCAATTTTGCGGCAGAAAGTACATGAGCGTCAGCAACCGCGTATTGTGTTAATGCAAGATGTGAGTGGTTCGGTGTCGTCGAGTGCTGATTCGATATTCTCGTTGATGCCGTTATATGATGATTTGAAAGATAAATATGAGGTTGAATACCTCACAATGGGTTCCAATGCTGCAACCGATATCGGATCTGCTATCTCTAATATACCAGCAGGGCGTGAGGTGTCGGCATTGGTACTTGCCTCGGACGGTATCAGCAACCGTGGACCTAATCCAACTTCTGTGACAGAAAAGTTGACCTATCCTATTTATACTGTTGCCTTGGGTGATACCACTCCACGTCGCGATGCCTCGTTGGGCGAACTACGTTATAACCGGATTGCTTTCCGAGGAAGCGATTTCCCAATAGAAATTACCGTCAATGCATCCAAGTTGGCTGGCCGTAGTGCCATGTTGACCGTCAGCAGCGAGGGGAAACAACTTTTTTCGCAGAAGATAAGCTACGATGCCGACCTGTTCAGTCAGAGTTTTACCACTTCGTTACCTGCGGTTGAGGCTGGATTGAAGCGCTACAACGTGAACCTCACCGTCCTTGATGGCGAGGCGGTGGCCGAGAACAATCGCCAGACTTTCTATGTGGATGTGATTGACAATCGTCGCAAGGTGGCCATTGTGGCCAATGCACCACACCCCGACCTGTCGGCGTTGAAGCGTTCAATTGAGAGTAGTGCCAATTATGAAGCAAAACTTTTTTTGGCATCCGACCCTGTCAAGATGGACGACGACTTTAGTTTGGTCATTCTTCACAATTTGCCTTCGTCAGCACATACTTCATTACCTTTCGAATTGGACAAAATACCACAGGTGTATATTATTGGTGTGCAGACTGACCTTTCTCGATTCAATGCACTGCGTACTGGTTTGGAAATTGTTTCGAAGGCATCAGGTAAAAGCAATGAGGTGACGGCATTGCATCAGAATCAGTTCTCTTTGTTTCTTTTCGACAATGATGATGCTTCCACCATCGAGCAAATGCCGCCGTTGAAATCTCCATTTGGCGAGAGCCGCCAGTCGGCAGGTTTGCAGACGCTTTTCAATGCCCGTCTTGGTAATATTGATATGCGACAGCCGTTGATTGCAGCAACTGCACAGGGACCTGTACGCAAGGTGTTTGTGTGGGGAGAAGGCTTGTGGCGATGGCGTTTGACGGAATATCAGACACACGGCTCCTATCGTGCATTTGACAGGTTAATTTCTCAACTGGTGGGCTTTGCGGCCATGTCACCTTCGCGCGAAAGACTTCAGGTTACGGCCGAGCACTGCTATATGTCGGGCGAACGTATTGTGCTTGGTGCGCAACTGTACAACGATGCTTACGAATTGTTCAATAATCCTGATGTTATTTTGACACTCGAAGGTGATTCTATCCGCAAGGCAGAGTATACGTTTGCCCGTACCGGCAATGCTTACAGCTTGCGTTTACCCGATTTGCCAGAGGGCATCTACCGCTACACTGCCTCGACACGTTATGATGGCGAAACTGTGACGGCTTCGGGTTCATTCGCGGTTGAAGTCCTCAATCTCGAACAGCGCAACCTGACTGCTGACCACACCTTGTTACGCACGATGAGCACAATGGCTGGCGGTAATCTCTATTATCCTGACCAACTTTCCACGCTCCAATCTGCTCTTTCCTCACTCAAGCCAACCATCTATACCCATACCCGTTATGCCGACCTGCTGCATTTGCCTTGGGTGTTGGCTTTGATAATATTATTTTTGGCTGCCGAATGGGTGCTGCGCAGATATCACGGAGAGATATGATGCAGCGTGTCAGACAGATGTTGAAGGGCACGATCGGCGAATTGTCGACGTTGATCACCGGCAATGCTCTTGCCCAAGCAATTGCATTGGTGGCCTATTTCATTCTTACCCGTATCTATGCGCCCGAGGACATCAGCCTGTACAACATTTTCTACTCCTATATTGATGTGCTGGTTATCCTTTCCACCTGTCGGCTTGAGCAGGCGACAGTGGTGGCCGACAATGACCGTGAGGCCGCATCGGTAGCCCGTCTGGCATTGCGTATAAATGCCATGCTTTCCGTGCTGCTTGTGCTTGCCATTTTGGCCATGTGTCTCTCGGGCTGGTTGCCTGGTACCCTTGCCCAGTTGGGCTGGATAGCAATGCTCATTCCGCCAGTGGTCTTTTTCAGTGGTACCTCAAGGGTTTACAGCGATTTGTTCAACCGCATCCATCGTTACGGGCAGATTTCACTCTCTTCGATGGTCAATTCTGGTTCGGGTGCAGTAGGCAAGATACTTTTGGGTCTTGTAGGTATGCACAATGTAGGTATGCCGCTCGGCACGGTTGTGGGGCAAGCGGCGGCCAATATCAACTATCGCCTCTCATTGCACCAAACAGGCCTCCTTTCGACCAACAAGCATTCAGGAAAAAGGCAGCGCAGTGCACTGCTTCGCAAGTATCGTCGCTATCCACAGTATGTCACCACCAAGGAATTTGTTTCCAGCTTTTCGGCCAATCTGCCGTTCCTGTGGTTGGCGGCTTGGTTCGATCGTGCCGAGGTGGGGCTTTTTGCTTTGGCTTTGACTTTCACCTTCCAACCCACCAATCTCGTTAGTTCGGCTTTTGAACGAGTCCTTTTCGCCCGTTCGTCCGAACGGGTAAACAGGCACGAAAGCCTGTGGCCGATGCTTAGACGTTTCTTTTTGACACTCTGTGTTATAGCATTGCCACTTGGTGTAGTGGCATGGCTAATAGCAGAGCCCGTCTTCACCTTCTGTTTCGGAGGGCGATGGACGGGCTGTGGTATCTATGTTCAAGCGTTGCTGCCTTGGATTGTGTTGCGCTTTCTTGCCATGTCGTTCACTTTCGTGTCCAACATCTTTTCCACTCAGCGCTACGAATTATATATCAGTCTCGCTTTGTTACTGTTGCGCGTGGCAGTTATCGCGGTTGGCATCAATCTTGGCAACTTCTTGACGGCTATCCGCCTTTTTGCTGCAGTATCGGCGTTGGCCAGTGCGGTACAGTTGGTTTGGTACTTGTGGCAGGTGCACCGATACGAAACGCAAGTTATTGAGCGTTGACGTTAATGAGCATTACCTGCGGGTCGGACATCGAAGTGCCTTTGCCAATAGTGACACGGTACACTGTCTTGGAAGTGACGTTCGACGGGAAATAGTCGAGTTTGATCATCATGTTCTGGTTGATGCCGGGCACCAGCGTAAACGGGTCGGAAACCCAGGGGCAGGAACCGTTTTTGCAAGTGGCACCGTAGCAAATCATTAGGTCGTTAAGTGCTTCGGGACCTTCCACTTTTTCCACCTTCATCACAGACGACAGCTCTTCACTGGTCTTGTTTTCAATCAAGAACTCCACTGTGGCAAAATCGTTTCGTACCTCATCACCAGTGGGGTGGAAATCAATGGTTTGGTTTGGTTCAATGGTTTGGCCCTGATAGACGAAGGCATACGACTTCGATGCAGAGGTAGTGTTATCCTCTTTCTTGCATGATACCAAGCCTATCATGGCAGTGCAAATGGCCGCAACGGCCACATACTTGAAAATGTTTTTCATAATGTTTTATTATTTAACTTTTTTACTTTTCGTTAATCCAGTTTCAGTACAGCGAGGAATGCACTCTGCGGCACTTCGACATTGCCCACCTGACGCATACGCTTTTTGCCTTCCTTCTGTTTCTCGAGCAGTTTTCGCTTACGTGTGATATCGCCTCCGTAACACTTGGCTGTCACATCTTTGCGCACCTGTCGAACCGTCTCGCGGGCAATAATCTTGCTGCCGATGGCGGCTTGGATGGCCACGTCGAACTGCTGGCGTGGTATCAGGTCTTTCAGTTTTTCGCACATCTTGCGACCAATGGGGTAGGCATTGTCCACGTATGTCAGCGTGCTCAATGCGTCGACGGGGTCGCCGTTGAGCAGTATCTCCAGTTTCACCAGCTTCGAGGGCTGGTAGCCGTTGATGTAGTAATCAAACGAGGCATAACCCTTCGAAATGCTTTTCAGTTTGTCGTAGAAGTCAAACACCACCTCGCCGAGCGGCAGGTCAAAGGTGATTTCAATTCGGTCGGTAGTCAGGTAGTTCTGGTTCTTCAGCTGTCCGCGCTTGTCCATGCACAACTTGATGACCGGCCCGATAAAATCGGCCTTGGTAATGATTTGTGCATGAATATAGGGCTCATATACTTCGCTGATATTGTTTGGCTCGGGCATTCCCGAGGGATTGTACACGTCAATCTCACTGCCGTTGGTCAGCTTCACCTTGTACTGTACGTTGGGCACCGTGGTAATCACGTCCATGTTGAACTCGCGCGTTAGGCGTTCTTGCACAATTTCCATGTGCAATAGGCCAAGGAATCCGCAGCGGAAACCGAAACCCAAGGCCAGTGAGCTTTCGGGCTCAAAAGTGAGACTTGCGTCGTTGAGCTGCAGCTTTTCCAATGAGGCGCGCAGCTCTTCATAGTCGTCGGTGTCCACAGGATACACACCGGCGAAGACCATCGGCTTCACGGCCTCGAAGCCCTCGATGGGCTTCTCGCAGGGGGCGTTGACGTGTGTAATGGTATCGCCCACGCGCACCTCTTTCGATGTCTTGATACCGCTGATGATATATCCTACATTACCGGCGCTCAGCTGTTTGCATGGTTCCATGTTCAGGCGCAGCACGCCCACCTCGTCGGCATCGTATTCCTTGCCGGTCGAGTAGAACTTTACATGGTCGCCCGTTTTCAGCGTGCCGTTCATGATGCGGAAGTAGCTGATAATGCCGCGGAAAGGATTGAATACCGAGTCGAATACCAAGGCTTGCAGCGGTGCATTGGGGTCGCCCTCTGGAGCAGGAATACGGTCGACAATGGCATCCAGTATTTCGGGCACACCCATGCCCGTCTTGGCCGAACAGCGCAGAATCTCGTCGGGCGAACAGCCCAGCAGGTCGACAATCTCGTCGGCCACCTCTTCAGGCATCGCACTGTCGAGGTCTATCTTGTTCATCACCGGGATAATCTCCAGGTCGTTCTCCAGCGCCAAATAAAGGTTTGATATGGTTTGGGCCTGAATACCTTGCGTAGCATCCACTACCAGCAGTGCCCCCTCGCAGGCGGCAATGGCACGGCTCACCTCGTAGCTGAAGTCCACATGGCCCGGCGTGTCAATCAGGTTTAAGACATAGTCCTTGTAGTTCATCTGGATGGCGTGGCTTTTGATAGTGATGCCACGCTCCTTCTCGAGGTCCATATCGTCGAGTACCTGGTCTTGCATTTCGCGCTGCGAGACGGTGTTCGTCACCTCCAGCAGACGGTCGGCCAGCGTGCTCTTACCGTGGTCAATATGAGCTATTATACAGAAATTGCGTATATTTTTCATCGGTGCAAAATTACAACATTTTCCCGAATACGCAAAAAACTTTTTTCCTCGCAGATGGCATACTGGACACGTGGCTTTTTTTCTCTGTTTTATCTTACCACGACTATTTTTCTTGCAGGATAGTTGCCCACTTTGATGAGGTAGGCTCCCGAGGCAGGGGCATCGAAGTGGAGGGTACTGTAGTCACTTTGCTTGGTGGCCAGCATGCGGCCGGTGACATCATACAGCGTTACGCGCTGCTGCTCGGCTCCTTCGACCATAATCTGAAGGCCGTTGGCTGAGACACTGTAGTTCAAGGTCACCACTTCGTCGATGCCGACAGAATCATTGATATACACCGTGTCATGGACATAAACGGTGTCGAAGAAGTAGAGCGTATCCCACAGGTAGAGCGTGTCGGTCAGGTAGTTGTCGACGATGAGCGTGTCAATCAGCGTAACTACCGTCGTGTCGTAGATGTATTCTGTGTTGACCACGGTGTCAGTCTGGTAAACGTATTCGATGTTGGTCACGGTGTCAGTTAGGTATACATACTCGTACTCGGTTGTGACCACGGTATCGGTCTGGATGATGTATTCGGTATTGATGATTGTATCGTAGATGTAGTTGTCCACCAAGGTGGTGTCGTGGATATACTCGGTCAGGATGAGCGTATCAACACCGACAAAGGTGGTGTCGTGTACGTATTCCGTTACGGTCAATGTGTCGTAAATGAAATACGGCACATCGACAAATGTGGTGTCGTGGAGGGTGGTGGTATCGTGTACGAACTGTGTCACGGTCAACGTATCGTAAATAGTGGTGGTGTCATGGATATAGACATTGACGTAGGTGGTGGTGTTGATTATGGTGGTGTCGTGCACGGGGTAGGGCACATCGATGTAGAGCGAGTCGTATACAATTGTGGTATCGTGCACATATTCTGTGAAGGTTAAAGTGTCGTAGATGGTCGTGGTATCGTGCACAGGGTAGAACACATCGACAAAGGTGGTGTCGTGAATGGTGGTAGTATCGTGGATGTAGACATCGATGTAAGCGGTATCGTACACAATCACATCAACATAGTTGGTCACGTAGACCACCGTGGTGTCGTGGACGGGGTAGGGTACGTTGACGTTGACATACGAGGTGTCGTGGATGTAGACAATGCCCGCTCCCTGCTGAAGGGTGGCCTGATAGGTGACGTTGGAGGAAACGGTTACCTGACGGGGATTGGAAGTGTTGCCGTCGTTCCACTGCACAAACTGGTAGCCAGATTGAGGATAGACACCGATGGTGGTTGTCGTGCCTTGGCGATAGGTGCCTGCACCGGTGGTGGTGCCATGCGAGGCGGTGACATTGACTATGTACTGCGGCAATGGGCGAGGCAGACGCACATCGTCAATCCAAGCGCAGTCGGAACCGTTGCTCACGCTGCCGTCTTTCTGATAGGTGAATTTAAGCGTGTGATCTCCTGCAGTGACAGAATAGCTGACGAGGGTCCAATCAACAGTGCCCGAGGCTTCCATCATCTGGACGTTGTCGATATAGAAATGGAACTTGTCGTAGTTGTTTTCAGACGAAACACGGTAGTAGAAACTCACGGTGTCTGTGTTGGTTGCATTGATGTTGATGGTGAGTTCGGAGGTTTGGCTGTGGGTAATCGATGACGAGGAACGTGCGCTGTAGTTGCCGTCGACGGCATCGCCACTCACAATTTCCCATGGGAGGGTGCCTTGCTGCCAATCGGAGCCGAACTGGCCGTTCTCGAACGAGTCGCCGTAAGGAACGCCGACACGCACACTGATACTGAGGGTGGTTGGCGTGCTGCTGCCGGTCCAGGTGGCCGAGGCTCCGATGGTGGCATACGAGCCGTCGGCATTGGCGCTGACGGTTGCGTTAAAGGTGCGTGTCACCGTGTCGCCGGGGGCAATGGTGGGTATCGTGATGCTGGTGCTGCCGAGGGTCAGCAAGGAACTGCTACAGCTCAGGGCGACTGCCACGTTGTTGGCGGCGGCGGTGCCGAGGTTGGTCAGTTTGATTCTGAACTGTACGGTGGAACCGGCATCGAGCGTTGAAAGCGGCTCAATCGACACAATCTGGGGATAAGAGCCCGAGGCAGGCAGGACGGTGAACGTCTGGTAGGCAGGCTGGTACTGCTGTGCCGTGGCCACCACTTCGTAGTTGCCCACCGTCATCGGGGTCAGGGTGATGGTGGCGTTTCCCGACGCATCGGCAAAGGCGGCACCCATCACGGTACGGTTCGAGGTGTTGGTCACGCCCACATAGGCGTAAGGAGCGGCAGTTACCGTCATGGTAGTGGAGCCTACCACAGGGGTCGACTGTAAGGTGAGGGTCATCGGCGATGCCTGTGTGAGGTAGGGCATCAACGACGGGTCGCCCATCAGGTGGTAAATCTCCCAGTAGTAGTATTTCATGCTGGAACTCGACGAGGAACTTTCCACCGCCGTGTTGCCGAACATCACAATCGAGCCTTGCGATGTGGCCCAAGCCGACTGTGCCTCGCCGTGGGTGTGGAATGCACGGTCGTATACACCAAGGTTGTTGCTGTTGTAGGCCATCGTCATCGAGGGACCGATGCCTGTGCGGACTCCCACTGCCCAGTAGAAGTCCTCGCTCCAGTAGGTGCTGTTGCTACCGCCGATATAGCCTACGGCACCGCAATAGTTGCCCTTGCGGAGCACCGACTCGCCAAGACAGGTCGAGGTCTCGAACTTGTTGGTCAGACAGCAGTTGCCAATCATGATGCCGAACTTTTGGGTGTTGGTCATCGCGGCGGCATGCGAGGTGGTGAAGTTGGGTGTGCCCCAGCTGGTGGCGCTGCCGTGGGCAGAATAGTTTATCCAGCCGGCACCGGCATTGTAACAGTCGCGCACGGTGGCCGAGTTGGACGAAGCGCTGCTGCCTACGGTCACGTTGCTGCCCGTGGGCACGATAGAGGTGTTGTTCTTAAAGTATTGCACTTGGCTGAAGCCGTGGGCACCGTTGACATAGTTGGTGATGGCATAGTCCATAGCGGGGTCGGCATGGGTGTAGCCGTGGTCGCCTTCGCTGCCACCGTCCACACCGGCCACCATGACGGCGCGGTTGAGGAAGCTCGGGTCGGCGAAGGTGTACTGCTCGTACATCAGCGTCTTCTCAATCTGAGGGGTCAGCTGCGAACCGGTCTGGGCCGAGAAACGGCCTGTGTAACAGTCGGGAATGTGGTCGCCTGTGGTCCAGGTGGTATAGTAGAGGTCGGTGATGTGGTCGCTCGAAGGTGAGCTGTTCTGTGCTGCAAAGGCGGGAATCTGGTCGTGGTCGCCCACGATGAGCAGGTAGGTAGGTGCCGGATTGGCCGCTGTGGCGTTGTTGTACTGGCTCTTTACATAGGCGGCGATGGCCGTATTGGTGGTGCCCACGCCGGCATCGTCGGTATACACGATGGTGGTGATGAATCCTTTGCGGCGTTTCCAGTTGACAAACGAATCCAGCTGGCCTCGGAACATGCTGTGGGCCACAATGAGGTAGCGTATCGGCGCTGCGTTACGCACGCTCTTGGGGTAGAGGTTGTTCATCACCATGGCACCACTGGCAAAAGCGGGTGAATGATAGCGTTCGAACATGGCAAGGGTGCCCTCCTGGTCGGCATTCTGGTAGACCACGGTCACCGTGGCCTTGCGGCACACCACCAATTGCCCCTTCACAGGATTGTAGCTTACCGGCGAGAACTGCAGGCGCGCCAGATTGCGGTCGCGGGCTATGCCCACCTGTTCCACGTTGGCCAACGGTGCGGCACTGAAAAACGCGTCTGTGCTGTATATTTTAGCATCCATCTGCAGCGTGTGCGGACCCATGTCCGACTTGCTGCGCGATGGCTGCAGCGGCATCACTTCGGGGCCTTGCAGGCTGATGGTGTCGTATTCCTGACCGCTCACTTCCACCGCAAAACCATTGCAGAGAGGCACTTCGATAAGGGCCGAAAAGGTGGGCAGCTCAGGAGCGCCAACCTGCGACGAGGGCATCATCCCCGTCAGGTTCAACTGTGTGAATTCATGTCCATCGATTACGGTCTTGCTCACCTGAAGGCTACCAGTGGTGAAACTGACCTGCAGCTGTTGGAAATTGTCCTCGACAATCTCCTGCGCCTGTGAGGCAAAAAAGGCTGTCAAACAAATGACGAAAGTTAATACTCTCTTTTTCATTGTAAAAGGATAAGTGTATATATGCTTTTTAAAAGTGCAAATATACAAAAAATCCTTTATGGTTTATAAAAAAAATGATTATCAGCAAGATTTTCACCCCCGTCCCAACACACATCGTTGGGGTGGGGGTGAAACCATTGTTTTCTATTAAACGGAAACTCCTGACGGAGTATTCTTCTTCTCCTACCTCACCACCACAATCTTCCTTGCCGGATGGTGGCCGACCTTGATCAGGTAGGCACCCGAGGCCGCCACGTCGAACCTTATCGTGCCCATGTCGTTCCTCTTCACGGCCAGCACGCGTCCGTTCACGTCGTACAGCGCCGTGTTTCGCAGCCGAAACGACGTTGCAAAAATACAAAACAAAACCACAAAAGGATGGTCGTTTTTTTTGCGTTTGCAATTGAAAGAAATCCCCTACGGGGAAATCCGATGGTTCATTTCGTTGGCGGTTCTATTGAAAGATATCCCCTACGGGGAAAAACAAATTACGCCGTTTGGCATTTGCTATTGAAGGAAATCCCCTACGGGGAAAACCAATTACGCCGTTAGGCGTTTTCTTTCAATAGTAGGTGCCTATAACACAAATCTCATTTTTACGCCGTTAGGCGTTTTCTTTCAATAGCCGAGACATTGCCGGTCCCGTCGTCCCGATGCTCGCCCGCTGTTCTGCCGTTGTTCACTCGTTGCTCTGTCAAACACTGAACATCGACTGAACAACAACTGAACAACGGACGAACAACAAAGGGTTGGGTTGTTGTTCGCCCGTTGGATAAGGTGTGATAATGATGTATCAGAGCTGTTTCAGGGCAGCCTGGACGCTTTGGGCGACGGCGCGGCTGGTGAAGGTGGCGCCGCTGACGGCGTCGACCTCTTTCTTCAGGGCCTTTTTGACGGTGAGGCCGTTCCAGTTGTTGAAGAAGCCGTTCGCTTCGACCTGCTGGACGAAGCGGGGGGTCTCTGCGTTGGGCAGCAGGTAGACACCGGTGATGACCTTCTTGGTGTTGAGGGCGATGAGCACGGGTGTTTCGCCGGCATAGCCCTTGATGCCGTCGGAGGCAGGTTTGCTATAGACGGCGTAGCCGAGCAGTTTCTTGTTTGAGTCGTAGACTTCGGTCCATTTCTTGTCTTTCTTGACGCTCTTGACGGTGGGGAAGGCTTTGACAACGACCATGTCGATGCCGTCGGCGTTGACGGTGGGCTGCTGCACGCTCTGTCCGTGTTGGGCCTGATGTTTGCCGTGGTTGGGGCAGTTGCCGCAGTTGCCGTGGTGGTGCTGGGCGAAAGCAGTGCCGCCAGCGAGGAATGCTATGAGTGCTAATGCGATGATTCTCTTCATGTTGTTTGTGTTTTTCCGGGTTTGTTTACAGTTGCAAAGATACGAAATTTTTTTTAATACTCGACAATCAGTACACCACTGACGGCCCAATGGCTGAACATGCCCTCGACGGGTTTGCCCTGCGGGATGGCCACGGTGAGGGTGTGCTCGCGGCCGTCGGCCCAAGGCGAGAGGTCGAAGTAGACGGGCTGGGTGGCGGTGCCGGGGCACCAGCCGCTGCGCGAAAAGTCGGACGAAGAAAGGCCGTTCCAGAAGTTGCCGCTCACAGGGTTGAGGTCGCGGTAGCAGCCGCAATCCTGCCGCCAAGGGGTGTGGGTGAAGGCGGGCTTGCCGTCGATAAGGATGGTGTTGGTCTTGGGCACGAACTCGTCGCCCTCGCCCCAGCCGCCGTGGCCGGTGCTGATGTAGCGGAGCTTGGCCGAATTCGTCTCTGGATATAATTTGAAGATAACCGTCAGCGAGTCGGTGGCGAAGAGCTTACCGTAGTTCTGACCAGCCATTTCGAGCACGTTGCAGGTGTTGAAGAGCGGCAGCGCTAACCCTGACTCCTCCGTGTTGTCCTCTGGAATAGTATAGTCGTTGGGATACGACTTGATGTCGACGGTGACGATGTGGCCGCCGCCGTCGTAGTTGCCTATCCATGCACCGATGACCACGTCGCCGTCGAAGTGATAAAGGTCGGTGATTTCCTGGCGGTAATAGGTCTTGTCGCGCCAGTCGATGCCGTAGCCCGCCATGCGCTCGTTGAAATGGCCCACGCCGAAGGGGGTGAAGAAGCGCACCAACTCGAGTGGCGCATCGTAGCCTGTCTGCGAGATCATGCCCTGGTAGCGCTGGCCGTCACGGCCGACGAAGGTGGGCAGCGAGTCAGGATGCTGGTTGATGCCTTCGAAGAAGCCCGGTGTGACGATGAAGAGCGAGCCAGTGCGGTCGTAGGCATCGCCATTGCTCTGCTGGTGTATCTCCACGAAGTGCTGGTAGTGGTGCGGAAGACGGGGCAGTTTGACCTTCTTGAGGATGAGGGTGCCGCCGGCGTAGTGCAGCACAGTGTCGGCCGGAATGGCACGAATGCCACCGTCGATATGTGCATTCTTCTTGCCCCAGCAAATCTGCTCGTGGTCGAAGATGCGGGTGGTGACGACGAGGCGCTCCTTCATGATGCGGTCGAGCTCGCGGGGCGACACCCGACGGGTAGGCAAGATGCGGGAGGTTTCACGGGTGGTGAGTTTCACTTTCTCGGCCTTTGCCAGCTTCATCCGCAATTGTCCGTTGCGTGTAAACGACAACAGCACACCCTTGTTCAAGCCGTAGTATGGCAGCGGGTTGACGTTGACGGGGGTCCTTTCGTTCATTTCGAAGACAAGGGTGTTGCTGTTGACAGAGGTGGTGTGGTGGTTGCCTTCCACTTTCCACTCGAGGTCGCTTCGCGAGAAGGGGGAGCGGTAGTAGTAGGCGCTGTCGTCATAGTAGGCTGTCACTGTGATGCTGTCGGCGGTATAGTCGGCACTGGTCACCGTCTGGCAGTAGCCGGGTATCAGCTTTCCTTCGGGCTTGGGAGTGAGGATGACGATGGAGCCGTCGGGGTTGCGCTCGACGGTGATGACCGCGGTGTCGGTCTTTTCGCCGTAATCGAATTGCCAATAGGTGAAGCGATTGGCATCTTTGGGTATTTTGACTTGAGCCGTTGCCGCAAGAGGCAACAGAAGCAGAATTGCCAAGAGTTTTCTCATTGGTTCAATGAGTTAATGTGAGCTATGCATTATTTTTTTGACCAGTAACGTGACGAGGGCATCGTACTGCGCTTCGTCGTCGGCACAGAAGACAAAGACGGTGCGGTTGAGGTAGGATATGCCCATGAAGCAGCTGCCGGCGGCATCGATTTGCTCGTTGATGATGGGTGCGTTGGCGGAGGGGTTGTGACGGTTGCGACGTGAAAAGAGCACCACGTCGGAGCCGGCATCGAGGGTCGATTGCTGTTCGGGTGCAAGGTCGCCAATCATGAATTCGCGCTTCATCCAGGCCCACCCGTCGTCGTCAATGGCTTCGATGAGGGTTACGTCGAGATGCGAGGTGCTGTCGAGGGCAAAGTTGTTGACCGAGGCCACACGTACACCTTGCTGTCCGGCATAGCGCTTATAGAATTCGGTTTGAGCGCATAGCGTGAGAAATGAGAGGTGGAAAGTGAAAAATAGAAGAACAATCTTTTTCATACGGAAAGGAAGTTTCTGATTTCGTTGATGACCGAGTCGGCTTCACACTTGTTGTTGCAGACCACTATCACCTGTTCGTCGACAATCTCGGTGTGCTGGATCTTTGCCACGCGAGGGCGAGGTTTCGGTTTGGCCATGGGTTTTGTGGCGACGGTCTGTAGGGGCTCCGGCTGCGTGAGGACTGGTTCGGAGTTGACTTGCGGTGCGACGACGATAGGTTCTTGACGGGCAATCATTGTATTTTGTTGGCGAGGCATCTGTGTCCACAGGACAGCGCCGCCAACCACAAGCAGCGAGGCGATGCAGGCAGCCGTTCGCATGATGCGGGTACGGACGATTGAGCGTGCTTGCCGCTCGGCCGAGGCGAAGACTTCGTCGCGGTGGGTCATGCTGTCGAGTTGTTCGCGCTCCTCGTCGGTCAGGGTACCCTCGTGGTATTTTTCGAGTAGTTGTTGAAGAGTGTCGTACTTCATAGTTCTCGTTTTATTTTGTTTCTCAATTCAATATGTGCTTCGTCGAGTCGTCGACGTATGGTCGAGACGCTTTGTCCGGTCAGTGCGGCGAGTTTTGCTACGGAGTAGCCTTCTTCGTCGTGCAACTCGACAAGGATTTTTGTCGCCTCGGGCAGGGACTCTTTGGCATCGCTGACGCGGCGTAGCAGTTCGTCGTGTTCGGGGTCGGTGGCGATATCAATGTTGTCCAGTTTTTTAAGCCGTTGGCGTCGTCTCATGATATCGATGGCCGCGTTGCGAACAGCCATCCTGCAATAGACCACCACGTTGTCGACATGAAGTTTTACCAATGTCTTTACGATTCCCTCCTGTACAGCGTCTTGGGCATCCTGTTCATCGCGAAGCATGGCCAATGCAAGACTGTAAAAGTCTATGTAGTGGTCGACCAATGCCTGGCGTTTTTCTGCCCTTTTCATATATTAATAGACGTTGAGGCTATTGCTATTTGCTCATTTTTTAACATTTTTTTGTCCATGGTGGTAGGTCGGGCAGTTGGCGTAGTTGGCGAGAGGCGAAGTCGACATGGATTATTATAATTTGTATTCCGTTGGTTAGTAATAGATAAGGTACTTGCAGGACGGTGTTGTATCGACAGGCTTGGTCGCACACTTTTTGTGTGATAGGCACATCGGGACGTTTGCATTCGACGATTAGCAGTGGGTGCCCGTCGGTATCATGTACCACTATGTCGCAGCGGCGGGTCATGCCGTTCAACGCAATGGCCCCTTCCACCTGCATCAGCTCCAATGGATAGCCGTAGCGGTCGTGCAGCAGGCCTATGACCCACTGCCTGACCCCCTCCTCGGGCGTCAGCGCCACCCAGCGCTTGCGCACGGGGTCAAGCACCTCGCGCCGCCCATCACACTCCCGTACTATAGGTTCGCTGTCCACTTCCCCAACTCTTAACTCCCAACTCTTAACTAATAAATGGTGCTTTCGTCGGCACCCTCTTCCTCCATCTGCTGCGGGTGCTGCTTGAGGCCGTTGTTGATCTTCCATGAGAAGCCGACGGTCACGGTGGGCGAGAGACGATGGTTTTTCACCACGCGATATAGCTCGACGTTGTCGGTGCGGTGGCCCCAGCCGCCGGTACAGAAGACATCGCTCACGCGCAGGTTGATGGTGCCGCGCTTCTGGAGGACATCCTTCTTCACCGCCAGATCGAACCAGTAGCTGGGATCCATCGTGGCCTGCAGGTCGAGGCCCGGAGCACGGTACTGGCCGCTGAACTGGAGCGTCCAGTCGTTCGGCAGGGTCATGAACGAGTTGAGTTTGCCTCCGGCTTGGAACCCCTGCTGTGCGTTATTGTTCAGCAGGCTACCCCCTTCGATGCGCTCCTCGTAGAGGTTGAGGCTGAGGTTCACCTTCCACCAGCTGGCGATCTGCCAGTCGAAGATGAACTCCAGACCGTAGTTGTAGCTGTTGGCCAGGTTCTGCGGGCCGGCAGCCCAGTATCCCTCGTAGTCGCTGTTGTAGGGTTCCCACCAAGCATACTGTGCCACCGAGGCGCTGTCCCAGTAGAAGCCATACCAGGTGATGGTGTTGTTGCTGTGGCGAAAGTAGGCGGCGGTGTAGAGGTTCACCTTGTCGAAGCCCAGGTTGTAGCTCAGCTCGAAAGCGTTGGTGAACTCCGGGTCGAGGGTAGGGTTGCCGAAGCCCAGGTGGCGCCCGTCCATCACATTGATGTAGGGGTTGAGGTCCCACATGTGGGGGCGGCGCACGCGGCGACTGTAGCTCAGCTGAGCACTCTGCATCTCGGAGATCTTGTAGGAGAGGTGCAAGGTGGGGTAAGGGTTCCAGTAGGGCTTGTCTACGGCCGGTGTGCCGGGATGGTTGACGTCATGGCCATAGGTGTAGGCGTACTCGCCGCGCAGGCCGGCTTGCAGCGAAAGGCGATTGGTGAGGTTGCCGCCCAGAGTGGCATAGATGGCGTGCACCTGGAGGTTGTAGTCGAAGTGGGTCGACGACAGCGAGTCGTAGTACTCGTAGAGGTCGTGCGCTCCACCCGTGTTGTCGTACACCGTGCGGTAGTAGTCGGCCTGCTGGTCGGGCCAGTCCATGCGGCCCTCATAGCCCGTCTCCAGCCGCCAACCTTCCATGCCCAGAAACAAATCCAGCGGGCGCAGGTAGTTCAACTTGATGTTCAACGCCTGATGGTGGTTCTCGGTGAGGCTGCTACGCAGGAAGTAGTGGTCGTAGTTGGCTACTGGGTCGGCATAGACCTGTTCCTGCGAGCCGGTGCCCTGCACCTGGCGCGTGCTGAAGGTGGCGTCGAGGGTCAACTCCTCGTCTTTGCGGTCGAACTTGCGGGTGTAGAGCATGTTGAAGGAGTGGTTCAGGTTGCGGTTGTCGCCCTGGTTAACCTGATCGTAGCTCATCGAGTCGTTGTACAGCTGGTCGTGAGCGTAAATCCAGTTCTGGCGCTGACGGCTGCCGCCGCGCAGCTGATAGCTGAGCAACAGGCTGTTTTTCTCGTCGAAATAGTACTCGCCGCCCACCTTGACGCTCCCCATCAGGCTGGGGTTGAGGCTGTATTCGTTCTGCAAGTCGTGCAGATAGTCGATGCCATTCATGCGGTGCGCGATGTCGGTGGTGCCGTAGTGGCCGCGGGTGCGACGGCCCAGGTCGGCGTTGAGGAAGAGGTTGTACTTCTCCGTGGTATAGTTGAGGCTGATGTTGCCCATAGCCGTCGGGATGAATGACGGCAGCGAATCGGGCACCATGAAGGGCAGCGGGGCGCCGAAATTGACGCTGGCTACGCCGTTGAGGCCCAGGGCACCGGCCGTGCGGTCCTTGAGTTTGATGTTGATAATGCCGCTCATGCCCTCGGGGTCGTACTTGGCCGAGGGGTTGGTGATGACCTCCACGTTCTCCACGGTCGAGGCGGGGATCTGCTCCAAGAGGGTGCTCAGGTCGGAAGCCAGCAGTTCGCTCGGGCGACCGTTGACGAGCACCTTGACGTTGCTCGAGCCGCGCAGGGTGACGTTGCCGTCGTTGTCCACAGCCACACTCGGCACCTGCTCCAGCACGTCGGTCGCCGTGCCGCCGCCGGCCACGATGTTCTTGTCCACGTTCACCACCCGCTTGTCCAGCTGGTACTCCACCATGCTCCGCTCGGCGGTGATCTCCACGGCCTCCATCAGGGTGGCCTGCGGGCTGATGGGCAGCTTGCCCAGGTTCACCGTCGGCCGGTCGGCGCTGAGGGAAACCAGGCTTTTGTGGTACTGCGGCTCGTAGCCGATGAAGGTGATGCGCAGCAGGTAGCGCCCGTAGGGAGCCTCCAGGCGGAAGCTGCCGTTGCTCTCGGTCACCGTGCCCCCCTTCAGGGTGCTGTCGTTGGGCGAGAGCAGCGCCACGGTGGCGTACTCGATATTCTCACCCGTGCGGGCATCGACCACGCGGCCCCGCACCGTCCCTTTCTGCGCAGCCGCCGTGAGCGACAGGGCGCAGACCATCAACACCAGTATCCGTTTCATTGCTGCGGTTTTGGCTGGCGAACGAAATGGGGCATCTCGAAGGGTATCTCTATCGAGTACTCGATGAGGCCGCCGAACTGGCCGTCCTCCTTCCACCAGGGGGTCTGGTAGATGAGCTTCTTCACCTTGCTGCCGTCCTGCAGGGTCTTCTCGATGGTGTAGGCGTTGAGCTGCTGGTGCTCCAGCAGGCCCTTGAGCTTGGTCTTCGCGGGCTCGGGATGGCAGTCCATCAGGTTGTAGCCTACAATCTTCTGGCCGTTGCTGTTGACATCGGCCGAATGCTGGTTCATATCAAGAATATTGCCATCAGCGTCGCAGACGGTGATGGCAATATTCTTCAATCCTTCAAAGTATTGTTGCATACTCAAAAATTATTTGCACTGCAGGGCAGCGAGGGCGATGCTGTAGAGCTTCGTCTTGGCGCTGTCGCCACGGCTGGTGAGGACACAGGGGACGCGGGCACCCATGACCATGCATGCTAGCTCGGCGTGGGCAAATTTGGTGCAAGCCTTGTAGAAGATGTTACCGCTTTCGATGTTGGGGAACAACAGGCAGTCGGCATCACCGGCCACTTCGCTGGTGAGTTTCTTGGTCTGGGCGCTCTCTTTGTCGATGGCGCAGTCGAGGCTCAGAGGACCGTCGACCACGGCACCGGGAATCTGGCCACGCTGGCTCTGCATGCCAAGCCAAGCGGCTTCGGCGCAAGCCTGCATTCCGATGGAAACCTGCTCAGTGGCGGCGAGGACAGCCACTTTGGGTTTGGGGTTCTCAAGGCTCTTGGAGACCTGGATGAGGAAGTTCATGATGGCGGTCTTCTGCTTGAAGTCAGGAGCGGGGATGATGGCCATATCGGAGCAGCAGAGCAGCTTGTGGTAGGCGGGAACTTCCATGACGGCCATGTGGGTCAGCATGTCGTTCTTCTTGCCGGGCATGAGGCCGCACTCCTTGTTGAGGATGGCACGCATGTATTTGTCGGTCGAGAGCAGACCCTTCATCAGGAAGTCGGCCTTGCATTCGTTGATCAAGGCAACGGCTTTGGCACCAGCCTTGTTGTCGTTGGCTTCCTGAATCATCTCAAACTTGTTGGGGTCGATACCCTCTTCGGCACAGACTTTCTTCATGGTTTCGATGTCGCCCACGAGGGTGGCTTCCACAATACCGCGGTCGATGGCAGCGCTCACTGCGCCGATGGTGTGGCTATCATTGGCATAAGCCACGGCAAGTCTTTTTTTACCTTTCGATTTGACCAGCTCAAGCAGGTCGTCAAGTTTTGTAATCATTTTATTTTGAATTATTTGTTGTTAAATTATTATATATATATGCCTGCAAATTTACATATTTTTTTTGATTCTTGTGCAATCTATTTTAAAATAAATGATGCTATGCTGATAGTCAGCCACGTAAATAGCTTGTACGCGTGTCAATGTCTGCCCTATGTTTCGGACCGGTTTGAACGGAGATGACCCGGAGATGGTGCGCTTTATTCAGTATGTGGCAATGCTGAGTGTGGCGATACTTATACGAAGACTGTAAACATTGGCCAAGGCATCGCAGCAGCTTGTCAATGTGGCACCTGTGGTCATCACGTCGTCGACCAACAGTATATGCTTGTTCTTCAGTTGTTCGGGATGCATAGTGCGGAAGGCGTTTTCGACATTTGTTTGGCGTTTGTCACGCTGCTGTTGGCTTTGTTTCCGGGTGTATCGCACTCGTTTCAAGGCAGTGGTGTTGATGGGCACACCAAGCACTTCGGACATACCGCGACAGAGCAACTCGCTTTGGTTGTATCCGCGTTTTAGGTGTCGTATCCAGTGCAGCGGCACAGGCAAAAGGAGGTCTATGTCGTCGAAGCGTCCTGAGCGCGCAAGATCTAACCCCATCTGCCGTCCCATGAGCAGGCAGAGGTCGCTGTTGCCGTGGAATTTCATCGAATGGATGATGCGTTGTGTTTTATTGCCGTGCTGGAACTGCAGCATTGCCGAGACTGCAACGAAAGGTATTTTCCCGATCAGCATGCGTTCGGCTTCGTTGTCGGGGGTGGCACTGAAGTGGGTGGCTGGTAATTGGGATAGGCAACTCACACACAGTTGGTTTTCGTTGCCGACGAGCACCTCGCCGCATCCGACACAGGTGCTTGGAAAGAACGTATTGAGTATGGTGTGGAGCACCGACATGGTCAGGGCATAAAGAGGCAGCTGTCACCGTAGCTGAGGAATCGGAACCCATGGTCGAGGGCATAGCGGTAGCACTTGTGCCAGCGGTCGCCGATAAGTGCTGATACAAGCAGCAGCAGGGTGCTGCGAGGTTGGTGGAAGTTGGTTATCAGGTAGTCGACCACATGGTAGCGGTAGCCTGGTGCTATCATCAATTGAGTCTCGCCGTCGAGGTGGTCTGTGTCATGACTTTTCATCCATTGCAGCACCAGTTCGAATGCTTCAGCAGCACTGAGCGTTGCTGGTTCGAGGAGGTAGGGATCCCACTGGTCGATGTGCATCATCGCAATTTCGGGGTCGCGTTTCAGTTTAACGCCGAACCAATAAAGCGACTCGAGGGTGCGCACCGATGTGGTGCCGACGGCGATGAGGCGACGGTCGTGCATCTTTATTAGATTTGAAAGTTGATTGGCGGTAATCTGCACCTTTTCGACGTGCATTTCATGTTCTCCAATAGTGTCGGTGCTGACGGGCTTGAACGTGCCGGCTCCCACGTGGAGGGTAAGATATTCGGTGGCAATGCCACGCTGGGCAAGGCGATTGAGCACTTCGGGGGTGAAATGCAGTCCGGCCGTGGGGGCGGCTACCGAGCCGTCGTATTTTGCATAGACAGTTTGGTAGCGTGTGGCGTCGCTCTCCTCGGCGTTGCGGTTCAAGTAGGGGGGCAGGGGAATGACACCGGCGTGCTCAATGACCTCGGCAAAGCTGAGGCCACAGGTCCAGCTGAACCGCACTACCCAGGCATTACCAACGGCTTCCATTCTTTCGGCTGTCAGCATAAACTCACCACTCTCCGCTCGCCATTCTCCGCTCAACGGTCCGCTCTTCCATTTCTTGTTGTTGCCTATGAAACAGGTCCATGTGCAATGCTCACGTTGCTCGAAGGCTTCCGACACGGCCATCTGCCACGGTTCGAGGCAGAACACCTCGATGGTCGAACCTGTGGCTTTGCGGAAGAAGAGGCGGGCATGGATGACCTTGGTGTTGTTGAACACCAATAGCGAATTGTCCGGCAGCAGGTCGGGCAGGTCGTAGAAATGGTGGTCGGATATTTGGTCGCCTTTCAGGCAGAGGAGTTTCGAATGGTCGCGCTGTTCCATCGGAAACTTGGCGATGCGGTCGTCCGGCAGGGGGTAGTCGTAGTCTTCGATGCGGATGTTTTTCAGGTCACTCAGCATGTTTCTTTTGCGTGATAGCGGAAAGAATGATGTACCAAAGGATGATGAGCGAGATGGCGTACCACTGGCGGCTGGCAACGATAATGGCGGCACAGCCGATGAGGAAGATGTACTGTATGTTGTTGGTCTTCCAGCTCATGTCCTTGAAGTTGACTTTCAGTGAGAACATGGGCATCTCGGAAATCATCAGCAGGTCGGTGATAATGGAGATACCGGCCAAGACGATAAAAAACCATGGCTGGTAAAAGAGGTCGTCGTAGCTGCCGGCAGGGGCGAACCACGTCTGTTCCATGTAAAGGGCAACTCCCACCCAAATCAGAGCGTTGCTCGGCACAGGCAGTCCGAGGAAGGAGTGGCTTTGTCGGGTGTCGATATTGAATTTGGCCAGACGGTAGGCGGCATAGAGGGGCATAAGCAGTGCCACAAAGGGAAGGTAATTGTAGAACCAGCCTGTACAGTCGACGCTGCCTTCTTCCAATATTCCCCAGAGTATGAATCCCGGAGCCACACCGCTGGTAACCACATCGGCCAGCGAGTCAAGTTCCTTGCCCAGCGGCGAGGTAACACCCAGCAGACGGGCGGCCATGCCATCGAAGAAATCGAGAAATATTCCAAGACAGATGCACCATGCGGCAATCTGAAATGCGTCGTTGGCAGCGTAATAACAAGCTAACACGCCACACAACAGGTTGCCAAGCGTGATGAGGTTGGGGATTTGTTTTTTCATTAGTAGAGCTTCACAATCAGCTTGAACTCCTCGTCGTCCCAGTACTCGCGGAACTCGGTATCGACAGCGGCACGTTTCTTGTACTCGTAGTTCTCGTCAATCGAGGCCTGCAGGTTCTTCAAGGCGTTGGTCTTGTCGCCCAGACGTGCATAGGCCACGGCGCGCAGATAGTTGACATCGCAGTTCTGGTCAAGGCAGCAGTCGAGCGTACGGATGGCGGTGCCGGTCTCCTCGTTCATCAACTGGGCAAAGGCGAGGTTGTAGGTGCAGGGCGTGCCTTTCAAGGCGCGCTGAGCCTCGTCGTAGTTGCCTCGTTTCAGGTTGAGGATAGGCATGTTGGCATCTGCATCGGAACTGCCTTGGCGTTTGGCCTCCTCGAAGTAGTATTTCGAGAGGGCGTAGTCTTTCTGTGCCAGGCAGAGCAGACCGGTGTTGTTCAGCACATCGGGGTTGTGGGGGTTGAGGTCGCGGGCCACGTTCAGGTAGCGCTCAGCCTCGTCGTAGTCGCCAAGGTAGAAGGCCACGGCACCGGCGTTGTTCCAGGCGGCCCATTCGGACGAATGGTTCTCGGTGGCCCACTTGTAGTATTTCAGCTTGGTGTCGTAGTTGTAATTGATATAGGCGGCATACATCAGTTCGTCGAAGGTCAGCTTGGCGGGGTTGAGCGAGGCGATTTTGGCCAGCTCGGCATCAGTCTTGCGGGCCTCGGAGTAGTAGAGGGCAATCTGGGCACGGCGCAGGCTCGGGAAGATGTCGTCTTGCAGTTCGTCGTACACCTCGGCCATGTTGCGGATCATCTGCTCGCGCTTGATGACGTTCTGCTGGGTCTCGACGATGTTGATAATGGCGTGCTTGTCCTGAA
Organism: Bacteroidales bacterium; assembly: GCA_017448185.1. Lineage (GTDB taxonomy): Bacteria > Bacteroidota > Bacteroidia > Bacteroidales > P3 > Colimorpha. Next base: position 31,387 of record JAFSLX010000026.1, read on the forward strand.
TCTCGGAGGCTTCGACCATCACCACGAAGTGCACCCAGTCTTCACCGGCGGCACGGGTGGTGATGACCAGCTGTTTCAGTTGCTGATATTTGTAGTAGTCAACGTCTTGCGGTTTGATTTTAGCGCGGCGGGCCATGGCGGTCAGCACCTCGTCGAGAATGCGGTTGAGCTGTGCAGTGGCCACATCGGCACGGTTTTTCGACACACCCACGTTGGCAGTCTCCTCGCCTTCGGGCGAAGCCCAGCCGGTGATGCTGATCTGTTTGGGCAGACCCTGTTCGAGCATGATGCGCTTCAGGTTTTCGACGGTGTTGCGAGCATCGAACTTCTGATTCATCGAGAAGTCCCAGTCGAGCTCCGAGGTGCCGTTGAGGAAGTAGATGTCGGCGGTCTCGACAATGCCCTGGGTCTTGTTGTAGTTGATTGGCGAGATGGAGATGTTGCCCTTGATGTCGACCCACGACGAGGTGTTGTTCACACCGTCGGAGAGCAGCACCGGGGCAAATTCGACACCCTTGTCGTCGCGCTTCACATCGTCGGCGAAGCGGGCATCCTCGTCGGTGGTTTTGGCTTTGTAGCCGATGGGGGTGAGGGTCACACGGCCGGTCTCCATGCCGGGCTTGAAGTCGAACATGTCGCTGTAAGTGAAGCGGCCGCCGTTGGCATAGTTGATGATGGTGCCGTCACCGGCCACCTTTTCGCCTTTCAGTGTAATGGGGTCGAGCGGAATGTTGCCGCCTTCCCAGGTGAACACGGGCTGGATGAACATGGCGCAGTGCTTGTCGAAATACTTCTCGGGTATCTGGCCGATGAACTTAACCACGACTTTGTCGTCCATTGTTTCCACAGGGTTCGGATTGGCTTGATAGCGCACTCTGTTGCTGTTCGATTTCATCTTCGAAAGGCCGTTGCAGCCTGTCAAAAGCACCGAAATGAGGACTATGGCAAAAAGGTTTCTCTTCATGTTTATATTATTATTCTTTGTTTATTTTCTATAAATCAATTGTTTATAGCAAGGATGCAGTCCGAGGCCACCCCTTGTTTTAACTTGCAAATATAGACATTTTTTTTGGATTGGCGAAAAAAATATTTTGTTGCCCCTAAAAAAGTTGTTCGGTTGTTGTTGTTCCGTTGTTCAGTCGTTGTTCAGTCATTCACTGAACAACGACTGAACAACGACTGAACAAGTACTGAGCAACGGGGGTGGGGGATTCAGGGGCGCAGGCGACAGAATGCACGGACGGGACAGAAGGTGCAACTTGCTGTCCGTGTGGTGGGTGAGAAGGGCTCGTTGGGGTCCATCAAGCGGTCGATGGTGGCGTGCAGGAAGTGTTCGAATGCATCGAGGTTCTTGTCGTCGATGGTGGTGGTGCCGTCCCACGAAGCCAGTTTCACGCCCGACTGCAGGTTGCGCAGCGGATAGATGCCGGCCGACACGGGTTCGTTGCCGCCGTGCATGCGGCGGAAGGTGAGCGTGTAGCACATCAGCTGGAGCCATTTGCCGGGCATGTTCTGCTCGTCGAGTTCGCCTCGGATGCTGATTTCCGAGTCGTCCACGCGGCCTGTCTTGTAGTCGATGATGCGCAGATGGCCGTCTAACCGGTCGATGCGGTCGACCCTTCCGGCAAGTCTCACGGGCTGAGCGTCGGTGCTGAGGGTGTAGGGCTCCATGTCCTCTTCGAGTGCCACGATGTCGATGCGGTGACCCTCTTCTATTAATCGTTTTTCGCGTCGGAGCACATGGGTGAGCTGCGTCTGTGCCACCGAGCGGAGGAATTCGTTGCGCCCTTCGGTGCTGCGCCCGTGGCGGAACAGTAGGCCGAACTCATGGTCCATCAGTTCGGGCAGCTGTCTCAGGGCTTTGCCCAGGGTTTCGGTGGTGACATGGTGGCCTATGCAGGGCTCGTAGATGTGTTTCAGTATGTTGTGGACGCATTCGCCGAGCTGCGACGAGTCGATGTCGTCCTCGACATTGTCCGACTCGTTGATGCGCAGCAGGTTGGAGTAGTAGTATTTCAGCGGACAGTCGATATAGTTGTTCAGTGCCGTGGGCGAGAAGCCTCGTTCGGCCACTTGCGCAATCCGTTGCATTACGGCCTCGGTCTTTTGGCCCTCGGGGAATGGTGCGTGGGGTGTGGTAGACGAAGAGTGGAGCGCGGGGCGGGCTACTTGCTCGTGCAGCGTGATGTGGTCGGGGAATCGCTTGGCCAGCTCGTTGCGCACCTGCTTGATGAAACGGCTCTCCTCGCCTTTGCCGGCCGATTCGGTCTCCGAGCTGTAGAGCAGGTAGACTTTTTCGGCACGCTGCAGCAGACGGTAGAAGTGATAGGCGTAGACGCTGTCCTGCTCTTCGTAGGTGGGCAGGCCGAAGTGGCGCTTCAGTTCGTGGGGAATCATTGTGTTGTTGCCACGGCCTGAGGGCAACACGCCCTCGTTGGTGGAGAGCAGGATGACATGTTTGAAGTCGAGGTTGCGGGTTTCGAGCATGCCGAGTATCTGCAATCCCTGTAAGGGTTTGCCTATGAATGATATGGAGTGGCGCTGCGCGATACGTGAATAGATGCGTTCAAGGGTGTCGAGCGAGGCGATATAGTGGTAGTCGGCTTGTAGCCGTTCGATGTAGTCTACAATCTCTATCAGACTTTCGAGGGCTGGACGGAGGGTGAGGTTGCTTTCGGCAATGTCGCTGTCGGTCAGCATAGTGCATAGGCGGCGGACTATGTCAAGCACCTCGTCGACCGACGGCATCGACTCGGGGAACAGGAAAAGCAACCGGTCGTTGGGTAGCAGGTTGGCGATTTCGCTTGTGGTGCAGCGTACACGGCTTTCTTTTTCAAGGTAGTGGCCAACGGTGCGGCGCAGGTCGTCGACACCGGCCAGATGCTGCAGGTAGAGGTCGGACATGGCTTCGAGCAGGTCGGTGTGGTAGTAGCCACGGTCGTTGCCGCGACGGTAGAGAGCCAGAAGGCGTGTCACCATGGCATAGAGTGTGCTGTCGGCGAAGTTGAAGCCCATCGAGATGTTGACCTTGTAGTGCTGCTGCTCGTCTTCGTTGTCGGGCAGGGCGTTAAGGGTGGGGATGAGCAGGCTTTCGTCGGCCAGCACGATGGCAGTGCTCTCGGCATCATTGAGCCATGGGCGGTGGTTGCTCAGCAGCTGTCCGGTATATTTGCATTGCAGCACGTTTTCGGGACATTCGACTATGGTAATCTCTTTCTTGCCGCTGCCAAAAAGCGACGGGCCGTAATGTCCAAGACTGTCGAATTCGCGGCTGTGCTTGCGCAGAAAGTAGCCGGCCTCCTGCATGCGGTCGTCGTAATAATAGGTATCGCCGTCGGTGAGCAGGGTGGCCTTGCCGCGACGCACATATTCTCCGATAATGCGCCGTTCGCATTCCGACAGGGCGTTGAAACCGACGAAATAGATGTGCTCGTAGTTGCATCGGTCGGCCAAGCTGGAAATGTTTTCGGCCACGTGTCGGTAGGCCATGCCGGCATAGGCCTGCTGCCGCGACAGGAGTCGGTCGTGCAGGCGATGATAGTATTGGCTCAGCGAGTGGTAGAAGTCGAGGTACTGCCGTTGGCGGTCGCTGAGGTTGGGCGATTCGATGTCCCATTCGCCCACGGCTTTCAGGTTGTGCAGGTTGAGAAAGATGTCGTCGGCATCGACGCAGTAACGGTCGATTTCAAAGAAGTCGCCAAGCATCATGTCGCCGAAGGAGATAAACTCTTCGAAGGTCTGGTATTTGCGCTGGTCTCCGCCCAGTTCGATATGGATGGTGTACAGCTCGAAAAGCAAAAACTCGTTCTTCACAATTTCCAGGCCGCTCAGCTCCGAAACCATATCATCAATAACTGTAGCTTTGGGCAGGAAGAAAGTGGCGTCGTTGGACATCGACAGCTGTTGGAAGTGGTTTTGCAGGAACAGCTGCGAACGGTGGTTGTTGAACACCACCAGCACGCGGTCGGTGTTGTCGGGGTGTTCGGTCAAGATGCGTCGGGCTACTTGTTTGAGGAAAGCATCCATTGTTTGGCGATTTCAAGAGTTTCTGGTTTGCCCATATCGAGCCAGTGCGCGGCGTCGTGCTCGAAGCAGACGATCCGATGGGTGTGGGCCAGTTCGATGTAGCAGGGAATGACAGGGTAAGGGGCTGTGGCTGGTGGCAACAGGTCGAAGAGTTTTGGCGACACGATAGACACGCCGCTGAAGGCCAGTTCTCGTGTGCCGTCAGGAGCTTCCACTTCGCCTTTGCGGCCAAGTAGATGGCCGTCGGATGAGAAGAGCAGTTGCCGGGCGGTGTCGCGTTGGCTGACGCAGAGGGTCACCAGGTTGTTGTCGTGCAGGTGTACCTCGGCGACGGTTTGCAAATCAATGTTGGACAGGATGTCGACATTGTGCACTAGCACTGGCTCATGGCCGGAAAACAATGTCGAAGCCTGTTTCAACCCACCGCCAGTGTCGAGTAGCATCGAACGCTCGTCCGAAATGTCGATGACGGCCTCCCAGCGGCGAGAATGGATGAAGTCGATTACCTTGTCGCCGAAGTGGTGCACATTCACCACGATATGCCTTATGCCGACAGCTTCCAACCGATGGATGGCCATTTCAAGCAGCGTCACACCGTTGATTTCCACCAGCGCCTTTGGACGGTCGTTGGTCAGAGGCCTCAGCCGAGTTCCCAATCCGGCAGCGAGAATAAATCCTTCCATTTGCTTTGTTTTAGTAGATTATCAATTACATATACGATTTGTATCGAAAAATGAAGAGCTTAAACGTCAAGGGACGGGGTCGTAGCCCGAGCCACCAAAGGGGTGGCAGCGTAGAATTCTTTTAAATGCAAGCCAACCACCACGGAAAGGGCCGTAGCGGCGTATTGCCTCGGCGGCGTATTGCGAACAGGTGGGGGTATAGCGGCATGCTGGCGGTGTCAGTGGTGAGATGCAGTTGCGGTAGAAAGCTATGAGGGCAAGCATCGCACGCGACAGCAGTCGCTTCAAACCGTTGTACAGTCGACGTATCATTGGGTGAGACTTTGTTCTATGTCGTGCTGTAACATGTCCATCAATTTGTCGAACTTGGGTTCGAGGTGGGTGTACTCGAAAATGTCAGTGTGGATATAGTTGAGCGATAGTGTGATACTGATGCCGTGTACGGTAAGGAAGTCATAGAAAGCAGGCTTGCGCAGGCGGTAGCATTCGCGAGTGAGGCGCTTGACTCTGTTGCGGTCGACAGCATGTTTGAATTTTCGTTTCGAGGTGGTTATCAACACTTGACAAGGCACATCGAGCGATTGTTGCTGCCAATGGATACTATAAGGGAAGGCCATCAGTCGGTGGCCGTCGGCGTAGAGCCGTTCGATAAGTGTGCGGCTGCAAAGACGTTCGTTTTTGGAGAAGCCGAAGCTCATTTCTTTTCAGCTTCTTTGCGGGCTTTTTCGGCTGCGCGTTCTGCTCGGCGTGCAGCGGCTTGGGCTTTCTTCTCCTCCATGCGCTGTTTATAGATTTCCTTGTTGGCGATGACTGGCTTTGTCTTCTTGACGGTGGTAATGGTGCTTTTCACACCGTGCTTGGTCATCTCACCTTTGTTGGCGATGACGGTCTCGGGTTCTTTGCCAAGGATATAGTTTTCGATAGCCATGGCCATTGACGGGGCTGTCTGTGTCGGGGCTGCAATGGTGAGCTTGATGCCCTGTTCTTTGAGTGCTGCATGGGTCGAGGAACCAAAGGCAGCAATGATGTTGTTGTGTTCCTTGATGTTGGGGAAACTCTTGACGAGGCTGCGTACACCGATGGGTGAGAAGAGGGCGATGATATCAAAGTCATCCAGATTGAAGCGTGTCAAATCGCGAGGCTGGGAGGTGTACATCGGTGCCTTGACATATTTGAATTTGGCTTTGTCAAGAGCTTTGGTGTATTCGGTCTGTTTCTCGTCGGAGCAGGGGAAGAGGAACTTCTCGTCGCGGTGTTTGCTCATCACCTCGATCAGGTCGGAGAAATACTGGGTGCCGTAGAAAACCTTGCGTTTGCGGTATTGGATATAGTTCTGCAGGTAGAGAGCAATGGCTTCGGTCGAGCAGAAGTATTTCATATCCTCCTTCACAGTCTCGCGCAGCTCTTTGAGCATGCGGAAAAAGTGATCGATTGAGTTTTTACTGTTGAAGATGATGGCGGTATATTCTCCAATATGGATGCGTGTTTTGCGGAATTCTGATGCAGGAATACCAACGACCTCAAAAAATTTGTAAAAAGTGATGTCGATGTTATGTTTGTTAATCAAATTTCGGTATGGCGACTTCTCCAAATCGGCTGGAGCCGGCTGTGAAATGAGAATTTTCTTGATCTTCATGCTCTATCTGTATAATGCTCAATTTTCTGTTTTATTGTGAGATAATCCACTTTAGTAGTACTATATATGGTATTATTTCGACGATGCAAAGATAATAAAAAAGATGAAAATTGAAGCTTTTTGATTGTGTTAAAAATATTTTAATGCCTCGGAGCAAGCGTATCAGGAAGCACAACCCGACGAGACTGAAAAAGAGATAGGAGAAGAATTCTGATCCGTTGGGAAAATAGATTAACGGGAAGAGTAACACAGTGGTAATCACTGCCAAAATGAGGTGGTAGATGTAGTTGCTGATGATGTAATAGCCGATGGCCTGCGGATTGTCGAAGACAGTGCCAAACAGGCGTAGCAGGCTGTTCCGCAATATATAGGCTACACTCAATGCCGCAGATAGCAGTAGATAGCCACCGATACCAGTGTGCGTCATGGCACTTTGCCATATTCCCATGCCCACTGCGGCTATCATCAGTGCACCCATGGGAAGCAATAAATAATTGCGATTCAGGTTGTTGCTGCGTATCATTCGGTCCATGGCACGCTGGTCGACGGCTGACTTTATTACCTCCTGGATAGTGATTTTCCGCATTTTGAAATAGAGTACCAGCAATCCACAAAGCAGCAACACAACAATAAAGTTCCATACTGGAGCAACCTCCTGCGCTCTCTCTTGCCGGATGTTGTTTTGCATCGGTAGTTCGTGGCCAGTGAATAGTGATTGGCGATAGACCTGTTCGCTTTCGGCGAAAGGACGGAATATCGAATCCATCGGCAAGCCGATGTTGGCTGTATGTTCGACAGGTGCCACCGTCAGGCTGTCCCATTGGTAGAAGTGGAGGGTGTCAATTTGTAGTGTGTCGGCGGTAGGCATAGTGTTAGTGTTTTATTATCAGTTTATGGTGCGAAACAGTGCTGCTTGCGTGAATGCGTATCAGGTAGACTCCCTCGGGCCACGTGGCAGTGGCGAGGCGTTGGCGGCTGTCGCCTTCGAGGTTGATACTGCTCACGGCTCGGCCGGTCAAGTCATATATGGTGACGGTTGCCGGTTCGTCGGCAAACAGCATCACATGCTGGTCAGCGGGATTGGGATAGGCGACGACGACAGGTGTTTCAGTATGTACCGGTGCGGAGATGCCTATCTGTGTCGAACCAAACCATCCATAGGCCGAATCCCATAGCGCCAGCGGCAGTCGCATATCGTCGAGCCATGCACAGTCGCTGCCGTCCGAGTCAGCGTGGTCTTTGATGTAGTTCCAAGTCAGTGTGTGGCGGCCGACACCGATGCGGTATTTGTATTGTGCCCAGCCCATCTCGCCGTACAGTTCCATGCGTTTGTTGCCGTCGACGCTGAATGTCAGCTTGTCGTAGCGTGCCTCGCTGCTTATTTTTGCCCAGAAACTGATGCTGTCGGGGTCGGGCAGCCAGACATCTAATTGCAGGGTAGATTGTTGGCTATGTGTGATGTTGCCCGAACGTATGCTGTAGCGGCCGTCGTGGCATACGGTGCTGTCGATGGTCCAAGGACGAACCCCCTGCATGTACCATGGATACGAGGTGAAGCCATCCTCGAAGCTGTCCATGCGGTCGCCGGCCACCATCCAGGCGGTCACACGATTGTGCAAGTTTCCGTGTTGCCAATATCCGTCAAATCGCAGGTGCGACACGCTATCGTCTGTGCTGAAGGCAGTCCATTCCGAAGATGCATCGGTACGGTTGCCGTCGGGCAGGGTGGTGATGCTGGCCGATGCACTGTCGACAATGCCGTCGATGTCCCAATGCATCTGGTAGTTCTGGTTGGGGTCGATGCGTCGGGCCTGACTGTTGTCGGGGCGTGCAAGGTGGAATGTCATGCTGGGTACGCTTTCTTCAATCCAGTGGCTCAACATGACGGTGGGGGCTGCGGCTCCCGTGGCGGTGAGTTCGCCACTCCACATCTGCCCATAGACCTGCACTTCGATTGGCAGGCTTATGCCTCGCTCTGCGCCTACAGCCAGACTGTCGAGCGACAACTGTTGCCGAGCGGTCAATGCAGAGGCATAGGGACTGTCTGTGTCGACGGGCAGCCATTCTACGGTCAGGCTGTCGATGTCCTCGTGTCCAATCGAGACTACCTGCAGGTGGATGGCGGTGTCTGTAACCACGATGTCGCGGAATGTTACGGCCTTCCCTTGAGGTCTGCGGGTATGCGATGTGGCGTAGGCTGGTATCATCTGTGGACCCGTAGCGGTGAATTCCACCGGCAACGTGTCGAGCGGTTGACTGAAAGTGAGGGTGGTACTCCAAGTATCGTCCATCTGCTTCGTGGCCAATAGCTTTCCGCCTTGAACGGCACTTACGGTCGAGCCCAGAGTACCGTTGATGCGCACCTCGGTGTCGCCTGCAGTCAGCGTGTCGGGCACCGAAAGCCATACCTCCTGCGGCGCGCCGATATAGGGCCGCAGACTCGGGTCGCCGAACAGGCAGTAGATTTCCCAATAAAAACGAGCTTGGGACGACACCGATGCTGTCACGGCGAGGTTGCCTGCCTGCAACAGGCCTCCCTGGGTGTTGACCGTGGCCAAGCGGCCAATCCACCGGTCGAAGGCTCCTGGAGCGGCCAAGTCGAACACAGGGTTGACCGACAGCGGCAACTTCGGTCCCACAGCCCAGTAGTAGTCCTCGCTCCAGAGGGTCGAGTTGGTGGCTCCAATCACTCCGATGGCACCGCCGACAGGCTTGCGTATCAGCTGCTCACCGAAGCAGGTACCGGTAAAGGAGTTGCTTTTGCAGCAGTTGTTGACATATAGGGTGGGTTGGGTGAGGGGGAGCGTGTCGATGGCGTTGAAACTGACCGACGGGTTGCTCCACCCGCCCACGGTGCAGTGGGCCGTAAAGTTCACCAGTCCTGTGCCTTGGCCCATATTGTGCAATATCTCTTGACGCTGGTTGCCCGAGGCTGGATTGTGGTAGCATAGGGTGTCGAGGTGGGGATGCGACAGCTTGATTTCGTGTTTAAGGTAGTTCACCTGTCCGTTGGTGGTAATGGGTGCGGGCGAACTGTTTTCGGCTCCGGCCACCAGGAGCATGCGCTTCAGTTGCAGGGTGTCGATATCGGCAAACTGTTCGTAGCGAAGTGTTTTCTCCATCACGGCGCGCAGTTCGGCGGTGTCGTTCACCGGCCAACGGCCCACGATGGCCTCGGGCAGGTAGTCGCCCGTGAACTCGGCATAGTAGAGGTCGGTGATGTGTTGCTCCAAGTCGGCCGGGTTCGAGGTGCCGACAAAGGCCTGTATCTGGGCTGCATCGCCCACGATGAGCAGGTATTTGGGCATCGGATTGAGCGGGTTTATGTGCCTGAAATATGGCCTTATCATCTCCTTGACGACATCGCGCTGGTGGGTGTCGGCGTACAGTTCGATTACCTCGTAGCCTTCGCGTCGTTTCCAGTCGACAAACGGCTGCAACCCCTCGCGAAACTCTGGCCGCGATACGATGAGGAAGCGTTCCGGCAAGCCTTCGATTTCGGCAAGAGCCTCTTTTATATTGGCCGAAATCGTGGCCGAAATGTGTGTTGCGATGGTCAGTCGGCCGCTCAGCGGACGGTATTCGGCAGGGTTCACCATAATGCGGAACACCTGTTGGTCGCCCATCACGCCAAGGTTCTCCACCTCGACGGGTGCGCCGGCACAATAGGCCACGTCGCTGCCGTACACCTTCTTGTCGGGCACTGCCGTGGGGGCGGGACGGTCCTTGGCGGCGGGTCCGGCGTAGGGCATAAGCGGCTGGTCGAGCACTGTTTCGATTACGTCCAAGGCGACCTTGCCGACCGTCAGGCTGCTGCCTTTGGGCAACATCAGCAGTTGGCTTGCCGCGGGCAGAGCAGGAAGCCCTTCGTGCGGTGCACAGGTGTAGAGACCGTCGGCCTCGAGGGTGAGCATGCCGCTGCCCACCGACGGCGTGGACAATTCGCCTATGGCGAAACGCACAATGTATGTGCCACCGTCGCGGCTCACCTCCAGCGATGCCTTTCCCTCTCCCTGAGCCCACATCGGGTGGCAGGGCAAACAGCATAGAATCAGCATTATGAATTGTCTGGCAATGCGCATAAGTACACCTGATTGCGTTGCAAAATTACAAAAAAAAATGATACTGCCCAAATATATGCATCCCCCAAACCGCTACGTCTGTTGGCCGCCCGTTGTTCAGTCGTTGTTCAGTCGTTGTTCAGTGTTTGACTGAACAACGACTGAA
>JAFSLX010000027.1 GCA_017448185.1 Bacteroidales bacterium
CGTTGTTCAGTCGTTGTTCAGTGTTTGACTGAACAACGACTGAACAACGACCGAACATCGACCGAACGTCGACCGAACGTCGGAGAGTGAAAAAAGAGGCCTCAAGGCAAGTTATTGTTTGCATATAGAAAAAAATGTGTATATTTGCAGAATTGACAATATGCACTTGTCCAAGGGTAATGTTTTGATATTCGATTCATTACACCTCTTGGACAAGATGTATAATATAAATATATTATGGCAATGAAGGGCATCAACATAATGAAACACAACTTCGGACTGATACTATTGTTCCTGCTGGTGGCAGGGATGGGCGGTGCCAACGCACAGGAGCTGACCGCGATGCGCAACGGAGACACTGTCTGGCTGAACGGCTGCGCGCTGCAGAACGGCATTATTGTGGATGACGGCGGCATCAGCAACGAATACAGCAACAACTTCAACGGCTGGGTGGTTATCGAAAGCGACCCCGGGAGCACGTTCTCGCTCAGCGGCTCGTACACCACCGAATCGTGCTGCGACCGCATCAGTGTCTGGCTTGACGACAGCTTGATTATCGACCAGGTGGGTGGCGACAACACCTTGAGCATCTCCGGCACAGGCAGCCGCCTCACCTTATACTTCCGCACCGACGGAAGCGTGGTGCGCGACGGATTCGAGATGACATGGAGCGTGACTGGATGGGGCGGAAGCTGCACAGCGCAGGTAAGCAACCTGACGGCCAGCAACATCACCGCCACCGGCGCAACGCTCAACTGGAGCTCGACCGGCAGCGGCACCTATCATGTGGTGGTGGACAACTACGAGGTGGGCACCACCACGTCGACCACCTACACCCTGACCAACCTCACCCCGAGCAGCCGCCACACAGTGCGCGTCTACCTCGACGGACAGGAAAGCTCCCCCTGCTGCTCGGACCTGACATATTTGCGGACGCTTTGCGGGTCGGTGACGTTGCCCTTGATTGAGGGCTTCGACGACTATACCGACGACGATGTGATGCCGAACTGCTGGAGCCGCAGCTTCAACTTCGACGGCCAAGAGGCCGAACCGCAGATAGTGAACCTGGCCAACTTCGGTACCGACAACACGCTGATGGTCAGCTGCGGAACGAACGACCAGAGCGAACACTTCGGCATGGTCATCGGCCCGGTGGTGCTCGACCGTGGCACATGGCGTGTACGCATGCGCCTGCGTGCCAGCCACGCCAACACCGTGGCGTTGCTCGGCACCTGCGACACGACGAGCGACGAGTACGCCTCGTTCGGATTCACCACCAACGAGACCTACACCTTCAACGACAACAACACATGGTACGAGTACGATGAGATATGGACTGTACCGGCCAACGGCTACCGTCCGGCAGTGCGGATGGAGCAGTCGGCCCAGAGTGGAGTGGGACGGCGTGTGTATATCGACGACATCCGCATCGAGGCGTGCGGTATCATGACCCTCAGCACCAACCACGTGGAGAGCGAGGAGATGACAGTGCTGTGGACCACCCTCGGCACCCCGTCGGTGACCGTCGGTGTGCGCCAGCGTGGTGCGATTGCCGACGAACAGACCATCACGAATGCCACCTCGCCCCTGCACATTACCGGCCTGCAGCCCGCGACGAACTATATCGTTACCCTCTACCCCACCTGCGGCACCGTGAATGGACAACCAATGTCAATCAACGTGCGCACACAGAACACAGGCAACAACGCCGACCGCCTCTGCATGGGTTTCTTTGGCACCACCACCGTGCCCGAGGATCTTACTTTTGTCAATCTTTCAGGAGTAAGTATATCAGGTAATACATTGGGGGCCAGTACCTATAACGGACCAGGATATATCGTCAGCGGCCGATTGGCCACGGTGGCTGGCAAACAGATAGCGGTGCGCCTGCACAGCTACTATTCCGAAGTCGTTATTGGCACAATGACCTATGCAGACGACCCGGCTACTTTTACACCGCTCGACAGCACCGGCGGGGGATGGTACTGGAACCAATACCTTTTTGTCCAAGTACCGACTACAAACACCGACCATTATGTCGCATTGAAGATAAAGAACAGCGACATTGACCTGCACTCGATTGAGATGTCGAACTGCGAGATGGACAGCCTGCGCGTGACGCACGTTCGTGGCACCTCCATCACCCTGCAGTGGGCACCACTGCCCGCGGGCAACAGCAATGTCACTGTCGAATACGGTCCGCAAGGTTTTGAAATGGGTAGCGGCACCGTACTGACCACCACCAACAGCAGCATTACCATCGGCGGCCTGACACCTGTGACCACATACGAATTCATCGTCTATCGTCCCTGCGGCGGCACGCCCTGCGGCAATATTCGTTTGCGCGCGGAAACGGTAACGCAGGACTATCCAGAGCCCTACTGCGAAGATTTCGAGAATCTAAGCGACAATGAATGGAACCGTGACTGGGAACGTGAGGAGGGCATCAGCAACTGTCCGAGGATAGACGATTATCACCGTTGGGATGGTTCAAGAGGACTCGAATTGGCAGCCTACGAGAACAGCGGCAGCCGTGTGGTGCTGCCCGATATTCTGCTTGAGGACAACAGCATACTGAGTTTCTGGGCCTATAGTAGTGCACCGGTGTCGTACATAGAGATTGGCCACTCGGAATCGCGCCGCGACGAGAACGACTACTGGGATTCCAAGTTTACACCCTTCGACACCGTAGAACTGCGAAGTTTGGCAGGCTGGCACCACTATGCCATACCGCTGCCCGACAGTGTGCGGTTCCGTGTGTCGATGAGGTACTTCCATTTGCAAAACCGAAGCTTGTACAGGGCATGGGTTGACAATATTCAGGTTTCCAAAGCGGCGTTCGGCAATGCCAGTTTCTATAACGTCGGTCCCACGTCGGTACACGTGGCGGCCGAGGCGCTCGGTACAGCTACTGCCCTGCAACTGATGTTAGTGGACGGCGGCGACACCATTTATCGAACCCTTACATCCGACAGCACCCTCGTCACAGGTCTCGATACCGCCACTCTTTACCGCGGCTACCTGAAGCCAATAAGCACCGATGCAGCCTGCTGGAGCTATATTGGTTACTTTATCACCCCAGCCCACGGCAGCGGTGGATGGACCGACTGCCATGATTTCGAAGACGTGCTATCCTACGAACTTCCCAACGGCTGGTCGTTCAACAACACAGACGACTCGGTGTGGAACATGGAGCTGACCTCGTTGGGCACTTCATTAGCCGGACACACCAGCACGACCCATCCCACAGTGGCGACGGCAATGCCCTATATGGGAAATGCCAGCGGCAACCTGACCTTCTCGGCCAAAGGCCTGGGAGAGGGCAGCTACCTGCTGGTCGGAGCACCGGTACAGATTACGGTCGGTGTGCCGAATATCATCAGCAGCTACCAGTTCGACTCGATACCGGACACGCTGTGGCTCGACACCGCCAACTGGACCAGTTTCATTCTCCCGATCGACGAGTTCCCTGAATGGGGTCACTATATTCTCTTTGAGGTAGGAGGCAACGGTGGCGCCATGCTGGACAATATCGGTATTTCATCCTGCCCGATTGTCAATTTCTCGTACGAGGACGGCGGTTTAGTCTGCACCACCCAAAGCGGATACGATGCCGAGTACTTCCTAAATTTGGACGACGGCGACAGTGTGCGTACGTTCCATGTGCTGGAATCGCCGTTCATTCTGACCGACATAGCGCTTGGACATACCTACACCATCTCGTGGCAATGTCCCTACCAGAATAGCGGCTGCCTGCCGAAATATATCTTCAGCACACCCAACCTGCTCCCCCTGCCCTACTGCAACGACTTTGATGCCGACGGTGACAACATCCCCAGCAATTGGCGGTTTGTGAATCCAACAACGAGTAGCTATATCCAATATGACTACTGGAACACATCACTTTACCTTCACACCTACAGCAACCGTTGGCAATATGCCATTCTGCCCGATTTAGTGCTCGATTCGAGTCTCTCTATAAAAATCAATATCAGTTCATCGAGTGAGGGATCTTTTGAATTGGGTTATCTAAGCAATCCCAACGACACAGGCAGCTTTGTCACCATTGCACGAAGCCCATACATTGGCGGCCACTGGTGGACCATGGAGGTGGACCTCTACAACTATCGTGGCAAACGGTTAGCCATGCGCTGCAACGACTATGTGTATATCGACTACATCTACTTGGTCAACTCACCCCGAGTGCATTACTCACACATCGATGCCCGCACCATAAAAGTGTGGACTGAGCACGGCGGCGACTACTGGCTGCACTACCGTAGCAACAACACCATGTGCAGCTTCCCAGAGAATACCATTCATGTTTACGACTCGGTGCTCTTCTTCCGCGACACATGCCACGATTGGAACTGGTGGTCAGAATTATATTTTTACCAAATGCCCGACAGCACCAATACAGCATGTGACCGAGAACGAAACAATCCCCTCACTTACAAGTATGACATACCCTATTGTCACGACTTTACAACCGAATATTCGGGCAACGGAAATGGAGTTTGGGATTTGGATTATTGGACGTGGCAAAAAAAATGCAACTATGGGCAGTCGAATGCTGACCTCTACAGACATAACGATATGACCGCCCTGCGTATGAACTGCGGACAGACCCAAATGGTGGTACTGCCCGAGATGAACATAGACAGCATGCGCAACGCCAGTTTGGTGGTGGAATACCTGTCAACCACACCGAACAGCAGCATCATGGTAGGTATACTGACCGATGCTTACGACTCCAACACCTTCGTACCCATCGACACCATCAACTTCTTCAATGCCGACGAATGGAACTCAGTGCTCATCAACTTCAACAACTATACCGATACAGGACGATGGATAGGTCTTCGCACTATCGAACGGCAAGGCGGAAGCTGGTTCTATATCAAAGAAATACGCGTAGAGAGTTGCCACTCAGCCCTCGGTGCCACAGCATCGCTCTACCGCCACAATGTGGTGAAGATTGACAATCCGCTGCCTTCGGCCGACGACGACTTCTTTGTGGAATACGGCTTGCACAACTTCCCGCAGGGCACCGGCACCATCATGCGTATCAGCGAACGTCCCGTCTACCTGACGCTGCAGAACGAGACCGACTACGACTTCTACTTCCGTTGCGACAGTGCCGCCATAGCCTGTGCACCAGTGCAGGTTGTGACCACCCTCTGTGCACCGATACCGGTACCAGCCTGCATCGACTTCGATACCAATGCGCTCAACGCTCCACCTCACTGCTGGACTACCCGCAGCACAGACATCAAGGTTGATAACACCATAGCCCATTCCGGCACACAGAGTCTCAGTTTTGCCACCACCCGCAAACGGCCCATCATTGCCACGCCGGATATCGACATCGACTCGCTGCAGAAAGTGACCATCAGTCTGTGGGTGTACGCCGAAACACAGGGCGACCGCTTGGTGGTTGGCACCATGGCTGACCCACACGACAATGCCACCTTCCACCCCATCCGCACCCTGATACCGACCCATGCAGGCCAGTGGGAGCGTTTCCTGGTCGACTTCTCATCGGCCGCCGAAGATGCCCACTTCATCGGTCTGCGTGCTACGGGTAGCGTCAGCACCAGCCACGTATATGTCGACGACCTGTTCGTCACCGACTGTGGTGCCCACGGGTTGAGAGCGGCGGCTGTTTCGGGCGACTCGATTTCGCTCGACTGGAGCCAGGTAGGTTCACCCAACATCACCATCGAAATGACCGACAACGGGATGCCGTCGCGCACCTTCACTCATGTTTCCTCGCATCCCTTCACCGTCTTCGGACTGACCCCGAAACACCGCTATACATTCCACTTCACCAGCACATGCAATGATAACGGAGAGTACTGCACTGCAGACTATGAAGACAGCACCTCGCTGGTAACCCCGTCTGAAGGCGTGGGCTGCATCAACCCCACCGACCTCAGCTCGCCACAAGCAGTGTTCTTCTCGGGCACCTTCGGCAACCCATACACTTCGTCGGGAGCCATTGACTATGGTAGCAACAGCCCCGACAGCCGCCATACAGTGCATTACGACACCGCCGAACGCGACCCACGAACCGGTGGTCTGCTGCGCACTGTACCAGAAGGCTTCTCCTCGTCGGTGCGCCTCGGTAACTGGAACACCAACGAGAACCGTCCCGAGGCCGAAGGTGTGATTTACAGTCTGTTTGTCGACACAGCGAGTTTCGACATGTTAGTGATGCGCTACGCCGCTGTGCTTCAGAACCCGATGCACGCTTCGGCCGACCAGCCGCGTTTCCGCCTGGAACTGCTCGACTCCAACATGAATCTGATTAACGCCAATTGTGCCGCCGCCGACTTTATTGCCGACCGCAACCTCGGCTGGAACGAAGCTGACGACAATGTGCTGTGGAAAGACTGGACCGCCGTCGGTATCGACCTCTCGGCCTATGCCGAACAGAATATCTTCGTCAGACTGACCACCTTCGACTGCAACGAAGGCTCGCACTACGGCTATGCCTACTTCACCCTCGACTGCATGCGGCGCCAACTTACGACCGACCAATGCGGTGATGTAGAGTCGAACACCTTCACCGCCCCTATCGGATTCAACTACCGTTGGTACACCTCTGCCAGTTCTGCAACCTACTCGACGGCTCAGTCAATCACCGTACCAACTGAGAACATCACCTATTACTGCCAGATGAGTTTTGTAGACAATCCGTCTTGTAACTTCACTATCAGCGCTTATGCCGGTACACGCTATCCGTTGGCACGGATGACCTACACCACCGATTTCCACGACTGCGCCATGTATGTCAACTTCGAGAACACAAGTGCGGTGTCGTCTGACGGTGTAAATCCGCTTCCTGGTAACGAAAAATGCGAGAGAGCCTATTGGGACTTCGGCAACGGACAAACATCGAACAGTTACCACGGGTCGACAGTCTACTACGAATCGGGCGATTACACCATCACTCTAATTGTCAGTCTTGCCGATGGCGAATGTCTGGATACCCTTGTTCAAACCATTTCGCTATTTGTACCCTCGGGACGCAGTTTCGTGTCGGCCAACGAATGCGACAGCTATACTTGGCGCGGACACACTTATACCCGTTCGGGCAACTATACCGACACACTGCCAGTAACCAACATGTATGGCTGCGACTCAACCATCACCTTGCAACTCACTATTCGTCCGTCGATTGTAACCAACATGGTTGAATCTATCGTTCAAAACCAGCTACCTTACCGTTTCAATGGCACAGACTACAATTTCAACAACCTACCAGTGAACGGCATTTCGGTCGACACCACAGTAAGCGTCACCCTCAGCAATGTTCTGAACTGTGACAGTATCGTGAATCTCTACCTGCACGTGTGGCTGAACCGCGACACCGCCCTCACCTTCACCTCATGTCGCAACAAACTACCTGTACAATGGCGCACAGCCTACCTCGAAACCGATAATTCGTCGGCAATATACAACTTCACTATACCTACCACCCATGCAGCCGACAGCAATGTTACCATCACTCTTAACGTGCTGGAAAACCCCACCATCTCGTTCTACGACACTGTGATTGAGAATCAGCTGCCCTACCGCTACCGCAACAGCCGCTTCTACCATGCGGTCGACACGGCATTGGCTTATCCACAGCCTGCTGGATGCGACAGTGTGGTAATGTTCCATCTGCACGTATGGCGCAACAGCCAGACAACACACCACCGCATCGTATGCGACAGCCAACTGCCTTATACATGGTGCGGCGTAAGCTTCACCCATAGCGATACTGTCACTGTCACCATTCCCAGTGTACACGGTGCCGACAGTGTGGTGACACTCGAGGTTGAGGTGATGCCAACCTACGAAACTTACGACACCCTTGTCGTATGTCCTGGCTATCCTTACCTCTATGAAGGTGTCGACTATGGCGGGCCTACAAGTTTTACCTCACTGCTCACCACCCCCTATGGTTGCGACAGCATCGCACACGTCACAATTATGGATCGCAGCAGCAGTTTCCGCGTTGGGCTTAACTATAGTTTCGACTCGGTTGACTGGCATGACGACCCGATTATCTTTGGTTGCTCTCCCGCAAAACTCCATCTGCGCGACACCACCCCAGGTGGATATACTTGGCGCTGGGTGCTCGACACTCCCGACACTGCTGTATCGAGCCAGATGCAGACCATGGACTATGAATATCCCTACAGCTACGATTCGTCAGCATCTAACCTGATGCTCATCGTGGGCAGCGACTACGGATGTTTCGACACTGTCTACCGTCTCGTCTACATCTTCAGCAGTCCAGTGGCTGAGTTTGAATGGGAGCCCAACATGCCCGCCATGCACGACCCGCAGGTGCAATTCTATAATAACACATATCCCCTGCCCGATACCACCACCTACCTCTGGGAGGTGCAGAGCTCGGTGGGCGGCGAATTCGACACTTCGTCGGCCGTTGCTCCGCACTATCGCTGGGGACAGCAGGGAGACGACATGACCGGAGAATACACCGTCAACCTGATTGCTTACTGGCTACACGAGATTGAGCACGTGTCTCATACCTGCACAGACACAGCCACTCATGTTATAGTCATCACCAACGACGACCTCACTTTCCCCAACCTTGTCACTCCCAATGGCGACGGTATCAACGACACTTGGATCATCGGCAACTTGCTCGAATACAGCAACTACTCAATGAACGAACTCTGGATTTACAACCAGTGGGGCGTGCTGGTCTACCACGTAAAAGATATCCGCCGCGAAGAGCAGTTCTGGGACCCCAATGACGGAAACTGTCCCAACGGAACCTACTATTATCGCTTCTCTGCCATGGGCGACTATGGTCTGGTGAAGCGCAACGGCATCATCGAAGTGCTACGAGGAGAATAGAACGCCATATACGCTACGAGGTCCAACCGAGTTGATACGGGGTTGACTTGGAGGGGATACGGAGAAGATATTGATAACCGAGGTACTGAAAAATGTTAAATTTTCATGTACCAATATGGAGTTTAATTTTATTTCGTATATTTGCATCGTCAACCAATGTCTAATCCAAAAGCCTAACACCTGATGGAGAAGAGAATAGGAACAATAACCATACTCATTCGCGACCGCGAAGTGTCGCTTTCCGTCAATCAGATTCTTTCTGAACATGCCGACATAATACTATGTCGGCAAGGTCTTCCATTCCACGACCGCCCTGTGGCAGTAATCTCACTTATCGTGGAGGGCAGTGTCAACCAAATCAACGCCCTTACCGGCCCGCTCGGTCGTTTGCCGGGCCTCACTTGCAAGGCCGTGCTTGCTTCTTAAAAAATATTAATCCTTAAAATAAAAAACATGAGAAACCAAAATTTCATTGATCGCGACAAGCTCTACGGAATGCTCGAAAAAAACGCTCCGACTGAGAGCCAGCTGAACGACATACTAAACAAGGCTCGCAAACTCAAGGGATTGAATCTCGAAGATGTGGCCAAGCTTCTAAGCGTCGAGGACGAAACCGGTATCCAAAAAATCCTCGACACCGCCGAGTACTGCAAAGACGAGATTTACGGTCGTCGATTGGTGCTCTTCGCCCCAATCTACACCGGCAATGCCTGCGTCAACAACTGCGTCTACTGTGGCTTCCGTCGCGACAATAAGGCGCTGAAGCGCAAAATCCTCACCCTCGACGAAATCGAGACCGAGACCCTCCACCTGCTGCGCATGGGCCACAAGCGCGCCCTGCTCATCTGTGGGGAGAGCCCGCGAAACGATGCAAACTACATGGTCGAGGCCATCCGTCGCACCTATGCCGCCAAGGACGAGAAAGGCAGCACCATACGCCGTATCAACGTCGAACTGGCTCCTATGAGCGTCGAAGATTATGCCAAGCTGAAAGCCGAGCGCATCGGAACCTATGTCTGCTTCCAGGAGACCTACGACCCCATCGAGTATGCCAAGTTTCACCCTGCCGGTACCCCAAAAGCCGACTACCTCTACCGCCTCACCTGCATGGACCGCGCACAAGAGGGTGGCATCAACGACGTGGGAATCGGTGTTTTGTTTGGCTTAGTCGACTATCGCTTCGAGATACTCGCTCTGATGGAGCATGCCCGCCACCTCGAGGAAGACTATGGTTGCGGTCCGCACACCGTCAGTTTCCCGCGCATCGAACCGGCCGAAGGCACTCCTTTCAGCCTGCCGGAAAACATCCCGCACCCTGTCAGCGACAAGGACTTCATGAAGATTATTGCCATCATACGCATCGCCATGCCCTACACCGGTATTATTATTAGTACGCGCGAACGCCCCGAAATGCGCGACATGTTGGTCAAATACGGTGTCAGCCAAATCTCAGCTGCCTCCGAGACCAATCCCGGCGGCTATGACGAAGAAGGCGACAACACCGAGGCAAAGCCTTACCAAAAAACCGGCAACACAGGAGCACAGTTCACACTTGGCGACCACCGCTCGCTCGACGAAGTAATCAGCATGATGATTGACGGCGGCTACATCCCCAGCTTCTGCACCGGCTGCTACCGCAAAGGCCGCGTGGGTGCCGACTTTATGGATTTGGCCAAGCCAGGTCTCATCAAAGAGTTCTGCAAGCCCAACGCCATGTTCACTTTCCGCGAGTACCTCGAGGACTATGCCAGCCCTGCAACCAAGGAAAAAGGCCTCCGTCTTTTGAAGGAATTGACCCAGACTTTCAGCAAAGAAGAGCTGAAAAAACGTGTTGAGGGCAATCTCTGCAAGATTGGAGAAGGAGAACGCGATTTATACTTCTAAAATCACCGAATTTACTGATTCACAAGGTCGGAAGAGAAATACTTCCGACCTTCTTTTTTCCGCCTTAAATGTTAAAAAAAACATTTTCTGCATCTTTTTTTTGTACGTATTGGAAAAAGTGTGTAATTTTGTCCCATCAAAAATTAAGAATGTTTAACCAAAAAACTCAAAAAAATGAAAAAAGTATTATTGACCCTTGCACTCGCAGCATTTGCATTCAGCGCCAACGCACAGTGGATTGCCGGCGGCCAGTTTGGTTTCAATACCAACAGCAACCGGGACGATGCCTACAGCATCGGCAGCACCACTACCACTTCGTTCAACATCAACCCCAAGGTGGGCTACCAGCTGAACGACCAGTTCCAGATCGGTTTGCAGATTCTCTTCGGCTACCAAACCAACCGCGCCTACGCCGGTGCCAACAACACCTACACCTCCACTCCCACCAGCCAGTTCGGTGTCTCGCCCTATGCCCGCTGGAACTTCGGCAACTGGAAGAACTGCACCCTCTTCCTGGAAGGCCAGTTCATTTTCGGCACCAGTCCCGAAACCACAACCCACATGTTCCTTAACGGCAACGAGACCACCATCGACAACAACGACGCCAGCAGCTATCTTGGCCTCACCATCGTCCCCGGCATGAACTATAAGTTCTCCGAGCATTTCTCGATGGATCTCTACATCAACATCGCCAGGCTGGCATGGCGTTCGGCCACCAACGGCGCTGACTGGACCAACAGCGGCTTCGGCATCGAGTCAAATCTCAACGCCCAAGACATCAACACCCACCTCACCAACTTCAGCGTGGGCTTCAACTACCACTTCTAATCAACCTGTTGGGTGACAACAGCATAAAGAGGGAGGCTACCTCACGGTAGCCTCCCTCTTTTTTGCTCTGCCGTCAATAGTCTGTCAGGCGTCGGCAAACTGCTTACCGTCCTCGAGGAGGACCTGCAGCTTGGTGTACTCGCTGTGGAAGTCGTTGCGCAGCCGGTCGAGGTAGCGACGGCACTCCCAGTGGCACATTGGCAGATCGTGCAACAGACAGTTACCACAGGTCTCGGGGGTTGTGGCAGGCACTTCGGTCTGGGTCAGTATCCATTCAAGGCACTCAATGGTCAGTTTGCGCATATCCTCGACTGTGTAGTTGCCCATCATAATAACGTACATACCTGTCATGCAGCCCATTGGTCCCACATAGACCACATCGTCCTTGGCTTCGGAGTTGCGGAACCATGTGGCCATCAAATGCTCAAGGCTGTGCATGGCCGACGGAGCTACGGCAGGTTCGCGGTTGGGCTCGGTGATTCGCAGGTCAAAGGTGGTGAAGCCCTTGTCGACACGCGACACGTAGATACCTGGCTTCAGATGGGTATGGTCTATGGTAAAACTTTGTATTACTTCCATATTGATATTCCTTTTATAGAGTTTCCAAATATTGTTTTACAAAGTGGAACGAGCGGTCACACATGGAGCCGAGGAAGTCGACCCACTGTGTTTGATGGTCGTCGGTGTGGCCGGGGGTGTCGCTAATAACACGCAAACTGAGGAACGGTATCTTCAGCAAGTAGCAAGTCTGGGCGATAGCGGCGCTCTCCATGTCGCAAGCTAGGCCGTCGACGAAGTTGCGTTTGATGGTGTTCTGCCGCTCGCGGTCAGTGATGAATTGGTCGCCGGTACAGATGAGGCCGGTAACCAGCCGCTCGGACGAGCTATGTGCAACGGTGAGCGCATGGTCGAGGAGGTGTTGGTCGGCGTCGTAGCGGGCGGGCAACCCCTGCACCTGGCCAAGGGGACATACACCTCCAGAGGAGATGCCTCCACAGTCCACGTCATGGTAGACACACTGGGTGGCTGCCAGAATGTCGCCTATTCTCATCTGCGGGTCGATGCCACCGGCCAAGCCGGTGCTGATGATGGCATCGGGATGATGCTCCTGCGCCAACCGCATCGTGCCCACCGCAGCATTCACTTTGCCAATGCCGCACTGCCACAGCACAATCTCGTTATTTCCCAATCGGCCACTGTCGCCGCCTATGGCATCGTGCATCTGACGATACTCAATGTCCATCGCTATTATCACTCCAATTTTCATTTTATTCTATTTAAACCTTTCTGCAAAATTACTAAAAAAAAGACGAATTCCTCTCCTCGGGAAAATATTTTTTTTTAACATTCGTTATATGTGTGTATTATAAATCCACAAACCGTAAACTGTAAACCGTAAACCGTAAACAATTCCGCCATGAAACGCTGGTTTAGAGTATTCATCATATCCATCTTCGCCCTCGCAGCCGTCAGCTTGGTCGTCATCCAGTTTGTCCAGATGCGCCGAACCTTCTCCATCAGCGACAACATGTTCAACGTCAGCGTCAGCAACGCCATGGATGCCGTCATCAAGCAAATCAACGGCGAAGTGTTCCAGACCGCCTCCCACCCTGCCGCTACCTTCAACTATCAGGAACTCGACTCCCTTATCGCCGAGGAACTGCTCATCAACGGCATCGACATGCACCCCATAGTCGGCATTTACGACGGCAGCCAGAGTTCCTTCCTCTATAGCTCCGACCCGCAAAACGAACATCTCCTCGAAGGGTCGCCCTACCGTTACTCTTTCCAGCCCATCGGGGTCGTCTCCTCCAACCAGTACTTCATCATTCTCAACTTCTCGTGGACCGACCTCTTTCTCCTCCGCAACACGAAGCTCTATGCCTACATGAGCCTCTTCCTCATCCTCGTCATCGCGGTCATGTTCTTCATCTCGCTCCGCACCATCGCCAACCAGCGCAAGCTCGACCAGATGAAGACCGAATTCATCAACAACATGACCCACGAAATCAAGACCCCCATCTCCACCATCGGCCTTGCCTGCGAAATGCTGCAGGACGAAAGCATATCGCAGGATGTCGAATCGCGCAACAACTTCCTCTCCATCATTGCCGACGAGAACCAACGTATGCGACTTCTGGTCGAAACCATTCTCCAAAGCGCCAAAATGTCGAACAAGAACTTCTCCATCACCCCACGCGAAGTCGACATCAACCCCATCATCGCCAAGGTGCAGAAAAGTTTCAAGCTCACCCTCAGCAACCGCGGCGGGCAAATCGAGACCCACCTCGATGCCAATCCATCGCTCGTCATCGGCGACGAACTCCACCTCACCAACCTTATCTACAACCTTATCGACAACGGAATCAAATACTCCACCGATGCGCCGCACATCGTCGTCTCGACCTCGCTCAACGAGAACGAATTCATCCTCAGTGTGCAGGACCACGGCATCGGCATCAACAAAGAAGACCAGAAGCACGTCTTCGAGAAGTTTTACCGCGTATCTACCGGCAATGTGCATAATGTCAAAGGCTTCGGCATTGGCCTCAGCTATGTGGCACAGGTTGTCAAGCTCCACCACGGCCACATCAGCCTCGACAGCACCCCCGGCGAAGGCTCAACCTTCACCATCCGACTTCCAAGAGGATAACGGGTCGACAAGACACATAAAACAAAGAGACACCGGAACGGTTGTTCCGGTGTCTCTTTATTTCAAGTTGACTCTTTATTCAACCATGAACTTGCCACAAGCTTCGTTCAAGCGGTAGATATAGATACCGGCAGGCAAGGGACGAACGTCGACAACCACTTCGCCTTCGCCGGCCTGCAGGTGGCGAGTCTCCACCAGCTTGCCGTCGATCGAATAGATGTTCATATCGGCAGCCGTACGCAGCTCGTAGGGCAGTGCGACGGTCATCGTGGCCGGATTCGGGTAGGCGGGCTTCAGCGAGGCACTCTCTTCTACCGGGTCGATGCCAATCTCGAATGCCACCGAATCCTGCGGGGGCACCATTCCGACAATGATTTCCTGATTCAATCTAAAGTTATATCCGTTGGCCGACATATTGTTCTGTCTCAGGTTGAAATAGTGGTTCACAGGACCACCGCCCCATCCCCAGTTCATGTAATACATGTCGGGGTCGTCAAGGTCATAGCCAGAGCACACCCAGGCATGTCCGCCGGCATCGCGGCCACCGTCCTCCGACGACACACCACCCATATACACCGGGCGATTGTGCGTCAGCTCGTTGCGCAACTGAGTAAGAAACGAATTCACTCCCACATTGTCACGATAAACCATTCTGCCTTTCTTGTACTTGAAATAGGCCTTCAAATTGTCGGGCACCATCGACGAGATTGCGCCGCTGCCATCAGGGTCGTAATCCATGCCGACTGCAACGCCAAGGGCATAGCCCAGCAACGAAATCTGCAACTTCTTCTCCATGTCCGAGCCATTGTTCAGCTTGGTAGGCATCAAAGAATAGTCGAACGTAATAGTGTCAAACCGTAACGAAATCTGTAACCCATGTGTTCTGGTGGGATAGTTCTTCGAGCCCTTCGGTCTCACCGGGTACTGATAGTAATGGCAAATCTGAGCCAAGGCCGTAGCCACGCAGCCCACTGGGCAACGTCTGCCGTTCACCACCGGCGAATACAGGTTGTAGGGCGCCTCCTGGTCCCACTGCTCGTTCATCAGGTTTCTGCGGTTTGCCTTCGACGACTTGGGCATCGACTCCTCGGTCAGCATCGTCCAGCGTGCATCCTCTGCAACCTCCTTGCCAGTCGCCAGCTCGTCGTCCTGCACCAGACTCAGGTCGTCGGCAATCGACTGCACGAAATACAGCATGTTGGCCGGCAGGCAATCCACTTCCATCGCACCCTCGTCGCCATAGCCAATCACAGGGCCGAAAGCCGTGTTGGCCGTCATGATAATCCAGCCCTGCTCACCCACATTGAAAAAATAGCACAACGGCAGCCCTGCGCGCTCGTTGTTGATCTGATACACCAGCTCCAAATCCGAAGCCTGTGTCTTGCCCAAGTCAGTCTTCTGACGCATATAGTATGCACCGGCGGTTTTTGCCTCGTCGACCGACACATTGCGGGCTTGCACACTGCCCATGCCAAGCATCGACAGAACTGCTAACAATGAGAAGATTACCTTTTTCATTTTCTATTCTTAATTATTATTTTTCACTTGGTAATTGAAATGCAAAAATACAAAAAAATTGGCATTTCAAACAAAAAAATTCTTAAATACCAGCCCCTGATTTCCAATTCCCGATTCCTTGTTTCAACAATACACTGATTTACAACACTCACAAGCAATCCCACTGTTCCGTTGTTCGGTCGTTGTCCGGTCGTTGTCCAGTCGTTGTTCAGTGATTGACTGAACAACGACTGGAC
>JAFSLX010000002.1 GCA_017448185.1 Bacteroidales bacterium
ACCACTGTCGTGATTGACACTACCGTTGTGGATACGACGCATGTCGACACGGTGGCTATCAACACGGTGCGCCTGTTAGAGCGCTACGTGAGCGTGATGCCGAACCCGGCAACCGAGCGGGTGCAGGTGCTGTCGAGCTTCGGCTTGAGCCGCGTGGAGGTGTTCAACGCCGCAGGCCGCAAGGTGATGGACCTCAAGGCCGAAGGCATGAAGGCTACGCTCGATGTGTCGAAACTGCCCTCAGGAGCCTACCTGCTGCGCATCCACACACCGCAAGGGGTGACGACGAAGAAGCTGGTGGTGAGGTGATGGTTAACGGTTATGAGTTGTTGAATTTCGTTTTCCATTGAAGAGACAACAAAAAGCAAGGGCGGGATTCCGGTGGAATCACGCCCTTTGTGTGTCGGAATATTTTTTTTGCGGTTGGCACAATATTTTTTGCAATTTTCGGTTATCAACTAATACAAATTTAATGAATAAAAGTCTAAAAGTGAAAAATACAATGAAGAAAATCCTTACATTGGCAGCAGCTATGGTGCTGACCGTGAGCAGTCTGATGGCTCAGAACACGTTCAAGGGCATTATCAAGTACAAGGTGGAGTCGACCGGTTCGGTGGCTATGACCATCCCCGAGGAGGCGGCCAACGCCGAAATCAAGGTGAGCGGCAACGACATGTACACCAAGAGCGCCATCTTCCTGGGCGGTATGACGGAGTGCGTGCTGGTGCAGAACATGATGTCGACCAGCTGCATGGACTTCAGCAAGCTGCTGGGTTACCTGCGTTCGCAGGGCTCGGAGTTCACCTATCAGGGCGAAGGCAAGCTGATGGTGAAGACCACCTATAAGGAGAGTGACTTCGACAGCGTGGACATTGTCGACACCGAGGCCGGCCACTTCTACTACGAGTATGTTGCCGGTGAGACCAAGGAGATTGCCGGCATGACCGCCAAGAAGATGATTCGTCACCAGTACGACGAGGACGGTGTGGACCATCCGGTCGAGATGTGGTACAGCGACGAGATTGGCCCGAAGATCAACGTGCTGTTCAGCGGTATCAAGGGCATGCCGCTGCAGTGCACGATGGATGCCGGCGAAGGCCGCGCCATCACCTATACCGCCACCGAGGTGGTGAAGGGCAAGGTGAAAGAGGCCGACTTCCTGCTGCCCGACGGCTATGAGACGCTTTCGGAAGAAGACATGGAGACCCTCGGTACCGAGTTGCAGGAGGAAATCGAACTGCTGCAGGGTGAGTAGAGTTAGTTTATAATCAAGAGTATAAAGATAAGAGTTGAGCGTGGCTGGGGGTAAAAAGAAATCATCGGCCAAAAGCAAGGGCAAAAGCAAGGCTGCTGCACGCAAAAGTCGTGTGGCGGCTTTCGCTGCGTTTGTACGAAGCCGTCAGTTTGCGCGTATCCGCGGTGCGGTGTATGTGCTTTTTGCGACGTTCCTCGCCATCGCCATGGTGAGTTATTTCCTGACCGACGGCGGTGCGACGGGCCACTGGGTTGGCTCGATGGGCAATGGGTTGGCTCACTTTTTTGCCGTGCATCTCTTCGGCGTGGGGTCGATAGGTTTTGCACTGCTTTTCTTCGTCTACGGCATGCGGCTGTGGGACGTGGTGGTGATGCCGTGGTGGAAGACCTTCGGCAGCACGCTGTTCTGGATGCTGTGGGTTTCGCTGACGCTGGGTTGCATCGGCGGCGCGTGGGTGAAATCGGCTGGCTTCGAAGCCTGGGCTGGCATTGGACTGCAGTTGGCTGAGCCACTCTATCATTGGCTCAGTTGGTTCACGCTGGTACTGTTGTTGGCTTTGGCGGTGCTTTTCCTTGTGATGGTGCACAAAGTGCAGTTGCCCGATGTTCACCTGCCCAAGGTGGACATGAAGAGGGCTATGCATTCTATCGAGCACGAGCTTGCAGAAGTGGCCACCGAAAAGGAGAAGGATAAGGTAGTAGAGAATGTGAAGGTATTGGAAGAAGTGAAGAGGGACGAGGATGAAGGTGCCGATTTTGACGAGGAGGCGATGCTGCTTTTCCACCGCAAGCCCGAAGAAGAACCCCCATCACAGCAGCCCAAAGCACCCGAGTTCAGTATCGACGACGAGTTTGCCCGCATCAACGCCAAAGCTCAAGGCACGGAAAGTGAGGAGCGGAAAGAGGAGAGCAGCGATGGTATCAGCTTCACTATAGACGAGTCGGCAGGAATTTCGGATAAACCAGAGGATACGGAGAAACCTGAGGATTCAGAAGAACCCACTGCGGAACTTGAGGAAGACGACTACCGCCGCCATTATGGCATCGACGAGCCTTACGACCCGCATCTGGACCTTGGCGACTATATCATGCCCGATACCAGCATCCTTGAGGATTGGGAGACGGCCAATGTGAAAGTGACCAAGGAAGAACTGATAGCCAACAAGGACCGCATTGTGCAGACCTTGAGCGACTACGGTATCGAGATTACAGAAATCACAGCCACCCCGGGCCCGACAGTGACCCTTTATAAAATCAAACCGGCCCCAGGTGTGCGTATCAGCAAGATTAAGAACCTTGAGGACGATATAGCCCTTTCGCTTGCCGCCCTCGGTATCCGTATTATTGCCCCGATTCCAGGAGAGAGCAATGTGGGTATCGAGGTGCCGAATGCAAAGCCGCAGATCGTGGCCATGAAGACCATGCTTGAGAGCGATGCGTTCCAGAATGCCAAGATGGAACTGCCTGTGGCTTTCGGTAAGACGATTAATAATGAGGTGTTTGTCACCGACTTGGCCAAGATGCCCCACCTGCTGATGGCCGGTGCCACTGGCACGGGTAAGTCGGTCGGTCTGAACGCGGTGCTGGCCTCGTTGCTATACAAGAAACATCCGTCGGAGCTAAAATTGGTGCTGGTCGACCCGAAGAAGGTGGAGTTCTCGCTCTATTCGGCCCTCGACCGCCATTATTTGGCCAAGATGCCCGATGAGGAGGAGGCCGTTATCACCGACGTGAAGAAGGTTGTGCGCACCCTTAATTCGCTCTGTATCGAGATGGACACCCGATACGACCTGTTGAAGAGCGCCAAGGTGCGCAAGATTACGGAATACAACGAGAAGTTCTGCAAGCGGATGCTCAATCCCGAGCACGGTCATCGTTATCTGCCCTATATTGTGGTGGTTATCGACGAGTTTGGCGACCTGATTATGACGGCTGGAAAAGAGGTGGAGCTTCCCATAGCGCGACTGGCACAGCTGGCACGCGCAGTGGGTATTCACCTGATTATCGCTACACAGCGTCCGACAACGAATATCATTACCGGTACTATCAAGGCCAACTTCCCCGCACGTGTGGCTTTCCGCGTCACCAGCGGTATCGACAGCAAGACCATCCTCGACACCGGTGGCGCGCAGCAGCTGATAGGACGTGGCGACATGCTTATCTCGCTGGCAGGAAAGGATATGATTCGTTTGCAGTGTGCCTTGATAGACACGCCTGAAATTGAGAAATTGGTGAAATTTATCGGTGATCAGCGTGGCTATCCCGACGGGTTCACGCTGCCCGAATACCTCGACGAGAACGAGGAGCCCAACAAGGAGTTCGATGCCAAGTCGAAGGACGAGTTCTTCAATGATGCTGCCCGTTTGGTGGTCAGTTCGCAGTTTGGCTCCACATCGCTGTTGCAGCGCAAGTTGCAGCTTGGATATAACCGTGCAGGACGTATCATTGACCAGCTCGAAGCTGCCGGTATTGTGGGACCTTCCAATGGCTCGAAACCTCGCGACGTGCTGATTCATGACGAGGTGACGCTCGAAGAATTGTTAAGGAGTTTATAAGTCAAAAAAAGTATATGAAAAAGAAGTATTTGCTTATGGGTATGCTTGCCGCAGGAATGCTATTGGTGGCTGGTTGCTCGAAGGAGAAAACCTGCCGCTGCGCGGTGATCGGCACCCCGAATGTACGTATTATTAAAATCAGCAAAGGCGAATGTGAACAATTGCGTGTGCTGCGCTACTACAATTTCCTGCAGCAAGAGCAAGTCGACTCGCTTGTGTGTACCGATTTTGAGTTCGATATTGATACAGTCTTCAACAATAATTGATGCTATGAAAAAGAGAGTATTATCGGTTTTGGGTATCGCAATGCTCCTGCTCTGCACAGCCTGCAATAAGGAGCGTCAGTGCAAATGTGTGGCTACCGATGGCTCGGATGACGGGTTGTTGCACATTTTGGTTGTTGACCGTGCCATGTCGTGCGAAAGCATCAATGAGATGGCTATCGAGCAAAAGGTTGTGTCGGAAGACGGCACCCAGACCCTTATCCGCACGGATGTGCGCCAGGTAAAGTGTCGCGACTACAATGAGTAGAGGCTGGCTCTGGCTGCGCATAGCGCTCAGGGTGTTCCTGAGTGTTTTGTTTGTATTCTCGGCATTGGCCAAGCTGTTCGGCATTGATCAGTTTGAGCTTTATGTCTATTCTTTTGGGTTCTTCCCACTTGATGTCTGTTTTGTGCTTGCCCGGCTCTGTATCGGGGTTGAGTTGGCGATTGGTGTACTAATTGCTATCGGCTGGTTTGCGCGGACGGTGCGTCTTTTCACGCTTCTCGTGCTTTTGTTTTTCATGCTCTTTTTGTGTTATGCTGTGCTGGTGGGTCGTAGCGATTCGTGTCAGTGTTTTGGACAGATGGTCGACCTTTCACCCACAGTTTCGCTGCTTAAGAATGCGGTGTTGATGGCTTTGGTACTGTGGTATTATAAGTTGCATTTTTCTTATTCCAAATCTTTCATTTGCAGTCGTTTGTGGCGAATGGTGGTTGCTTGTGTGGTGGTGCTTGCTGCTGTGGCTGTGCCATTTATTATTTCGGTGCCCGACAGTTGGATGTTTGGTCGAAGCAATGAAGTTTACAATCAGGCAGCATTAAAAGAGGCGATTTCCGCAGATGGAGCATTGGCTTATGCTCAAGCTGGAGAAGAACGCCGTGTACTTGCATTTGTCACCCCGGGCTGCCCTTATTGCCGTATGGCGCGTCAGAAACTTGGCTCCATTGCCGACCGAAATCTGCTCGACACTGCCGATTTCCTCTTTGTCGAGCCGGCAGATATCTCGGACAGTCTCTTCCTGCAGATAACCTATGGAGCACGGCCACTCGTGCTTCTGCTCGATTCTGGTCGGGTGGTGGCGACCTACCACTACCGAAATATCGACGAGCGTGAAATCGCAGCCTTCCTCCGCAGTGGGGAGTAAATGTTTTTCCTGTTAATAAATATTAGAAATTCGGTTTTGCCCCATTGGGGAAAATGTTGTATCTTTGCTCTTTCAATTTTGGATAATTGAAATGGCAATACGGTAACAATCAATATATTAATAATATCTTTTAAAATAAAAAAACATTATGAGCGGCTTTTTTGGAGTAGTTTCCGAACGTCCATGTATTTCCGATCTGTTCTACGGAACGGATTATCATTCGCATCTTGGCACCAAGCGTGCTGGTATGGCAACCTTCGACAATGGTCAGGCCCATCAAAACATTCACAATATCCAGAATTCGCATTTTAGACCTAAATTCTCGAAAGATTTGGCTGAAATGACTGGCAATGTTGGTATTGGAGTTATTAGTGATACCGAGGCTCAACCGGTGATGGTCAATTCTCATTTGGGCCGATTTGCCATTGCTACGGTATCTAAAATCAACAATATAGCAGAACTGGAGCGGGATTGCCTTGACAAACACCAACAGTTTACAGACTTGTCGATTGGACGTACTAATCCCACCGAGCTGATTGCACTGCAGATTACCCAGGGCGGCAACTTTGTCGAGGGAATTGAAAATGTCTATAACCGTGTGAAAGGCAGCTGTTCGATGTTGATACTCACACCCGAAGGTATAATAGCCGCCCGCGACCGCTATGGTCGTACACCCATCGTGGTGGGACGCCGCGGAGACGACTACGCTGTGGCCAGCGAGAGTCACTCCTATGTGAATCTTGGTTATGAAACCTGCTATTTTGTTGGCCCAGGTGAAATTGTAAAGATTACCCGTGCAGGTATCGAAGTGCTTCGCAAGGCAGAAGAAAAGCTTCAGATTTGCTCGTTCCTTTGGATCTATTACGGCTATCCCTGCACCGAATATGAAGGTATCAATGCTGAGGAGGTGCGTTATAACCTCGGTCGTCTGATGGGTGAGCGCGATGATATCAATCCCGACTTTGTAAGTCCTATTCCCGATTCAGGAATTGGTATGGCCCTTGGTTATAGCAATGGCAGAAAGATACCATACAAACGTGGTCTGCTGAAGTATACGCCCACATGGAGCCGTAGCTTTATGCCTGTGAGTCAGGCTGACCGCTTCCTTGTGGCCAAAATGAAACTTATTCCCAGTCGTGCTGTGTTGAAAGATAAAGAGGTGGTATTCTGTGATGACTCCATTGTGCGCGGTACCCAACTTCGCGATAACGTGAAGATGCTATACGATTATGGTGCCAAGCGCGTTCATGTGCGTATTAGCTGTCCGCCGCTGGTTCATGGATGCACTTTCCTCAACTTCAGTGAATCGAAGACCGACCGCGAACTTATCACCCGTCGAGTGATTGAGGAACTTGAAGGTGGCACTGTACGCAATCTTGAGGCCTATCAGAATCCTACGACACCTGAATATGCTAAGATGGTTGAGGTAATACGTCAGCATGTGGGTGTTGATACATTGAAGTTCAATACAGTGGAAGATGTTTGCACTGCTATTGGTCTGCCGAAAGACCGTATCTGTGTGCATTGTTTTGATGGAAGCTCATACGGCGACAAATAAATAACAACAGAAAGAATAACATTGAAACGTCTTGTCCTGATAGTTGGTTTGATTATCGCTTGTGCGACGGTGTCTGCACAGAAGCCTTCTGCACCAGTGATGCTTTCTGTGAGCGATATCGTAAGCAATTATGGGCTCGACTCGGCGTGGGTCAACGATACCGTCAATGTGATGGCCTATCTCGATAGTCAGCCACAGGACTATGTTTCACTTACCAATCTTTGCGTCTCTATTCGTACTAAGGCGCAGAATGCCCTCCATTCCATTCAGAACGACTACGACCACCGTGATGATTTAGTCTGGATTGATTCGTCGACGGTTTTGACCGACTTCGCTATTTATGAGTATCGTCTTCGTCGTTTGGCCAATCTAATGGGTCGTATGAGCATACACTACAGCCGATTAGAGCAGAAACGTATTGAGGCCGAGAAGGAGGCTGCACGTCAGCGCGCCATAGAAGAAGCTCGTCGTCAGCAGGACGAACGTGACAAGACGGCCTCCGACCTTCGTGCAAATATAGACCTTCATCATCGAGCCATCATCAAAGCTTGTGACGGTGTTGGCATTTCTGACAAAGCCAAGCTAAAGGAGTTGAAGGACCTGTACTATTCATACCTCATGGTATACAATAAGTACGACCTGTCGACCTACCATGCTACTCCGGAATCTATTGTCAAACTCGACGAACTCAACTCGTTTCAGAATGATTTGCTTGAAAAGGTATTGGGCAACAATTCGTTGCCTTATCAGATTGAGAACTTCAAAAACGTGTTGAAAATGCGATGCGAGAAGGAGAACGGCGATGTTTACCGCAGTTACACACGTGTGTTTAAGCACACCACCGTTCCCGTCTCGTTTGCTGATATCAAGGAGTACGAGGATTATATCAACCGTATGCACACCGTTATTGCCGTGCAG
Source organism: Bacteroidales bacterium (assembly GCA_017448185.1). GTDB lineage: Bacteria > Bacteroidota > Bacteroidia > Bacteroidales > P3 > Colimorpha. The sequence continues at coordinate 7,694 of JAFSLX010000002.1, forward strand.
CGGCGTTACCTTCATACCCTCGACCTTCGTGCAACAATTGCGGCTGGGACAGATGCAATACTTCAGCTTTACGGTAAAAAGTTCCGCGATGTGGCTTCGGCGTACAAGGATGTACTACGTACCATCAACCAGTTGCCAGCTTTCACTACCAACGCCGAAAGCATCAACTTTATCCGTCAACTCGACGACTTTATTGCCGCTCAGCAGATGTATATCGACGACTATGCTTTGTATTCAGAGATTGCGGCCCGTACCGATTCCATTGTTAAGGGCACTCGCGGACATTTTTCCGATGTGGTGGCTTCGTACCGTTCAATAGAACCAACACTCACGCCATTGCCTGCATTCAAAGATGTCCAGGGTGGTGAGTATTTCGAGCATCAATTGGCTGAGGTGCAACAGGTGCAACAGTGCTACCTTGAGGTTATTGCATTACGTCAAACTATCGAGGCTCTTGACGATTCGATATCGTCTAACAAACGTGTCGACCGAACCCTCAGCAATGGGTACCGTTTGTTGCGTCGTCAGGCTGAACTGAAGCCGTCGTTCTCCACTGTCGAACGTGGTCGTAGCTTTATTGCATATCTGCAAGACCATATCGAGATGCAACAGCTTTGCATGCAGATTATCGCCAAACTCGAAACAATCAACCAAACCGACCGTCGAATTACTTCAAAAGACCAACCTTTCCGCAATTTGGCAAAATCGTATCAGCGTCTGCTCAAGGCCTACGAAGGCGTTTCAGAGGTGGCAAACCGCGAGGATTTGATGCGCTACGACCGTCAGTGTGATCGTATCGAGGAAATGCAGCAGGCATTCATTAAAATGATGAATAGCGAATTGGCTGCCGAAACCGATAATCGGTTACATCGCGAAACGGATGTTGAAAGAATCAAAATTGCTATCGGTCTAAATTAAGCCTGTCCGTCGACTACGTTCAGACCAAGTTCCTTGCCCATGTCGAGCATCATTTGCCACGCCTGTTCGCGGTCGTTGGGTATTCGTCCATCGAGTATGGCATCCTTGATTGCATCCTTGATAATGCCGATTTCATGGCAAGGTCCGATTCCGAATGTTGTCATAATATCCACTCCAGATACAGGGGGCTGGAAATTGCGAATACGGTCGCGCTCCTCAAGCTCAACCAATTTTCTTTTCACCAATTCGAAGTTCTCGCGATGATGCTTCACTTTGGCCTCGTTTTTCGAAGTGATATCGGCATTGCATAGCAACATCAGGTCGTCGATGTCGTCGCCAGCTTCGAACAGCAGGCGGCGCACCGCCGAGTCGGTCACTTCGTCTTCAGCCAGTATGATGGGCCGCATGTGAAGCATAACCATTTTCTCGACATAGCGCATTTCAGGTCCCATCGGTAACCGCAGGCGACGGAAAAGTTTCTTTACCATGTGCGACCCCTTGGCTTCGTGGCCATGGAATGTCCATCCTTGGCGAGGGTCGTAGCGCTTGACAAGGGGTTTGCCCATGTCGTGCAGCAGTGCAGCCCAACGCAACCAGAGGTTTTCCGATTGGTGGGCCACATTGTCGACAACCTCCATCGTATGGAAGAAGTTGTCCTTGTGTCCTCGACCGTCGACGGTCTCCACACCGCGCAAGGCAGCCACTTCGGGTATAATAAGGGGCATAAGCCCACATTTCATCATCAGCTTCAATCCCACCGACGGGGTGGGGGAGAGCATTATTTTGTTCAGTTCGGTGGTGATGCGTTCGGCTGAGACAATCTCAATGCGACTTGCATTGGCGGTAATAGCCTGCAGGGTGGTGTCGTCAATACGGAAGCCAAGTTGGCTGGCGAAGCGGACGGCGCGCATCATACGCAAGGGGTCGTCGCTGAAAGTGATGTCAGGGTCGAGTGGGGTGCGCAAAATGCCATCGTTCAAATCGCGTATGCCGCCGAACGAGTCAATCAGTGTGCCATAACGCTCTTCGTTGAGGCATACGGCCAAAGCATTGACGGTGAAGTCGCGTCGGTTCTGGTCGTCGGCCAAGGTACCGTTTTCGACCACGGGCTTGCGGCTGTCGTGGCTGTAGCTTTCCTTGCGTGCACCGACAAATTCAATCTGGTAGTCGTGATAGAGGAATGAAGCCGTGCCGAAATTCTTGAATACAGATACTTTGCTTCCATCAACAGCATGGGCCACGGCTTTTGCCAACTCGATGCCGATATGTACCTCGCCGCCTTCAGTCTGACCAATACATACAACGTCGATATCGGTACAGGGGCGTTTCAGGAAAAAATCGCGCACCACGCCACCGACAGCATAGGCCTCAATACCCATACGGTCGGCCTCGCGGCCAATGATGCGGTAGATGTCAAGCCCCAGGTCGACGTCCATTTATTCGTATTTTTTCGTTTCTACAATGTTACCGTCGGGGTCGTAGACTTCCCATGTGCCGGTACGCTGTCCTGCATGATAGGTGCCACGATAGTAGGGAATGCCGTTCTCGCGATACACCACATATTCGCCTTCTTCCATTCCGCCGACAAAGGTGCTTTGAGCCTGCTTGGTACCGTTGGCATAGTAGTAGGTCCACAGTCCTTCGCGCACACCGTTACGGGTATTGCCGCGGCTACGAAGCACCATGGTGCTGTAGTATTGTAACCATATTTCTTCATCTCCGTGGTGGTAGCAAACGGTCATGGGATGGCCGTCTTCACCGATTTCGACCACACGCATCGAGTCGTAGTCGGTAACCACTTCGTTCCCATTTGCATCGGTGATATGCCAATCGTCGCCACCGATGGTGACGGTGGCGCGAACCGAACCGTCGGCTGCTTTGAATTCCTGTGTCTTCGAATGACATGCTGCAAATGTCAAGAACGATGCAATTGCTACTATTACAAGTTTTTTCATCATTTCAGTTTTATTTTACCGAGTGCAAAATTACGAAAAAAAAACGATATATACTTTTTTGGTTGGATTTGCGTTACTTAAAAAAATGTTTTTATGAAAAAGACATATTTTCTGATTGTGCTGGTGTTGTTGCTGGCAGGATGCGGTCGCAAGGCCGTGATAACCGACTTCAATATTGTGCCCGAGCCGGTCTTCATGGTGCAGAAGGAAGGGGTGTTCACTCTGCATGGCAGCCCCAAAGTAAGCATGGTGAACCTTGGCCAGAATTCGCCAATAGCAAAATACATTATGAAGTCGATGCGCCATGGACACCTGCACCCCTCATTGGTGTCAGCTGCTGAGAAAAGCGACATCGAGATAGTGGTCAACGACACGGCCAATCCTGAGATTGGCGACGAAGGCTATGTGCTTGAGGTACGCTCCGACGGTATCCGCCTTTCGGCCAATACCGAACAAGGCGTGTTCTACGCCTATCAAACGCTGGTCCAGATGCTTCCGCCCGATATTACGCAGACCAACTACAGCTCCATCACGTTGCCCGAGTGCACCATACTTGACTATCCGCGTTTTGCATGGCGTGGAGCTCACCTCGACGTGTGCCGACATTTCTTTCCGGCCAAGTTCGTCAAGAAGTATATCGACGTGATGGCCAATTACAAATTGAACAAACTTCATTTCCACTTGACCGATGACCATGGTTGGCGCCTGCCGAGCGATCGCTATCCGAAGTTGAACACTATCGGCTCGTGGCGCGTCGACCGTGACGATCAGCCGTGGGGACAAGCCACGCCGCCACAACCCGACGAGCGTGCCACCTATGGCGGCTTCTACACGCGTGAGGAAATTGCCGACCTGGTGGATTATGCAGCAGCCCGCGGCATTGAAATCATACCCGAAATCGAAATTCCCGGCCATTGCTGTGCCATTTTGGCAGCCTACCCTAAATTGTCGTGCGACGGCGGTCCCTACGAGGTACAAATCGGCCCTTATTGGCCTCCGAAAGCCATTCTCTGCGCTGGTAACGACTCGACGCTGGTCTTCCTTAAGGCTGTGTTTGACGAGGTGGTCGAAATGTTCCCCTCTCAGTATATCCACATAGGCGGCGACGAGGCGGTGAAAGACATGTGGAAGGGGTGCCTCTTCTGCCAGCGCCGTATCCGTGCCGAGCACCTGAAGGATGAAGAACAGCTTCAAGGTTGGCTGATGAGGCAAATGGAGGATTACCTGAAGGAGAAAGGCAAGACCGTAATAGGTTGGGACGAAGTGATGGAAGGCGGCATGAGCAAAGATGCGGTGATTATGTCGTGGCGCGGTTTGCAGCCCGGCATGGATGCTGCCCGCGATGGCCACCGTGTGATTATGTGCCCCACCGAGTATTGCTACCTCGACTATTATCAGGCCGACCCGCGCTACCAGCCAGCCTCCATCGGTGGTCTGATAACCCTCGCCAAAGCCTACGAGTTCGACCCCGTGCCGATTGGAACCAACAGCTATGTGGCGGCCAACGTCCTTGGTGGCCAGTGCAACCTCTGGACCGAATATATCAACACCCCCACCCATGCCGAGTACATGCTCCTGCCGCGCATGCTGGCCATCAGCGAATGCCTTTGGACACCGCAGGACAAGAAGGACTGGCACCATTTCCGTCGCAAGATTGAGGACCAGAAAGACCGCCTCGCGGCCAAGGGCTACAACTACTGCGAAGGGTCGTTCACTCCCCACTTCCGTGTGACGCGCATCGACGACAACACCGTGAATGTGGCCATCGAAACCGAGGTCCCCAACACCTACATTTTCTACACCACCGACCTCTCGACCCCCACTCGCAGCTCGTCAATCTATATCGGCCCCATCAATCTGGAGCAGGGTACGCATATCAAAATATTGCCAGTTTACAACGGCCAGGAACGCGATTCAATCTATGAATTTGTCATCAAGTGAGATAGAAAGGCTGCTCACCACGTCTGACCCCACGTTGGTCGACGAGCTGAAGGCCGAAGCCTGCCGCGTGCGCGACGAGGTCTACGGCCGACGCGTCTTCATGCGCGGCCTGATAGAAATCAGCAACCACTGCAAGAACAACTGCCTCTATTGCGGCATCCGCCGCGATGTCCACTGCACACGCTATCGCCTCAGCAAGGAGCAGATTCTCGACTGCTGCCGTCAGGGACATGAGTTGGGCTTTCGCACCTTCGTGATGCAGGGCGGCGAGGACGGATGGTTCACCGACGATGTTGTGTGCGACATTGTGCGCACCGTCAAGCGCGACTTTCCCGACTGTGCCGTCACCCTCTCGCTCGGCGAGCGCGGCCGCGAGAGTTTCGCCCGTCTGCGCGAGGCTGGTGCCGACCGCTACCTGCTGCGCCACGAGACGGCCGACGAGGCCCACTACAGCTATCTGCATCCCGCCGAAATGAGCTTCGCCCACCGCATGCAGTGCCTGCGCGACTTGCGTGACTTGGGCTACCAGGTGGGTTGCGGCTTCATGGTCGGTTCGCCGCACCAGACTCTGGACACCCTGCAGAAAGACCTTGCCTTCATTTCCGACTTCCGCCCCGAGATGGTCGGCATCGGTCCCTTCATCCCTGCCGCCGGCACCCCTTTCGAACATGAGCGCGCAGGCAGTGTCGAGCTCACCATCCGCCTGCTGGCCATCATCCGTATTCTCCATCCCCATGTGCTGCTGCCTGCCACCTCGTCCCTCGGCACCATGCACCCGCAGGGACGCGAACGCGCCATCGCCGCCGGTGCCAACGTCGTCATGCCCAACCTTTCGCCGCAGGATACCCGCGCCCTTTATTCCATCTACAACAATAAGCTTGCCACCGGCAGCGAAGCCGCCGAGAGTGCCGCCGACATCCGCCTGCGAATGGCTGCCATCGGCATGGAAGTCCCCACCGACCGTGGCGACTTCGCCTCCTGACCCTCTCCTGTCGATGTTCGCCCGTTGTTCAGTCGTTGTTCAGTCGTTGTTCAGTGTTTGACTGAACAACGACTGAACAACG
>JAFSLX010000028.1 GCA_017448185.1 Bacteroidales bacterium
GCTCAACGCAGCATCGTTGTGACCGGCAACGCCACCTACACTGCCACCTTCCGTGAGAAGGTCGGTATCGACGATGTCGACGGCAACGGCAACGCCATCGCCCTCTACCCGAACCCGGCCAGCACCACGGTGACCATCGCCGGCATGGAGCTGCAGTCGCAGATTGTGATTGTGGACATGAACGGCCGCGAGGTCTACCGCGCCAACGCCGCTGACGGCAGTGTGAAGGTCGATGTGAGCAACCTCTCGAAGGGTGCCTACTTCGTCCGCATCACCGGCGAGAAGACTAACGCCATCCGCAAACTCGTGGTGAAATAATCCACGCTAACACTAACAGAAAAGGCGCTCCCGACCGGGAGCGCCTTTTTTTTGGCACACTTTTTGATATAATAACTATATACATTGAAACTTTTTATTGAAAAGTGCGTTTATTATAAAATGAAAATGACCAATCTTGACGAACTTGGCGAGATGCTTGCCAAGGGAATGAATATAAGAGCAGACATTGTGCCGGTGATAGACGAAGCCGACGAAGACTTGCTTCTAAGTGACGACTCTATCGAAAGCGAGATGCCAGTGCTGCCGGTGATGGACCAAGTGTTGTTTCCTGGGGTGTTGACCCCCATTGCAGCTCGCCGACCGAAATCGAGACAGCTCCTCGAAGACATCAAAGACACGGGGCGACATATTGTTGTGTTTGCCCAACGCAACAATAACGACGAACCCATTGACCTTGACCTCTACCCCGTAGGTGTAGTGGCCAAGGTTCTTAAGGTTTTCAACTTCCGACAGGATGTCACCGTAGCCGTGCTGCAAGGTGTGGTACGATGTCATTCGCTTACGGTCACCCGTATGGATCCCTATATGTTCGGCCGTGTATCTCTTGCCCCCGAGATAACAGAGGGTATGCAGACCCCTACATTCAAACGCAAGATGAAGATGTTGCGCACCCAATACGCCGAGCTGATGCGTTCGCGTATGCCAGACGATGAGTTCAGTTCTATGCTGACCGGAATCGGTAGTGACAAAATTTTCATCAACTTCGCTGCAACTCATCTGGATGTTGAAGTCGAGATAAAATACGAACTATTGGCCTGCGACGACTACCGCAACCGCGTGAAGATGATGTTCGACCAATTGGGCACACTGAAAGGCCTCGACGAACTGCGCCGCGAGATTGATGACAAAACACGCGATGTGCTCGACCGCCAGCAACGTGAATTCTTCCTGCGGCACCAATTGAACGTCATCCAGGAAGAACTCGGTGCCGCAGGCAGCGACAATCCTTTGGGCGACAATGAAATAAACGAGTTGCGTCAGCGGGCCACCAAGAAAGAATGGGACAAGTCGGTTGCGGATATTTTCGATAAAGAGCTTGCAAAAATGAAACGTCTGCAGCCCATGTCGTCGGACTATACCGTTCAACTCAACTACCTCGACACATTGCTCGACCTGCCTTGGAACCATTGTGTAACCGAGAAATACGACATAAAGCATGCTCGCAAGGTGTTAGACACTGACCATTTCGGCATCGAAAAGGTAAAAGAGCGCGTGATTGAATATCTGGCAGTGATGAAACGCCAGTCGGAGAAAGGACTGAGGTCAAAAGCACAGGTACTGTGCCTCGTCGGCCCTCCGGGTACAGGCAAGACTTCGATTTGCCGCAGCATCGCTGCAGCCTTGGGTCGTCCCTATCAACGGGTAGCCCTCGGAGGTTTGCACGACGAAGCCGAAATCCGCGGACACCGCCGCACCTACGTCGGAGCCATGCCTGGACGCATAATGCAGGAACTAATCAAAGCCGGAGCATCCAATCCGCTTTTTGTTCTTGACGAAATTGACAAGGTGCAGGGCAATACGTTCCATGGCGACCCGTCGTCGGCGTTGCTTGAACTGCTCGACCCTGAGCAGAACTGTCACTTCCACGATAATTTTATCAATATCGACTACGACCTGTCACAGGTGTTCTTTATCGCGACAGCCAATAGCGTCAACAACATTCAACCAGCATTGCTCGACCGTATGGAAATCATTGACTTCTCAGGCTATGTGATTGAAGAGAAGCTGGAGATTGCCAAACGCCACCTGCTGCCCCGTATTATGCATGACAATGTACTCGACCGTCGCACGATGAAGTTCGACGACGAAGTGCTAAAGGCTATAATCAACAACTATACCCGCGAGAGTGGTGTGCGCCAGCTCGACAAGCAACTTTCGAAACTGGTGCGCCACCGTGTTGTGCAGATGGAAAGCGGCAAACGAGGCAAGACGCAACTGACCGAAGACGAGTTGAAACATGTGCTTGGTCTGCCTATTCACAACAGCGAACGCTCACAGCGTGTTGCCCGCGAGGGTGTGGTCACCGGATTGGCTTGGACTCCCGTCGGAGGTGAGATACTCTTCATCGAGTCGTCGCTAAGCAAAGGCAAGGGCACCCTGACAATGACCGGCAATCTGGGCGATGTGATGAAAGAATCAGCCACGCTGGCATTCGAATATATCAAGTCGAACTGCGAACATTTCGGTGTGCCGCTTTCGACCATCGAAAAAAGCAATATCCATATCCATGTGCCCGAGGGCGCCACACCAAAGGATGGCCCGTCGGCAGGCATCACCCTGTTTGTTTCGATGATGTCGACCTTCTCGCACCGCAAGGTGAAGCCCAACGTGGCCATGACCGGTGAGATAACCTTGCGCGGCGACGTAACCCCCGTTGGCGGCATCAAAGAGAAAATACTTGCCGCCAAGCGTGCCGGTATCACCGACTTGATTCTCTGCCATGAAAACCAGCGCGACATTGAGGATATCGAACCCAATTACCTGACAGGACTCACTTTCCACTATATCGGCGAGATGAGCGAAGCCCTGCCTTTGGCATTGGAAAAATAAAAGAAACAAAACCAATGAAGAAGCCCTTACAACTCTTGCTGTTGGCCATGCTATACCTTCCTGCCGAACAAATTGCGGCACAGGGCTCAGCCTATGTGGTCGACAGTCGAATGGCGACTCCCGGCCGGGTGTGCAACCTATCGGTGGTCGACAGCACGCTATATTGCTGCGTCTCGGATGTGCTGATGGTGGTCGAGCAGGGTGAAGGAATGCTGAACCATCTTCGTCCCGACACAACCATCTACAAGATTGAGGAGGGTGTACAGTATGTTGTTCGTCAACCTGTTGTCGGTGACCTTTACATGACCAAGCAGGATCGAAAAGGCAATTCGCGTCTCTACCGCTACTCGCTCGTCGAGGGCCGTAACGGCAAAGTGAAGGGCAAGTTGAAAAAAGTATCTATGAACGGCATGAATGTCGAGCATCCTGTCTTCTCGGCCGACGGCATGATAATGGTCTTCTCGGCTACCGATAAACGCCACAGTGCCGGTGGCTACGACCTGTGGTATTCCCGATGGGAAGATGACGAGTGGTCGCGGCCGCTCAATATTGGCACACGAATCAATACCCCCGGTGACGAAGTCTCGCCCACCATTTTTGGGCCATATCTTGTCTTCGCCACCAACGGCCGTTCCGAAGATGCCGGTTCCTATACCCTTTACACCACCCGGTTGCTCTCCAACCGCGTAATCGGCGATACCGTGGGAATGTTCCAGATTGGTCGCAATCGATTATTCCGCCTGCCAGAGCCTTTCAACCAACCACATTCCGACTGTTTCGACATGGCATTCGACAGTGCTGCCACCCGTGGTTACTGGCTTGCCTATACACATGACAAGGCCCAAGCCCACGAAGCTCCCCTATGCTCGTTCACCCTGCCAATTGATGGCGTAATCGTCTGGGGACGTGTTACCGATGCTTTTAACGCTTCGGTCGACGGTGTAACTGTCTCCGCAATCGCCAACAGCCGCCGCCTATGCTCCACCCTTACCGATGCCGACGGCTTCTACCGCCTTTACCTACCCAAAGGGACATCTTGCAATGTGGAATGGAGTTCCGAAGGGTATTTCAGCGAACGGGCTCCACTCCCCCCTATTAAATACGACGAAGAATTGGTATTCCAAGAATGCCGACTCGATCAAGTAATGCGCCGCCTGCCGGTAGGCGAACCCTTTGTGATTACCGACCTCTTCGGACCCGATGCCGATGTCGAGCTCAGTACCATCGGCCACGAACGGCTGGCCCCGCTGGTACGCTTTCTGAAAGACAACCCACAGATGAGTGTGTCGCTCACACTGACCTCGCACCTTTCCGACGACATTTCATTCAACCGCCTGCTTACCGAACGCCGCCTGCAATCACTCAAACAATACCTCGAAAAAGCGATTCCTTCGACAGTCAAAATTTCGCTCGTCAACGGATGCTTTGGCCTTGACGGATGCACAACCGACGCAGTATTGTCGCGTCTGCAAGTACTGATATATTGACAATTAGAAAATATTTAAAAAAAAATTTGGTCAATTCGTAGAAAGTTAGTACTTTTGCACCCGATTTCGAGAGAACGAAATTGATTATTTGCTCGGGGCGTGGCGCAGTTGGCTAGCGCACTTGCATGGGGTGCAAGGGGTCGAAAGTTCGAGTCTTTTCGCCCCGACAAAATCGAAAGAGGAGAATCAAAAACATTTGATTCTCCTCTTTTTTTGTTGTATTTTCAAAAAAATGTTTATCTTTGCAGCAAACAACCACAGACAATGTGATTCTTTAATCAATTAACAATCATTGTATTTGCTTGACAAAAGTCTGAAAGTCGGACTGCCGGAAGCGTCCGTTTCAGGGTTTTTATGCCCTGTTGCGTAGCTGAGTTCTTTGACATATTGACGGCATTTTCGACTTCGGATGGTAACTTTATTTGTTCAATCATTAAAAAAGCAAAAACAATGATGGAAAAAGACAAAAGAATTCGAATCAACAAAGTAATGGTAGGTTGGAGCAACGGCAAGGAGGTACATCTGCCGCCAAGTGTACGTTGCGAGGTGGACAACTACGGCAAACTGATGTGCGACTACCACCGCAGTATCGATGAGGGTTACCTGATTGATGTCGGCCCGTGTACCAAAGCCTGCGAAGAGTGTCGCTGCCGGGAATACGAGGCCGACCACTATTGGGAACAAGGGCTCCACATCGATGCCTTGAAAGAGATGATGCGTGCCGCAACGTATGTCCTGCCCGACGACGAGCCGGAATTCGAAGACGTGCAATGGCTCGACCCATGGGAGACTCTCTACTGGAGTCAAAATATCAAAGAATACCTCCGCCTGATACGCCGCTGTCGCGAATACTGCAAACGAGAGCCACGCCTCTGGCCTATCCTGGAAGAGAGCAGCATCTATCGCGACTACCTCAGTTATCTCAAGGCCTTAGGCCAATGGGCGAGGGAGTGAATAATAATGAAAAAGTGAAAGATCGGTTCGCTTTTTGTTCGGCCGATGTTCAGTCGTTGTTCAGTCAAACACAGAACAACGACTGAACAACGACTGAACATCGGGGGAAGATGGGTGGTGGCTATTCTTTATCGGAGGGTTGGATTTTCTTGTAGCGATAGTCGGCGGAGGCGAAGAGGCCGATGATGGGAAGGAAGAGGTAGATGTAACCCTCGATGCACTCGATGGCAAGCATGGTGACGGCTTCGAAGACAACAAGGAAGCAGACGGCGGAGAGCAGGCAGCGACCGAAAAGACGGGTACGCTTGGTGTCGACAATCAGTTTCACCACCGTCATCAAGAATATGACCACATGGTAGGCAATCATTATCCAGATGCCGACAATGGGGGCGAAGTCGTCGGCGATGCCGGCAGCCGAGGCACCGATGAGCATGGCGAAGATTATCCAGCTCCATTCGCGCCATTCCTTCTCGCCCAAGCCCATGCGGTCGCTCTGGTGGGCTATGACATGCAGCAGGATGTTGAGCATGCAATAGGCTACGTAGCTGAGCATTGCCACGCCGAGGAGCGACCAACCGATGCCGACCACCTGACGCTGGCAGAACCAGCCAATACAGATTTCGGTGCGCTGCAGGTCGTTGTCCTCAAAGAGGGGCAAATCGCCCGAAAAGCAGTAATAGTAGGTGGCGGCGACGGAGAGCCACCACAACGAGTAGAGCAGCGGATACAATCCGCGACGGTCCTTTTTGTAGACACGAAGGGCAATGATGCGCATGACCACCGCCAGTACCAGCAGGAAGAGGGGGATGGCTAAAGGGTGCAAGCCCAAGGGGTTGCCGTGATGGAGGCCAATCAGTTCGGGTATGTTGGTCATTGGAGCATTGGCGTTGATGTAGTGGGAAAGTGTAGAAAAAAACATAATCGATTTATTTCTTGTGTGTTAGTGTAATCTTGCAAATTGTTTTCAGCCACAAAGATACATATTATTTGAGAAACATGCAAAAACTTTTCTGTTTTGGTTCCAGCATACCGCGAACTGATTATGGGGCAATAAACGTGGCGTTTCGCCGTTATTGGGGGTATGGATAAATTCAGTTTGGACAATGCTCGGATGTATGAGCAGCACTATGACGAGGACCGTTTCTGGCGCAAACTGAGGCAGATAGCGGCGGTTGTGGGGCGCAAGGTGCTCTACCCTGCCCTGCTGTTGCACTACCTGCTACATGACCAACGTGTGCCCATAAAAACGAAGACAATGATTATCGGTGCGCTGGGCTACCTGATACTGCCCACCGACCTGATGCCCGACTTCATCCCTGCCCTCGGCTTCACCGACGACCTGACAGCCATCATGGTGGTGCTACGAGCTGTGAAAAAATACATTACGCCCGAGATAGATGCACGGGCAAAAGTGCAGACCGAGAAACTGATCGGGAAATAACCTACAGGCGGTACCTTGGGCGGTACCGCCTGCAGGGCTTAATAAACTGACTTCTTATTTAAAGTACTGTACGCCGGCTTCGAAGAGCTGCTGGTCGTCGTTGCCGGGGATGTTCATGGCGCTGCCTTTGCTGCGACGCTCACTGTGGCCCATCTTGCCAAGGACGCGTCCATCGGGGCTGGTGATGCCCTCAATAGCCATATAGGAGCCATTCATGTTGTATTCTTCGTCCATGGTGGGGTTGCCATCCATGTCGCAGTACTGCGTGGCGACCTGACCGTTTTTAAAGAGGAGGTCGAGCCATGCCTGCGGAGCGACGAAGCGGCCTTCGCCATGCGAGATGGGGATGGTATAGACACCGCCGAGTTCGGCACGCTGCAGCCAAGGGCTGAGGTTGGAGGAGACTCGCGTGTAGGCCATCTTGCTTTGGTGGCGGCCGATGGTGTTGAAGGTGAGCGTGGGTGCATCGGCAGCCTGCGGACGGATTTCACCGTAAGGCACAAGACCGAGCTTGACCAGGGCCTGGAAGCCGTTGCAGATGCCAATCATGAGGCCATCGCGCTTGTTGAGCAGTTCCATGACGGCATCGGCGATGCGCGGGTTGCGGAAGACACTGGTGATGAACTTGGCGGAGCCTTCGGGTTCGTCGCCGGCGCTGAAGCCACCGGGAATCATGATTATCTGGCTGTTGTTGATGGCACGGACGTAGGCATCGACACTCTCGCGAATCTGGAAGCCGTTCTGGTTGCGGAAGACAATAATCTCGCTCTCTGCACCGGCGCGGTTGAAGGCGCGGGCCGAGTCGTACTCGCAGTTGGTGCCAGGGAAGGCGGGGATAAAGACGTGGGGCTTTGCGGCCTTGTGTTTGCACTGGTAAATGTCCTTAAAATCAACAGGACTATTCGGAGTCATCGTGCTTATAGGACTATTCGAGCGGGTGGGGAAAACAGGTTCGAGGGTCTTCTGCCAAGCAGCGAGGGCTTCCTCAAGGGCAATCTTCTCGCCGTTGCATTCGAATGTGGGTTCTGCTGTAACTTCACCAATCTCCTTGCAGCGGAAGGGCAGGTTGTTGGCATCCTTCACCTCGGCGACAATCCAACCGTAATGTTTGGCAGCAAGGTCGTCGGTAGCGGTGAGTTTGACACCCAGTTTGTTGCCGAAGGCCATCTTGCTGACGGCTTCGATAATGCCGCCAAAGCCGAGGGCATAAGCGCTACGCACCTGTCCGGCTTCGATAGCCTTGCGCAATGCGGCATATTGGGTGAGGGCATCCTCGTAGTCGGGCATGCCAAATTCTTTCTCCTTCACATCAAGGAGGACGAGGCAGCTGCCTGACTGCTTCAGTTCGGGAGTGACAACATGCTGCAGGTCACTGATACCCACGGCGAAAGAGCAGAGGGTAGGCGGCACATCGATGTCGTTGAAGGTGCCTGACATGGAGTCCTTACCTCCGATGGCAGGCAGTTTGAGGCCCATTTGGGCATTGTAGGCACCAAGGAGTGCTGCGAACGGTTCACCCCAGCGGTAGGGGTCGTTGCCGAGTTTCTTGAAATATTCCTGGAAGGTGAGGCGCACACGAGAAGCATCGCCACCGGCGGCGGCAATCTTGGCCACCGACGAAAGGACAGCATAGACGGCGCCGTGGAATGGTGACCAAGAAGTCTGGTAGGGATCCATGCCGTAGGACATGATGGTGACAGTGTCGCATTTGCCGTCGAGCAGCGGCAGTTTACCAATCATGCTTTGAGTGGGCGTAAGCTGGTATTTGCCACCGAAAGGCATCACCACACTGCCGGCTCCGATGCTGCTGTCGAACATCTCGACGAGGCCTTTCTGTGAGCAGACGTTGAGGTCGGAAAGGGTATTAAGCCAAAGAGCTTTGGTGTTAATGGTTTGAGTGGGGTTCGTAGGCTGTCCGGGCATGGTAACCGAGACGGTGGTTTCCTGATGGGCACCGTTGGTGTCGATGAAGCGGCGGCTGAGATTGACAATCTGTTTGCCACGCCAACTAATAACCATGCGAGGTTCCTTGGTGACGGTGGCCACGACAGTGGCTTCGAGGTTTTCCTCGTCAGCATACTTGAGCATGAGGTCGACATCCTTGGGGTCGACGACAACGGCCATACGCTCTTGACTCTCGCTGATAGCCAGTTCGGTACCGTCAAGACCGGCATATTTCTTGGGAACTTTATCGAGGTTAATCTGCAGACCATCGGCCAACTCGCCAATAGCCACGCTGACGCCACCAGCACCGAAGTCGTTGCACTTCTTGATGATGGATGAGACTTCTTCGCGGCGGAATAGGCGCTGTATTTTGCGTTCGGTAGGAGCGTTGCCCTTCTGCACCTCGGCACCACAGGTGGTGAGCGACTTGGTGGTGTGCGACTTGGAGGCACCCGTGGCACCGCCAATACCGTCGCGACCTGTACGGCCTCCAAGCAGGATGATGATGTCGCCAGGGTCGGAGGTGAGACGTTTCACGGCACGACGGGGAGCGGCGGCGATAACGGCACCAATCTCCATGCGCTTGGCCACATAGTTGGGGTGATAAATCTCGTTCACCAAGCCTGTAGCGAGACCAATCTGATTGCCGTAAGAGCTGTAGCCATGGGCAGCGGTAGTGACAATCTTGCGTTGCGGCAATTTGCCGGGCAACGTCTCGTTGAGAGGCCTTGTGGGGTCGGCAGCACCGGTGACGCGCATAGCCTGATAGACGTAGGTGCGGCCTGAAAGCGGGTCGCGGATGCAACCGCCGAGGCAGGTAGCCGCACCGCCGAAAGGCTCAATCTCGGTGGGGTGGTTATGGGTTTCGTTCTTGAAGTTGATAAGCCATTCCTCCTTGTTGCCATCGATGACAACGGGCACCACGATGGAGCAGGCGTTGATTTCGTCGGAAGGTTCCTGGTCGTCGAGAATACCAGCTTTCTTGAGACGCTTGGCGGCGAGGGTTCCGATATCCATAAGGCAGACGAACTTGTCGGTGCGACCGACGTACTGCTCCTTGTGGTCGGCAAGGTACTGCTTGAAGGCATTCTCAAGCAACGGTTTGTAGTAGCCTTCGTCAAACTTCACATCCTTCAGTTCGGTGGCGAAAGTGGTGTGGCGACAGTGGTCGCTCCAGTAGGTGTCAAGCACGCGGATTTCGGTCATTGTGGGGTCACGGTGCTCTTCGTCATGGAAATAATGCTGTATATGCTTGAAGTCGGCAAAAGTCATAGCAAGGCCAAGACCGCCATAGAGTTCTTTTAACTTGGGCTCGGCCATATCCTTAAACCCATCGAATGTGATGACATCGGCAGGTTCGTCAAAGTGTTCCTCGAGGGTATCAGGCTTAGGCTCGTCGGTGACGCGACTGTCGACGGGGTTGACGCAGTGCTTTACCACTGCTTCACGCTGAGTCTCCGTGAGATTGCCACTAATCACATAAGTTGTAGCACTCTTGATGATAGGATTCTCGCTGTCGTTGAGGAGCTTGACGCACTGCTCGGCGCTATCGGCTCGCTGGTCGAACTGGCCAGGAAGATACTCCACTGTGAAGCTGAAGTCACTATCACTGTGAGGAAAATTCTCCTCATATACATCATCCACCGGCGGTTCGCTGAACACCGTCTGCTTAGCCTGTGCGAAAGTGGCATCGCTCACATTTTCGACATCGTATCTAATCAAAACACGTACGTTGTCAGCCTTGATGCCAAGATAATCGCGCATCTCGTCCATCAACTCGTTTGCCTTGATGGCAAACATCGGCTTCTTTTCTACATAAATACGTCTAATCATATTTTCAGTTGTTTTTTTCTATCAATTCAATAAACTGGTCAGGGCGTTTGGCCATCTCTTTACGATAGCAGTGGCGCACCTTAGCCACATCGGCATCGAAGTCGCCCGAAGGCCACACGGTATCAAACAAGCCCACTTCTTTTTTGCTGAAATCGAGATAGGCAGGTACGATAGGAACACCGGCCTGCAAGGCAATCTCCCAGAAACCTCGTTTCCAGCGCTTCACAGGTTTTCGTGTACCTTCGGGTGTAATGACTATAGAGAGGTCGTCACCCGTAGCGAACTCGCGCACAGCAGCACCGACCATGTCGTTGTGGCGGTTGCCACGATCGATCGAGACAGCACCGAGACGACGCAGTATCGGTCCCAACGGACCGCGGAAAAACTCCTTTTTGATAAATATCTTCCCATTCACATCGAGCGACCAAAGATAAGCCGCTCCAACCAGAAAATCAGACACTGCCGTATGGGGGGCAACAGCAAAAACGCACCTCCGCAACTCAGGGCGTTCGCCGGAGACCGGCAGTCGAAACTTCCAGCCACACAACTTCACGATTGCAATCCAAATACGTTTCATTCCGAGTGCAAAAATACATCTTTTTTTCCACTTGGCAAAAACTTTTGTATATTTGCACCATGAATGAAATGTCGATAGAAAAGATTATCTCGCTCGAAGAGATTGATTATTCGCGTTTTTGGGGTGTCAACGACCGAACGCTCGATTTTATACGCCTGCTCTTCCCGAAACTGAAACTTGTGGTTCGCGGAGAAATGTTGAAAGCCATAGGTCCGGAGGAGGATATCGCTTGGTTCGAAGGCAAATTACAAGCCATGATGACTTATTTTGACAAATTCGGCCGCCTGACCGAGAATGCCATCATGCAGATAATGGAAAGCGGGGGGTCAACTCCCGAAGCCGAAGTGAGCGACGAAGTACTGGTACATGGTCGCAACGGCCTACTCATCAAGGCACGCACACCCAACCAACAACGTCTTGTACGTGCGCTGTACGAAAACGACATGGTGTTTGCCATCGGTCCGGCTGGTACAGGAAAGACCTATACCGCAGTGGCTTGTGCCGTCCGTGCATTGAAAAATAAAGAGATACGAAGAATCATTCTGACCCGACCCGCCGTTGAAGCAGGCGAAAACCTGGGGTTCCTGCCAGGTGACCTACGCAACAAACTCGACCCTTATCTGCAGCCGTTGTACGATGCTCTGCGTGACATGATTCCGCAGCAGAAACTCCTTTCCTACTGGGAGGACAACACCATCGAGATTGCCCCGTTGGCATTCATGCGTGGCCGTACCCTCGATAACGCATTCGTAATACTCGATGAAGCTCAGAACGCCACAGGCTCGCAGCTCAAAATGTTCCTTACCCGCATGGGGCGCAATGCCAAATTCGTCATCACTGGCGACTTGACACAGATCGACCTGCCACGCCACCAACAGAGCGGTTTGCTGCAGGCTGTCAACATCCTGAAAGATGTCAAGGGTATTGAAGTGATTGAATTGGATAACAGCGATGTGATTCGCCACCGCTTGGTAACCGACATCATTAAAGCTTACGAGGATTTGGGGTATACAAGGAGTGAATGACAACTGACATCTTATGATTACATATCCGAATTGTAAAATAAATCTGGGTCTGCATGTGGTGGGTAAACGTCCCGACGGATACCACAACCTCGAGACGATATTCCTTCCTGTGAAGGATTTGAGGGATGAATTGGAGATTACCAAAGCGGAAAACTGTAAGTGGAAAACGGAAAGCGAAATGGAACAGGATGGTATTGCCCTCGACAATGCGCCAGAAGATAACCTCTGCATAAAGGCCTGGAAACTGCTGCACGAGGAATTTGGCATCCCTACCGTCAACATCCGTCTAAAAAAGAACATACCCTTTGGTGCAGGTCTTGGCGGTGGCAGCAGCGATGCCGCCTTTACGCTGAAAATGCTCAACGAGATGTTCGCATTGCGGCTCACCGACAGCCAGCTGGAGCAACGCGCTGCACGACTGGGTGCCGACTGTGCCTTCTTTATCAAGAACCAACCTGCCTACGCCACCGGCATCGGAGACAAGCTGGAGCCGATTGAGTGGAATATGAAAAGCGAAAAGTGGAAAGTGATTATCGAGATTCCGGAAGGGGAGCATGTGTCGACAAAAGAAGCCTACGGAGGACTGAAACGCGACCTTTTCGGCACGGTGCGTCCCAACCTACGGGAGGTCGTGAAGCGACCCATTGAGGAGTGGCGCAGCCTTATCGTCAACGACTTCGAGGCTTCGGTATTCCCCGCCCATCCTGCCATTGCCGCCCTCAAAGAGGAGATGTACCGCCGCGATGCCCTCTACGCCAGCATGACCGGCAGCGGTGCCGCCGTCTTCGGTATCTTCCCCCGATAAAACTTTTTTTCTTACATACTGTCAGATTTTGCACTCTCGAGGGGTAATGTATTAGTGTATGAATAGTCACGAGACATACACCAACCTGCTGCGAGAGCACACCGCCATCATCTGGAGCATGTGCCAGGATGCTTCGCCGAACGACCTTGAACATTGCCGCGACCTGTTTCAGGATGTTGCCATGCGCTTGTGGATGCATATCGAAGAGGTCCGTCCCGATGCCCAACCTCACGAAAAAAAGGCCTGGGTCGAATGGCAGGCGCGTCACGTGATAGAGCATGCCGGCCGTCGGCAACGCCCCGAACCACTGGATGTGTCGCCCGATTTACCCGACGACCATACCGACGAGGAAATACGAACGCTGGTCAACGACTTGATGGCCCAACTGCCATCCGACGACAGGCATTTGCTACAGATGCGGATGGAGGGCTATTCGGCCGACGAAATCGCCACCGACATGGGGTTGAAGCGCGATGCTGTGTACCAGCGCTGGCACCGGATTCTGGCACGCCTGCGCAAGGTGATGATTGTCCTGATAGCCATTCTGGCCACATCAGCCGTCGCCGTCGCCTTGGTGCCGCAATGGCACGAGGCGGTGTTCAACAGCAAAACACCGGCAGCAGACGACAGTCTGCCCGAGAAGGGCATGTCCCAGCCTGCCCGCAATGACACCAGCGCGCCACAAGTGCTGGTCGACTGGGACTACCACGGTCTTTTCCCCTGGGGCGACAGCGTGTGGCACGGCGGTACGGCGATGCAGTTCGACCGCGAGGCCGGCACCGTCACCTTCTACCGCACCTCGGGCGGCCGTGTCATCCGCGCCGTGATGCACAATGCGCCGGCGGCCTACTTCGAAAGTCACATCTCAAACAACGACAGTATGAACACAGCATTGAAACAGGCCGCTTCGGCGGCAGTGGCGATGGCCCTGGCCGTCGCCACACAAGCCCAGGTGGCACACGATTTCCCGGCGGTCACGCCGCAGGGCGACACCCTTTTCTGCACCGTCACCGACTCGGCGCAGCACCACGTCAGCGTGCGCGGCGACGAGAGCGTGTGGAACGCCCCCTACATCCACTACAGCGACACGCTGGTCATCCCCTCCACGGTGGAGCACGGCGGCGAGCAGTACACCGTCACCGCGCTGGCCGACAGTGCCTTCTACAACCACGGCGAAATCAAGGCTGTGACGATTCCCTCGACAATCACCGCCATCGGATGCATGGCGCTGGCCGCCACCGGCATCTTCGAGCTGGAGGTACCCGACGGGGTGGAAACAATTGGAGCGAAGGCATTCTCCCTCATAGCGAATATCCGCTATCACGGCGCGGCGGACGGCAGTCCGTGGGGTGCACGGACGGTGAACGGCTACGAGGAGGAGGGGCTCTTCTATACCGACAGCAGCCGCACCGCCGTCACCGCCTGCCGCTCGTGGATGACGCAGGCGGCGCTGCCCGCCTCGGTACGCTCCATAAGACCCCAGGCATTCATCCTCAGCAACTTGGAGAGCATCACCCTGCCCGAAGGCCTGGAGACGATAGGCAACTCGGCCTTCCAGAGTTGCAGCCAACTGGGCTCCATCGTCATTCCTTCGACGGTGACGGAGATTGGCCGCTACGCCTTCTACAACGCCTTCCGCACCAGCGGCGAGGCCATGGTGACCATCGCCGATGCCGAATGCAGCATCGGACAGGGGGCCTTCTACTACTGCAACATGAGCGCCATCGACCTCGGCAGCCGTGTCACGTCCATCGGCAGCGACGCCTTCGCCTCGCTGAACCGCACCGACTCCATCATCCTGCCCAACAGCGTCACCTACCTCGCCCCGCGCGCCTTCTGCTACAACTACAACGGCCGCCTGAAGAAGGTGCACCTGCCCGCGGGTCTCGACACCATACGCGACGAGCTGCTGCACGGCTGCACCGGGCTGCGGAAGCTGGACATACCGCCGACGGTGGTCTATATCGGCGAGATGGCCCTGGCCGAGCTGAACATGGTGAAAGAGCTCACGCTGCCCGCCGGATTGACCTACCTCGGCCCGTGGGCACTGGGCAGCTGCGCACGCATCAACAAGATGACCAGCCTCGCCGCCGTGCCGCCGCAGGCCTGCGACAACACCTTCGACGGCATGAACGCCAACCTCACGCTCACAGTACCATGCCACAGCAGCGATACCTACCAATCAGACCCTCACTGGAGCTATTTCAGCAATATTCAAGAAGACTGCGAAGGCATTGGCATACAGCCGACCGAGAACGAAGAAAAAGTGAAAATCAGCGTCATCAACGGCTGCGTGAACATTGAGGGGTGCGACGGCGACAAAGTGCGTGTTTTCGACATCGAAGGCAGGTTAGTAGCCGAGGCCGACTGTCACGGACATTGTTCCATCCCGCTGCCGACAGCAGGTATCTATTTGGTGCAAGTTGGAAATCTTCCCTCCGTGAAGACCATTCTCCCTTGACTATCCACTTCCAAAAACATAACAAAAAAGTAGCTAAACCCTACCCATATTCTACCATGGTAAAAGGTGTATAAAAGTTGGTTAGAATTTGAATAGAATTTGAATAGAAGATGGTCATTATAGGATACTGATTATCTGATATTTACATATTAAGTACTACATAACGAGCAAATTGCTGATTTCCAACCAATTGCATTTTCGCTTTTTAAAGCACATTTTACCCTTTTCGGAGGCAAAAAAATGCCGTCGGGTAAGTTCCAATAAGAAACGCAACTTTTTGAGAGAAAAACGAGGTTGAAAAGGGATTTTTTTTCCGGCAAAGGAAGAGGGAAACACCTCTTCCCTTGCGCAGATGGAAAAAAGTATGTACCTTTGCGGCCTCCTTCCAAAAAGTAGCAAAATGGCACAACTAAACCAGATGCAAAGGTACGCAATTTCTCTGTACCTGAAAGAAAAAAAGACGCAGGCGTACATTGCCGGACAGTTAAATGTCAGTGA
>JAFSLX010000029.1 GCA_017448185.1 Bacteroidales bacterium
CGTTGTTCAGTCGTTGTTCAGTCAAACACTGAACAACGACTGAACAACGACTGGACAACGACTGGACAATGAGCGTACAACAGACGGTGAGGCTGCATCTGTGCACTGTAAAACAGCTTGTTGCGTGCTTTCTGATTGCTGTAATCTTTTTTTTCGTATTTTTGCAATGGAAAAAATGGTTTGAAGAAATGAAAAAGTTTGTTCTGCAGATAGTTGTTGCGATGTCTGTTTTTGCCGTCAGCTGCCGCGAGGCTGCACCGCCTGAGCCTTTCGGACCTGTTCCAACCGAGGCACAGTTGGCGTGGCAACGCATGGAAATCAACATGTTCTGCCACTTTGGTCCGAATACTTTCACTGGTGCCGAGTGGGGCGACGGGACGGAACCCGACTCGCTGTTCAACCCTTCGGCGCTGGACTGCCGCCAGTGGGTCGATGTGGCCGAGCAGGCTGGCATGAAGGGCATTATCCTCACGGCCAAGCACCACGACGGTTTCTGCCTGTGGCCCAGTGCATTCAGTGGCCATATGGTGGCTGCTGAAAACGACGTGCTGCGGCAGTTTGTCGATGCCTGCCGTGGCAGGGTGAAGGCAGGAGTGTACATTTCACCGTGGGACCGTAACCATCCCACCTATGGTACACCCGAGTACAATATGGTGTTCTCCAATACGTTGAAAGAGGTGCACAGCAACTACGGCCCTTTCTTTGAACAGTGGTTCGACGGTGCCTGCGGCGAGGGGCCCAATGGCAAGCGGCAGGAGTACGACTGGCCGTTGTTCGAAGGAACGGTAATGGATGCTAATCCTCAGTGTGTTATCTTTAGCGATGTGGGCCCTGGTTGCCGCTGGGTAGGCAACGAAGAGGGCAGGGCAGGAGAGACCAATTGGAGCCGTTTGCACGTGAAGGATGGGGCACGGAGAGTGGATAACGGTGGATGCGGCGATGCTGACGGCGACCGTTGGATTCCGGCCGAGGTGGATGTGAGCATCCGGCCGGGGTGGTTCTGGCACAAGGAGGAGCATCCCAAGACGATCGACGAGCTGATGGAAATATTCTATAACAGTGTGGGACGCAATGGCTTGTTGCTGCTCAATGTACCGCCCGACACGCGCGGTCGTATCCCGGCCGAGGACAGTGCCGTGCTGGTTGCTTTCCGGCAGGAACGTGACCGTGTTTTTGCCCACGACCTTGCCCTTGGGGCAAAGGCCCAAGGGTCGCACCTGAAGGGACACTGCTACGGTGCACAGAACGTGCTCGATACGGCCTACCACACCTATTGGGCCGCCACCGACACCAGTGCCGTGCTAACGCTTTGCTTCGATAGTCCGACGGAATTCGATATGGTTGTCTTGCAGGAATATATACCGCTGGGTCAGCGCGTCTGCCGATTCCGGATTGAATGTGACGGGCAATGTTTTGAGGGTACTACCGTAGGCTACAAGCGTATAGTACGCCTTCCCGAGCGCATTTGTACCGACAAGGTTACCTTCCGTTTCGACGGTATGGCACCGCCCGTAATAAACAGGATTGCACTGTACAAGCGATAAAAAACAAAGGGTCGGCCCTCGATGGAGAACCGACCCTTTTTCATTGGTTGTGAGGGCTTAGGCTCTGCGAGCTTTCAACTCCTCGTAGAATTTGGCATGCGAGGCCTCGATGTAAGGCTGCAGCCACAGGAGACCTATACCCAACGTGAAGATGCAGAGTATGGCCCAGCCGATGAAACTCAGGTCCAAGCAGAAGAGTTTCCATTTGTAACCATTCATCATCATGCGGCTCTCATGGATGCAGTCGTCGGCATCCAGTTCGGGATGGTCGTACATGACGAAGGGTGTCATGGCGTAGGCATAGCCCTTGATGATGCCGGGAATGAGGAACAGAAGCGACCACAGGAGGGTGTAAAGGAACACCAGCAGCGAACCGCCAAGGTAGCGGCCATACTGGTTGAAGACATCGAATTGGTCGCCCACCATCTCGCTACTGTCCTCACCGCGAATCAATCGCAGGAAGCAAAGCATGAAACCGAACTCCAGCGGGCAAATCACCAGCAGGCCGGCTAAAGGAATGGAACCGGCGGCGCATCCGATGAGGGTGTACACCAGTGTGGCCAGCACGGCCTGTGTCCAGTTGTCCTTGAGGGCGTAACGGGCGGAGCGGCGTATATCGCTGATACGCGGCATCTCCGGCTTGTTGGAGTTAAAGGTCTGTTCGTCCATTATTCAAAGGATTTGATGGCCTCTTTGATGAGTTCCATGGCGGCGCGCAGCTGCTCTTCGGTGATGACCAGCGGAGGGGCGAAGCGGATGATGTGCTGGTGGGTGGGTTTGGCCAGCACGCCGAGGTCGCGCATCTTCAGGCACACATCCCAAGCCTCCTTGCCGTTGTGGGGTTTGATGATGATGGCGTTGAGCAAGCCTTTACCACGTACTTTCTCGATCATGGGGCTCTTGAAGTTCGACATTTCCTCGCGGAATATCTTACCGAGGCGGTCGGCATTCTCCATGAGGTGCTCGTCTTTGATGACTTGCAGGGCAGCGATGGAGACTTTGGCAGCGATGGGGTTGCCGCCGAAGGTGGAGCCGTGCTCACCAGGCTTGATATTCAGCATGATGTCGTCGTCGGCCAGCACAGCGCTGACGGGCATCACGCCGCCACCGAGGGCCTTGCCGAGGATGAGCAGGTCGGGACGCACGCCTTCGTGGTCGCAGGCCAGCATTTTACCGGTACGGGCAATACCGCACTGCACCTCGTCGGCCATGAACAGGACATTGTATTTCTTGCAGATGTCGTAGCATTTCTTGAGGTAGCCCTCGTCGGGGACGTATACACCGGCCTCGCCCTGGATGGGTTCGAGCAGGAAGCCTGCCACTTTCTTGCCGTGTTCGGCCAGGCATTTCTCGAGTGCGTCGGGGTCGTTGTAGGGTATGCGGATGAAACCGGGAGTCATGGGACCATAATTGGCATAACTTTCGGGGTCGTTACTCATGGTAATGATGGTGATGGTGCGGCCATGGAAGTTGCCTTCGCAGCAGACAATCATTACTTCGTCGTTGGGAATGCCTTTTTTCACCACACCCCAGCGGCGGGCCAGCTTCAGGGCGGTCTCGTCGGCTTCGGCGCCGGTGTTCATCGGGAGCACTTTGTCGTAGCCGAAGTACTCGGTCACATATTTCTCCCACTCGCCGAGGCAGTTGTTGTAGAAAGCACGGCTGCTGAGGGTCAGCTCGTGAGCCTGGTCGCACATGGCCTTGACAATTTTCGGGTGGCAATGACCCTGGTTGACAGCCGAGTAGGCCGAGAGGAAGTCGTAGTACTTCTTACCCTCGCAGTCCCACACGAAAGCGCCCTCGCCTTTGGCGAGAACGACGGGCAGTGGATGATAGTTGTGGGCACCGTAGCGGGCCTCCATTTCCATGAATTGTTCTGATTTTGTCATAATTGAATTGGGTTTTTATTGGGTTTTAAAGATTGTTCAATGTTTTTAGTTAAATTAATTGAAGTGATAACGAGGTCTCGATGAAAAAATTGTGTGTGTATTTGTATAAGCATGATTTTTTTATGGAAAAATGTTATTTGTGTACAATATACCATAAAAAAATGCGTTATAAAGGGCAAAAATATATAATATATGAAATTGAACAAGATAGTGGTGGCCATGCTGCTGATGGTGGCAGGCACGGCGGTGGCTCAGTCGGGTCACGACTTGCAGGATGACGGTTTCCGCGGCGAGGTAAAGCGTGTCGATGCCATGATGTACGAGGCCAACTACGACCTGAACGATAACCTGCAGATGGGCGACCGTCTGGAACACTTGGTTACCGAATACAATGCCAAGGGACAGCGTCGCAGTCAGGTGTACCTTTCTGTGGCCGAGGAGATTATTTTCCGCACTCGTTATAAGCACGACGGTTTCGGACTGACTACCCTTGAGCATGTGGTCGACAATCAGGAACGTGTCGTTGGTCGTACCTATTATATCTACAACAGCGATTTGGTGCTCACAGAGACCTACGTGGAGGATGAGGAGCGCCAGATTGAGAGCCGCATGCTGCTGAAGCATGATGCCCTTGGCCGTATCAGCCAGCGCAGCTACAACGACTATCGCAATGATGTGTTTAAACGCGAGGTGTATGTCTACAACGAGGACGGCACCATCAACAAGGCTGTCATCTACGACCGCTCGAAGAACAAGGTGCAGGAGAAACGCTGGGAGTACGACGAGCAGGGCGAACCAACCAGTTATACCCTCTACGATTATACCGAGGAGGAACCCGAGATGTTCATCACACTCTATGAGCGTGAATATGATGCTCACGGCAACTGGATTCGTTGCAATGAATATGAGTTGCTCGGCGACCGTAAACTGCCCACCTATATCACTGTTAGAAGCATTGAGTATTTTTAAATGAAAGCTGGCTTCGTAAACATTATCGGCAACCCCAACGTAGGTAAGTCGACCCTTATGAACGCTCTCGTTGGAGAGCGTTTAAGCATTATCACCAGCAAGGCCCAGACCACGCGCAAGCGTGTGATGGGAATAGTAAATGGAGATGATTTCCAGATAGTCTACACAGATACTCCCGGCATCGTCACCCCCTCCAACAAACTGCACGAGCAGATGATGGGCTTTGTGGGTACTGCCCTGCAGGATGCCGACCTGTTTTTGTTGGTGACTGAAGTGGGCGAAAGTTTCAAGAACCGCCATGTGCTTGAACGTGTGATAAATTCCGATGTGCCGGTTATACTTGTTATCAATAAAATAGACCTCTCTAATCAAGAGGTAATCCGCGAGAAAATAGCCTACTGGCAAGAGCAGATCCCACGTGCTGTAATCGTTCCCTGCTCCGCCACCGAGGGATTTAATGTCGACAAGATATTCGACCTCATCCTCGAACGTCTGCCAGAACATCCTGCCTACTTCCCGCCCGACGAGCTCACCGACCGCTCGATGCGCTTCTTTGTCAGCGAGATAGTGCGCGAAAAGATATTGCTCTATTACCAAAAAGAAATTCCATACAGCTGCGAGGTGGCTGTGGAAAGTTACGAAGAAAAGGACGGCATCGACAGCATCTCATGCCTTATCTTCGTTGAGCGTGAGTCACAAAAAGCGATATTGATTGGCCATCAAGGAAAAGCTATTAAGAAGCTCGGCATCGAGGCCCGCAAGGACATTGAAGAATTCACAGGCAAGCGTTGTTTCCTCTCTCTTCACATCAAAGTCCTCAAAGACTGGCGCAACAGCGACCGCGCCCTGAAGAGCTTCGGCTACGCCCTGGAAGACTGACCTCGCACATAGCGACTCCTACACTATTACTTTCGGCAAAAAATAGTCGGAGTTTTTTTTCATTTGCTATTTCAGGAAAAATCCGGAATAATATAGTATTAGTCATCGAGTGCCAGGCCGCCGAGGGAGGTTTCTTTGTAGAGGCTGGGGAGGTCGTGGCCGGTGAGTTTCATGGTGCGGACTACCTTGTCGAAGCTGATGATGTGGCGGCCGTCGCTCATCATGGCGTAGATATTGATGTCGAGGGCGCGGAGGGCAGCCATGGCGTTACGCTCGATACAGGGTATCTGTACAAGACCGCACAGAGGGTCGCAGGTGAGTCCGAGGTTGTGTTCCATGGCCATTTCGGCGGCATATTCTATCTGCTTGGGACTGCCGCCGAAGAGCTGGTTGCTGGCCACGGCGGCCATGACGCAGGCGCTGCCCACCTCGGCCTGGCAGCCCGCCTCGGCACCGCTGATGGTGGCGTTGGTCTTGATGACGTTGGCGAAGAGGCCGGCGGTAGCCATTGCGCGCAGTATCTCGCGGTCGCTGAAGTCGTGATTCTTCTTGAGATGGTATAATACCGCTGGCAGCACACCACTCGAGCCGCAGGTGGGGGCGGTGACGATGCGGGCACCGCAGGCGTTCTGCTCGCTGGTGGCCAAGGCGTAGGCAATGACGAGAGCACGACTTTGGAGCGACGGCTTGAAGGCCGAGGCTCGAATGAAATATTGGTGCGCCTTGGAGCGGAGGTGCAGTCCACCGGCGATGACGCGGTCGTCCTGCAGCCCCTCCTCGATGGTCTGTTGCATCTGCTTCCACATCTCCTCGAGGTAGAACCACAGGCTGCCATCCTCGCATTGCTCCACGTATTCCCAGAAGCTTAATCCCTCTTTGTCAATATACTCCATGATTTCCTTCATGGTGTTGTGGGGATAGACCTCGCCCTCGGGCGTGATGCCCAGTGGCACTTCGCCCACCTCGGTGGCCAGATAGCCGCCGCCGATGCTGTAGACGAGCCAGTTGTCCAAAGTATTACCGTCAGTGTCCAATGCCTCAAAGTACATTCCGTTGGGGTGGAACGGTTTGACGATATCAGCCCGCCAGACAATTTCAGTGTCCTTGGGAGCCAAGCCGCGAGTGATGGCCATGTCGGTGTGGTGCCCCTTGCCGGTAGCGGCGAGAGAACCGTATAGGGTGACTCGGTAGCGTGAAGCCGCTTTGGTGCGCTTGGCAAACATCTCGGCTGCACGGTTGGGACCCATAGTGTGGCTACTGCTGGGGCCGTAGCCAATTTTGTATATCTTTTTGATTGTTTCCATATCTATATGGTAAAGGGCGGACCATGGCCCGCCCTTGGATTTTCAACTTGTCGAAATGATTATTCGGCAGCAGCTTCGCCTTCGCCTTCACCAGCGGTGGCGCTGGCACGGGTGCTGAGCACGTTGACCACCTCGCTGCTCTTCGGGTTGAGGATGGTGTAGTTCTCACAGGCAATGTCCTGCACGCGGATGCGCTGGTTGACATCGAGGTTGGTGATGTCGAGGAGCACCTCGCTGGGCATATTGGCAGGAATGGCCTTCACATTGAGGCGTTTCTGCTTGTAAGCCAGCTTGCCACCCTTCATGACACCCTTGCTGGTGCCAGTGGTGTGGACGGGGATGGACATCACGACGGGTTTGTCGTCGGTCAGCTCATAGAAGTCGGCATGATAGACAATCTCGGTCACAGGGTGGAACTCGATGTCCTTCAGCATGGCCATGTGGTCGGTGCCATTGATGTTGATTTTCACGAAGCAGGGTTCGGGGTTGAACAGCACGCGCTGGAAGGCAGTCTGATCGACACTGAACAGAATCTGTTCGCCTTTACCATACATAACGCAAGGCACTTTGGCGTCGCGACGCAGAGCCTTAGCATCCTTTTTCCCTACGTTCTCGCGGAGAGAACCGCTCATTGATACTACTCTCATTGTGTTTGATTTTTTTGTTGGTTAATACTTATTATATTATAACGAAAAAACTATTCGTTCATTCTATGGATAACGCCTTTGCGGTGCAAGGTGGTCTCATAGAGGTTGTCGAGACTCTCGTAGTTCACCACACGGCGGATAGCCTCGGCCAGTAGCCAGTCGCAGCTAAGGACATGAATCTTGCTGCTTTCGCGCTTCAGCGGGATGGTATCGGTGGTTACCAGTTCCTCAAGTTCAGAGGCTTCGACCTTCTCAATGGCCTGACCGCTAAGCACGGGATGGGTAATCATGGCACGTACGCTCTTGGCACCGCTGGCTTTGATGATGCTGGCCGCCTTGCAGATAGTGGTACCGGTGTCGATGATATCATCGAGCAGGATGACGTGTTTGTCTTTCACATCGCCGATAAGCCGCATTTCGCCAATCTCATTGGGTTTGTTGCGGTGCTTGTAGCAAATCACAAAGCTGTTGTTCAATGTCTTGGCGTAGATGCCGGCACGCTTGCTGCCACCCATGTCGGGGCTGGCGAACATCACGTCCTCAATGTCGAACTTCTCGCGGATATAGGGCATGAAAAGGCTTGAGCCGTAGAGGTGGTCGACGGGAATGTTGAAGAAGCCCTGAATCTGGTCGGCATGGAGGTCCATGGTGATGACGCGGTCAACACCAGCCACACTGATCATATCGGCAATGAGCTTCGATGCAATAGGCACATGGGGTTTGTCCTTGCGGTCCTGACGTGCAAAGCCATAATAAGGAATCACGGCGACAATCTTCTGTGCCGAAGCACGCTTGGCAGCGTCAATCATCATCAGCAACTCGAAGAGGTTGTCGGTCGGCGGAATGGTCGACTGGATGATGAACACGATGCCACCGCGGATAGTCTCCTCGTATGAGGGTTGAAATTCGCCATCGGCATACTGAAAAACGGTTGAATTTCCCAGCGGAATTCCATAAATTTCTGCTACACGACGAGCCAGATTCTCGGTGGCACGACCAGCAAAAATGAAAACCTTGTCAGAACGCATGTCGCTCATTACTGATTGATTTAAGGTGTTTTATATTTGTTTTTATTGCCTTCTTAGTGTCTGATTTCGAGTGCAAAGTTACGTTTTTTTATTGGTATGGCAAAAAAAAGTTTTGTCAGTTTGAAAAAAGTATGTACTTTTGCACCCGATTTCACAAGAGCCCTGGTGGTGGAATGGTAGACACGGTAGACTCAAAATCTGCTGCTCGCAAGGGCGTGAGGGTTCAAGTCCCTCCCGGGGTACAAAAGGATTTTGCAGATAACTCAAAATGAGAAGAATTGCAAAATCCTTCTTCTTTTTATATCCTTTTTGGGGTCATGTTTCTCTTCTTCTTTGTTTTTTTCTTTGTCTTCTTCGCCCGTTGTTCAGTCGTTGTTCAGTCGTTGTTCAGTGTTTGACTGAACAACGACTGAAC
>JAFSLX010000030.1 GCA_017448185.1 Bacteroidales bacterium
GTTCAGTCGTTGTTCAGTCAAACACTGAACAACGACTGAACAACGACTGAACAACGGACAAACAACAGGGTGTGATAAAGGCTACAGAAAACTGAAAATCATCATGTTATTTTAAACCGGAACCAGGAATGAAGAATTAGGATTTTGGATTTGGAATTTTTTTGTACTTTTGCACCCCGATTTTTAACAGATTAAACGATGAATATCATTATCGCAGGCGACGGCGAGGTGGGAGTACATCTGGCCAAATCGCTGACGGAACTGGACTACAACATCACGGTGGTCGACCCCCATTCCGAGCTGCTGAAACGGCTGGAGACGGAGACCGACCTGATGACGATTACAGGCGATTCGACCTCGCCGCAGGTGCTGAAAGACGCGAACGTGGAGAACTGCGACCTGTTTCTGTCGGTGCTGCACGACGAGAGCATCAACCTCGTTACCTGCATATTGGCCAAAAAACTGAAGGCCAAGAAGACGGTGGCGCGTGTGACCAATGCCGAGCTGCTGACCCCGAAACACCGCGAGATGTTCCGTGACCTTGGCGTGGACGAGATGGTCTGCCCAGAACGTATTGCCGCCAAGGAGATTACAAACCTGCTGAACAACACGGTGGCCACCGAGTTCTTCGACTTTAGCGGCGGGCTGCTGACGATGTATGTGATAAGGCTCGAGGCCGAGTCACCCGTGGTGAACCACACCGTGAAGGAATTGACACAGATTCACAATGACTTACAGGCGCGCGTTGTAGCGTTGCTCCGCAACGGACGCACCATCATACCACACTCCGACACTGTGCTCCAGCAAGGCGACCTGACCTACATCATCGGGCGTGCCAACCAGCTGGAGAACATCAACCGTGTGTCTGGCAAACAGGCGGTTAGCATCAAAAAGGTGATGATTGCCGGTGGTGGCCGCATCGGGCGCTTCGCAGCCAGCACATTGCAAGACCGCATGCGCATCACCCTCATCGAGGAGGACCGCAAGCGGGCCGAGGAGCTGAGCGCCATGCTCGACGACACGCTGATTATCAACGGCGACGCCACCGACATCGAGTTGCTGAAAGAGGAAGGCCTGCAGAATGTGGATGCCTTTATCGGCGTGACCAACTCAAGCGAGACCAATGTGCTCACTTGCCTGCATGCCAAGCGGTTGGGCGTGAAACGCACCATCGCGCTGGTGGAGAACACCGGCTTTATCGACATCTCGCAGGATATCGGCATCGACACCATTATCAACAAAAAACTGATCACAGCCAGCTATATAGCCCGTTTTATCGTGAAGGGCGATGCTGTGAGCTCGAAATGGCTGTCGGGTACGAATGCGGAAGTAATTGAATTCATGGTGGGTAAATGGGCCCCGGCCACACGCAAGCCCCTCGGCCAGCTTGATATGCCCGAAGGGGCGACGGTGGGTGGCGTAATTCGTGGCCGCGAGACGATACTGCCCAACCGCGAATTGCAGCTGAAACAGGGCGACAAGGTGGTGGTGTTCACCCTGCCGAAGGCCATGTCGACCGTAGCGAAACTATTTGACTAATATTGAGACATTTCAACCATAGGCTGATTGCCCGGCTGACCGGGACATTGCTCACCGTGATGGCGACGGCTCTCGTGATACCGATAGCCGTGTCGCTGCACTACGGCGACGGGGCGCAGTACGCGCTGATAACGAGCGGTGTAGTGATGGTTAGTATCGGACTGTTGCTGCGCAACGTGTTTGGCCGCAACGCCAGCTACGAGCTGCACGAGCTTGAAAGTTTCTGGCTGACTTCGGTTGCGTGGGTGGCAGTGCCAATGTGCGGTGCTCTGCCCTATCTGTTCGGCGGCGTGTTCGACAATGTGACCGACGCAGCCTTTGAGGCGGTGTCGGGCTTCAGCACCACGGGCTCGTCTGTGGTGCCAGACCCATCGCAACTGCCTGCCGGACTGTTGCTTTGGCGTGCCATAACGCAATGGATAGGCGGATTGGGGCTGATACTGTTTGTGGTGGCCACAACGCGAAGGATGCAGGTGGGTTCGCTACAGCTGTACGATGCCGAGTTTTCGGGCACGCAACAGCGAAAATTGCACCCGCACATGGCCAAGAGTGTGAGCCGCATGTGGCACATTTACACCCTGATAACCATCATACTGATAGTGCTGCTGCGTGCTGCCGACAACACGGGGCTCGACTCTGTGTGCCTGGCGCTGAGCACCGTATCGACTGGCGGATTCATGACGGCCCAATATGGTTTGACGGGCTACAGCGAGGCGACGCTTACCATACTGACGGTGTTCATGTTCCTCAGCGGAGTCAACGTGGCACTGCTTTACAACCTTTTCACGCTGCATTGGCGGCGACTGAAAAGGAACGACGAGTTTATTGTCTATGCTGTCATCTACCTCATTGCCGCGGTCAGCTGTACACTGGCCTTCGGCCTGAGTGGCAACGACTGGGGCTACTCGGTACGCTACTCGCTGTTCCATATCGCCTCGACCATCAGCACCTGCGGCTTCTACACCGAGACTCCGGCAGTGTGGCCCTTCTGGGCCTCGGTGGTCACCTTCTTGCTGATACTGAGTGGCGCATCGGCCGGCTCGACCGGCGGAGGACTGAAACTGAGGCGCCTGATGACGTTGTTTCTATACCTGCGCAACTATTTCATCCGGATGATCCACCCCAACGTAGTGTTCACTGTGAAGATTGATCGACAGGTGGTGCCGGGCCACTATGTGAACAAGATATTCGGCTTCGTGTTCCTTTATATCTGTTTCGTCATTGCAGGTGCATTCATGCTGACCCTGTGTGGAAGCAGCATCGCCGATGCCTTCTGCATGGCGGCCGCCAACATCTCGAACCTCGGTCCGTCGCCATTGATTAACAGTATGGGAGCCAACCTCGACTATGCCATGCTGCCCACTGTCGCCAAATGGACGTTGATGGTGCTGATGCTGGCCGGACGGTTGGAGATTTTTGCCTTGCTGGCTATTGTTTCACCCTCATACTGGAAAAGAAGATGAAGAGTTCGGATTGGAAAGCGTTGTTGAGGTTTCTGGGCATCCTGTTGATAGCCGAGGGTGGACTGATGGCGCTGTGCTGCATTCCGGCCTATCACTTCAATGACGGGACAATGGTGCCTGTGGCCCACTGTGCAGCCTTCACTGTGGCGGTGGGTGCATTATTGTGGGTAAGCTTTGCCCGCTATCGTTCAATTGAGGATGTCAGGATATCGTATCTGTTTGTATGCCTGGTGTGGATAGCGATGTCGCTCTTCGCCACGTTGCCGCTGATGGCTACCGGAGCCACGGTCGATTTCTCGCATGCGTGGTTCGAAGCCATGTCGGGTGTAAGCGCCACCGGAGCCACCATCTTCCCCTATGTATCGGCGTTGCCGGCCTCTGTGTTGCTTTGGCGGTCGATTATGCAATGGTTTGGCGGATTCGGTATCATACTGCTTGTGTTGGCGCTGTCGCCCAGGTTGGGTATCAACAAGTATTCGCTCTATACTGCCGAGGCATCGGGAGCCGACAACACTGGCCGCAAGACATTGAAAACCACGGTGACAGTGCGCCGCACACTGTCGGTCTATCTCATACTGACGTTCGCCTTCATCGTTATGCTCTGGGCCAGCGGCATGCAACTATGGGACGCTGTAAACATGACATTTACCAACATCTCATCGGGTGGATTTTCGGTGAGTAGCGACAGCATTGCCTCGTTCTCTCACACCCAGCAATACATTCTGACCGGAGCGATGCTGATGAGCGGTGTAAACTTCACGTTGATATTCTTTTTCTTCACCCTACGATGGGGCTCGATTGGGCACAAGCTTGACCAGTTTCGCGTTTATATTAGCATCTATGTTGTGGCCGTGGCCTTTGTGGCCATCGGGCTGCACATGCACAACGGGCAGGAATGGAGTGACGCGCTGAGGATGAGCATCGTACAGACTGCCAGCGCGCTAACAACAACCGGGTCGGTGGTGGACGACACCACAATGTGGTGGACACCGGTTTGTTTCCTGCTACTGATGCTGTCAATATGCGGTGGTATGGCTGGTAGCACCTCGGGCGGACTGAAAATCATGCGCATACTTATCTTGTGGCGCAACGCCCGAACCATATTACTCAACCGGCTGCATCCCAACGCCGTCAACCCTGTGCGCCTCAACGGCAAACCCGTCAGCAGCCACATCACGAACAACGTGATGGTGATTTTCATGGTTTATGGGCTGAGCCTGATGCTGGGCGTGATGATATTGATGTTGTGCGGCATCAGTGCCACCGAGGCCATCGGTGCCACCGTGGGCTGTTTGACCGGCTATGGTCCCGGACTCGGCCCCTCGGGTGGATTCGGGTCGTATGCCGCTTTCTCAACCATTGCGCTGTGGGCTTGCTCATTCCTGATGCTGCTTGGCCGACTGGAGTGCATGACTGTGCTCATACTTTTCCTGCCGCGTTTCTGGAAACGGTAAGTGCAAATGTTAAAAAAGCGGTTAAAAAGATACCGTTTAAAATAGGATTACAATAGTTAAAAAGTCGTATCTTTGCATTGTCGAAAATAGACAAAGAACGATGGAAAAATACGACCCGAAAGAGCTAAAAGACCCCATTGTAAAACTTGAAAATGTGACGATTAGCAACCAGGGAACGCCTATTTTAAAGGAGGTGAACCTGACGCTCAACCGTGGCGAATTCGTCTACCTGATAGGAAAAAGCGGTGCAGGAAAGACCTCATTGCTCCGCAGTTTATATGCCGACTGCCCTATTGAGACCGGAGTGGCCGAAGTATGCGGCATGAACGTGGCCGGCCTGAAACGGCGCAAAGTCCCTCAGCTGAGGCGACGCATTGGCATTGCATTCCAGAGCTTCCGCCTGCTGTCGGACCGCAATGTATACTCGAACCTCGAGTTTGTGTTGCGTGTCACAGGTTGGAAAAACCGTGCTGATATAAAAGCACAGATCGAACATACACTTCAGGCAGTGGGTATTGCAGACAAGGCATACGCCATGCCCATGCATCTTTCGGAAGGGGAACAGCAGCGTGTAGGCATTGCCCGTGCGCTGATTAACAACCCCGCATTGATAGTGGCCGATGAGCCCACTGGAAACCTCGACCCCATGACCTCGGCCGAGATTATGCAACTGCTAATCGACATTAATCAGCAAACACAGACCACCATGCTGATTTCGACCCACGATTTCATGATGATTGACAAATATCCGGCACGCGTGGTGCTGTGCGAAAACGGCACTCTGGTCGACCCAGAGAAACAATAAACTGCAAGTTTTCACGTTAATCAGGTACAAATAGGAAAAGCCAAAAAGGATAGAAAGATGAAAAAGATTCTCCTGTTGATAGCGATGACAGCAATAGTGGCTACCGGTGCTTTTGCACAGAGTGGCAACAATAAGAAAGGCAAAAAAGGCGAACAACCCTATATCGAAGGTCGCCAAAAAGTTCGTGAATCGGACTATGCAACTTTCGACAAATTCACCAACTTCAACAGCAAAGACATGGCCCGCTACTATTCGCCGTTCGATTACACCCGAATGGTGAACCTGTGCCGTTACCCCAACCCCGACTGGGATGAGATGAAGCCCGTGATGAATTATCTTGAGAAAGTGTCGCGTGCCCAAATGACAATGTGCGCCATCTTCGCTGTCAACCCCGAAGTGACCGACGCCAACCAGCGCAAATTGCTGGTAGCACAGGGAATGCAGGAGGCCAAACAAGCCCTTGATGCCTTCGACGAGTGGCGACAGAAACGCGAATGGAGAAACAAAATACAGTATAAAATAGCGGAGGTTGACTACCGCTACTTCAAAGGGGCCAACTTCTATAATGAGCAGAAAGACGACGAGCTGATACATGTGGGTTTGCTTCTGTACTTCGGCTCGAAAAAGAAAGCCATGTTCGACCCCGACACCAACTCACGCACTTTCGTCGACATCAAGTTCTTCCCCAACGACGCCACTATCGTTGAATCGTGGTATCCTCACATTGACGAGATTGCCGAATACTTAAAAGAAAACGAACGCAAAGGCGTATTGCTGACCGGATACAGCGACAACCAAGGCACTGCGGCCTACTGCATCGGCCTCTCGCGTCAACGCGCTGTGGAAATCAAGAAAGCCTTGCAAATGCGTGGCATTGACGAGTCGCGTATCGAAGTGGAAGTCAAAGGCGACGAAGACCCGATTGGTGACAACAACACCTTGGAAGGCCGCGTGGCAAACAACCGCGTCAGCGTCAAAATACAATAGGTGACCAACAAGGAAATATACAAGGAACTATGCGAAACAGAGGGATCGAACATCCCTCTGTTTCAGCAATATTGGTGGATGGAGACCGTGTGCGAAGGAAAACAGTGGGATGTGCTTATCAGCAAAGGGCATGGTATTATTAGTGGCACCATGCCATTCCTTTATGGCAGGAAATTCGGCCTTAAGTATATTCTCCAACCACAACTAACTCCATGGTGCGGTCCATGGCTACAAGACAATCAAGACGAAAAATGCCGCTATTACACTTTGGCGGCCTTGGCAGCAGCAATGCAACACCAACATTCTGCATTGTTCATGCAGAGTCTCCCTCCAGGAATGACCGACTGGCAGCCATTCGAGAAGTATGGTTTCAAACACACAACACGCTACACTTACCGTTTTGACCCATTGCCCGAACCCACCAGACTGCCGGAGCTGGCCGATCGCGGCCGCAAACGTCAACTGGAAGCCGTGAAGCAAGCCTACACCATCGACAGACAGGTGGCAGCTGACGAGTTTGCCACACTGCACATTGAATACTGGGAACGACGCAGCGGACACGACCTTATGAGCCACAACTTTATCAAACAGGTGTGCTCCATAGCCCTTGCCCGTGGACAGGCATTGCTATACGGTCTTCGTGACAAAAAAGGCACCCTAATGGCAGCACGATTCGTGGTGTTCGACAGCAATTGTGCCTACGCCCTAATGTCGGCCATGCGTCCAGAAGCTCTGCGTAACAGCATGACACTGCTGGTATGGATAATACTCACCGACCTATACGGACGTACTAAATCGTTCGACTTCGAAGGCGGCATGGATCCTGGAGTTGGACATTTCTACCAATCCTTCGGCGCCACAAAAACAAAATACTCTTGTATATACAAATCGAGAATACCTTTCGGCAAAAAATTACTACACCTATGAATATTAAACTTATAGTAGTGTCAAAGACTGATATACCTTATATTCAAGAGGGTATAGACGAGTACATAAGCCGATTGAAGCACTATACCGACTTCGAAATCATAACCATACCAGCACTGAAAAACTTAGGTAAAGCAAGCCCTGAAGAAATAAAGGAGAAAGAAGGGCAACTTATTCTTAAGCAGATTGAACGTGCCGACATGGTAGTGCTACTCGACGAACACGGCAAAGAATATACATCTGTAAGTTTTTCAGAATACATTCAAAAACAAATGAATGCCGGTGTACGAACACTAACATTCATCATCGGTGGAGCATTCGGGTTTTCGCCCGCAGTCTATGCAGCGGCGCAGCACAAAATATCCCTTTCTCAAATGACATTCAACCATCAGATGGTGAGACTATTCTTCATTGAGCAGCTATATCGTGCACACACTATACTGCGCCACGAAAAATACCATAACCCCTGATTAAAAAGATTTCGGAACAAAGTCGATGATAGCAAATTGCTCATCGAAATGAATGTCCTGAAGGTCGATATGGTCAAACACAGTTCCCGCCTGCGCATTCTTACTCAACGCCAGCAAAATACGATTGCCATCCAACGGCTCAATCAGTTCGCCACCAGGCTGGCTTTTGGCATGATTCAAAGCGGTTTTTACCATAAAATCAATACCAGCTCCACCAGCATACGACAGTGTGATATCAGCCCCATTGATTTGCTCGACAGTTAAATCAAGCCCGACACTTGCTGTTTTAAACAGCACATTCACATCGTACGAAATGCGAACCGTATGCGGTCCGCCATACAGGATAGGCAAAGCCTTGCCTGTTTTTTTTTGAATCAAATCAGTGATTTCCTGATATGTTAATCTGAATTGCATGATACATGGTTTTTAAAAGAATCAAGAGCTAAAACGACGCATAAACTCTTTCTCATAACTTTTTGAAACAGGAATAGGTTTCTGCACTTCGTTTATTTCCAATTGAATCATATTATTTTCTTTTCGCATCAATTTCACATTCTCGACATTAACCATATAACCTCGATGACAACGGAGCAAACCACTGTCGGAATAGGCTTGTTCCATCTCCTTCAGCGAGTTGTGCAAAATGAAGCAGTCTTCCTTCCCTTCGTTAATATAATGTATATTGGCATAATTGTCAGCCGCTTCCACATAGAGCACATTTGTACTCTTTGTTGCGAAAACAAGACGGTTGCCCTTGTCATAGAAATTGATAATACGATCGGCCAAAGCAGGGTCTGAGCGGTCGGGCTTGGGCAGCATCTCGCGAAGGCGCAACACCTCGGCATGCTCCAACCTGAGACGATATATTAAAAAAGAAATAACATAGGGTGCCAACTCCAATCCCACAATACTAAGCAACAAGTCGCCGACAAATGGAGCCAACTGCATCCGTCCTGCCCCACTCAACGCCCAAAGTACCAACGACACAACTGCAACGCATAGGA
Organism: Bacteroidales bacterium; assembly: GCA_017448185.1. GTDB lineage: Bacteria > Bacteroidota > Bacteroidia > Bacteroidales > P3 > Colimorpha. Next base: position 8,650 of record JAFSLX010000030.1, read on the forward strand.
TTGCCTCCACCAAAAGTAAAATAATACACTGCGTTAAATTCAATTCACTTTTTTTACCTATAAGGTACAGCATTGCACGACAGAACATAAGCACAGCAAAACCTGATAATGCCCCGATGGAGACTTGCGCCAAAGGACTCAATACTCCTGTTTGTTCAACATAATCAAGTATACTTGTCGGCTGTCCGAAAACAACAAGGAAAATAGTGCACACTGCCGTCAATTCCAAAAACCACATGATAGAACCTCCATGGACGAGGAATTGCGCGATTGTGGATGAATTTACAGTTTGGTCGGTATTCATTTGATTTTATTTTTACCCAAAGCAAACAATTTTCACCCAAAATAACGATATTTCACCCATAATATTGCGCAATTTACCTAAATTAACTTTTTTATTTTTACCATTTGATGTTTCTTTGCAGCCGAAATTTAATAAAATTTAACAATGAAAATATTAGGAACTGGAAGCGCACTACCTCGAAAAACAGTAACCAACGAAATGCTTTCGGAGTTTCTCGACACAAGCGATGAGTGGATTGTCCCACGCACGGGAATCAAAACTCGCCAAATAGTAACTGACGAAAGATTTGAGGAACTGGCCGCATTGGCAGGACAAAGAGCCATCGATGCCGCAGGTTTAGTGCCAGAAGATATTGATTTTATTATATGTTCAAATGTAGTCAACTGCTACGTGACCCCGTCATTGGCAAGCCTTGTACAAGGTCTGCTCGGCATCAAAGGTCCTAACTGCCCGACAATGGACATCAATTCGGCCTGCGCCGGATTTGTCTATGGACTTGACATTTGCGATGCATTTCTGCAGACCGGACGCGCCAATCGCATCCTCTATATCTGTGCAGAGGAAGTGACACGTATGGTCGACTGGACCCAGCGCGAGACTGCCGTTTTGTTTGGCGATGCTGCTGGCGCAATGGTGTTAGGCAAAGGTGACAATATGCTGTCCTGCAAGCTGACATCAACCCCGATGCCCGACGTAATTTATTACCGCCTGCCATGCGAAGCCACTCCGTATGAAACCGGAACAGGAATCGACACCCACATGCCCATGCAGTTAAAAGGTCGCGAGGTATTCCGTATGGCTGTCTCGTCGGCACAGCGCGACATCAAGGATGTTGTAGCCAAAGCCGGACTGCAGCTCGAAGACATCGACCACTTCCTGCTTCATCAAGCCAACCAGCGTATTATCGATGCCATCAAGCAGAACTTTGACCTTCCTGCCGAACGGTTCCACTCAAACATCGAGAAACGAGGCAACACCTCTTCGGCCAGCATCCCGGTGCTACTCGACGAAATCATTCGCGAAGGCAAGGTGAAACGTGGCGACCTGATGGTGTTCGACGGATTTGGCGCCGGCTTTGTAACCAGCGCCGCAGTAGTAAGATATTAAAATTTTATTAATAATATGAATAAAGTATATATAACAGGCGTGGGCTGTATAACCCCACTTGGAAACGATGTCAACACCCTGTGGAACAACCTCATCAATGGAGTATGCGGCATCGACTTTATCAAACAGATTGACAATACTAACTTGCCGGTGAAAATCGCCGCCGAGGTAAAAGAATTCAACCCCGAAACTTGGGGTATTGATAAAACCATGATCCGACACAACGACCGTTTTGCCCTCTTCGCACTCGCAGCTGCCGCACAGGCAATGCAGGACAGTGGCCTGAAAGTTGGCGAGGATATCGACCCAACCCGTTTCGGCACTGCCATCGGCAGCGGTATTGGCGGCATCAAAACATTTGAGCGTGAGCATGCTAACAAATTGCAGTATGGTCTGCGCCGCATCTCGCCGCTCTTCATTCCCGAAATGATCAGCAATATTGCCGGCGGTAATGTTGCCATCACCTATAATGCACAAGGCCCCAACATCCCCATGGTGACCGCCTGCGCCACCGGCACCCACTCGGTCGGTGAGGCTTATCGACTGATTCATGAAGGTCGCGCCGATGCCGTCATCACCGGTGGTACCGAAGCTGCTATCTGCGAAATGGCCGTCGGCGGCTTCGCCAACATGAAGGCTCTCACCACCTCCGAGGACCCAATGGCCGCTTCGCTCCCCTTCGACGCACGCCGCAAAGGATTTGTGCTCGGCGAAGGTTGCGGTATCCTCATTCTCGAAAGCGAGACTCTCGCCAAGAAACGCGGTGCCAAGATATATGCCGAAGTATGTGGCTACGGCAACACTTGCGATGCCCATCACTACACCGCACCTCACCCCGAATGTCGCGGAGGCGCACAGTCGATGCGTCTGGCCCTGGAAGAAGCTGGTTTCAAGGACAATGAGAACTTGTATATCAACGCCCACGGAACCGGCACTCCGCTGAACGACAAGGGCGAGACCAAGGGCATCAAAGCCGCCCTCGGCGAAGAAGGTGCACGCAAAGCTGTTATCAGCAGCACCAAGTCGATGCATGGCCACATGCTGGGTGCCACAGGTGCTGTCGAGCTCATTATCAGCGCACTTGCGCTGAAGAACGGTATTATTCCTCCTACCATCCACCTCGACCAGCCCGACCCTGAATGCGACCTCGACTACACTCCGCACACCGCCCGCAAATGGCAGGCCGACGTGGCCATCAGCAACACCTTCGGCTTTGGCGGCAACAACGCCACCGTTGCACTTCGCAGGGTGTAAGTTTAATTGTTTAAGTTTTAAAGCAAAGCAATATGAACGTACTTAACAGAGATGACATCAAGACCTTCCTGCCGCACCGTGAGCCGATGCTGCTCATCGACGACGTGACCATGGAAGGTGACACCGCCATCGCCCACTACCATGTGCGCGGCGACGAATTCTTCCTCCAGGGCCATTTCCCCGGCAACCCCGTGGTGCCTGGTGTAATCCAATGTGAAATCATGGCCCAATCGTCCTGCATCCTCGTGCGCGACGAACTGATTGGCCGCACACCGCTCTACAGCGGCATCAACAACGTGCGCTTCCGCCAGCCCGTGCGTCCCGGCGACACCATAGAAATTCGTGCCCACATCACCAACCGTCGCGGCATGATTTTCTTTGTAGATGCCAAAGCCAGCGTCAACGGAAAGCCTTGTTGTCAAGGAGAATTAACATTTGCACTAATCGATAATCCCAAAGAATAATGGAACTTTTAAAAGATAAAATCGCCCTTGTTACCGGCGGTTCGCGCGGCATCGGTCGCCGCACCGCACTCCTTTTCGCCGAAGAGGGTGCCACTGTGATTTTCACCGACTTGCAGGAAAACGAGGCCAGCCGTGAGCTCCTCGCCGAACTGCAGAAATTCAGTCCCAAAAGCTGCTTCATCGCCAGCAATGCAGCCGACTACGACCAGACAATGGCCGTCGCCGAGCAGGTGCAGAAAGAATTCGGCCGTCTCGACGCCCTCGTCAACAACGCCGGCATCACACGCGACAACCTGCTGCTTCGCATGAGCCCGAAGGACTGGGACCTCGTTATCGAAGTCAACCTCCGCTCGGTCTACAACTTCTGCAAAGCCTTTGTCCCCATGATGCTCAAACAGCGTTCGGGCTCTATCATCAACACCGCCTCGGTGGTGGGAGTCAACGGCAACGCCGGCCAGTGCAACTACTCGGCCTCCAAAGCCGGTATTATCGGCTTCAGCAAGAGTCTGGCTAAGGAAATCGGTTCACGTGGCATCCGCTGCAACGCCATCGCCCCCGGCCTCATCGAGTCGGCCATGACCCAAGCCATGCCCAAAGAAGCCCACGACAAATGGCTCAGTGAGATACCCCTGCGTCGCGGCGGCACCGACCTTGACATCGCCCGCACTTCGCTCTTCCTCGCCAGCGACCTCTCCGAATACATCACCGGACAGGTCATCTGCGTCGACGGTGGCGTATCCCTTTAATCAACTGAAAACCAATATAAGGGGTGCCAATGCTAATGCTTTGGCGCCCCTTATCATATTGTATTCACCAACCGCATGGGAACTGCAGGTTGAGGTATTCAAAGCACACAAAAGAGCCCTCCCGTCATCCCGGTGTCCAGTTGTTGACCAGTCGTTGTTCAGTCGTTGTTCAGTGAATGACTGAACAACGACTGAACAAC
>JAFSLX010000031.1 GCA_017448185.1 Bacteroidales bacterium
AGTCGTTGTTCAGTCAAACACTGAACAACGACTGAACAACGACTGAACAACGAACGAACAACGGACGGAGGGGGATGAGGGGTGGCGCCTACTTGACGTGGAGGGGCTGGGACGGGGAGACGGCTCGGAACTCGGGGGCATACATGCATTGCATTGTGGCGGGGCCGCTGAGGAAGGTGCCGGGATTGGTGACATACACTTCGTATTCGACCACGTAGCGGCCTTTTTCCAGCCGGTCGATATAGCAGCGTGTGTCGGTGTTGTTGACTGTTACATAATAGCTTAGGCCATCGTTGTAGCACCATCCGGCGCGGGTCGAGAGGGGCTCGACGCACGACGGGCGGCCGTCGATGAGCTCGAGGTATTCCATCGTGCGGTCGCAACTGATTTCGATACGCACTTTGATACGGTCACCGACTTTGAGGGTGGAGAGTGGCGTGTTTTGGGAGGAAAGATAAGTACGAGATATGGTGATTCCCATTTCGTTCGAAGGTATCTTGTCCATGTCGTCGGTGAACTGATAATATACAGCGCCCCATGCAATGCCTGGCGTACTCTTCCGAATGACGATTTCGTCATCGTGGTGCGACTGTAGGCTGTCGAGTATTTCGCCCTTCCATCGTTGTGCTTTGTAGCCCTCTTGACCCTTCACCTCACCGCTGAGCGGCTCACCAAACACTTTCATTTCCACAGCTTGTTCTCCACTGGCGACCCTCTGTTTTCCGCTGAGCAATGCCTCGATGGCACGGGTGGTGGCAACCTCGTTGCCCCAATGGGTGGTCTGTTTCTGCTTCAAGAGCCATTGCTGCATCTGCCCAATAGCGAGGGTATCGTCGGGTGTCACCTCAGCAAAAGCCTGAATGATCAATGCTTGCGTCTCAATCGGCCGCTGATACCACCACCAGCTGCTTCGGTTGTCGCGCCAGTACATGCCCATTTCGTCGCTTACAAGCGATTTCTCTTTCAGACGACGAATCAGGTCGCGTGCCTGCTTGCGGTCGCCATGCCGCTGGAAGATGAGAGCCAACTGTGCCTGCGTATATAGGTTTTCAAAGTTTTTGTAACGATTCAACGCATTGTCATAGTAGTACTTATAAGCCTCTGTTGAAGCCTTTCCATAAAATGATCGCATGTAGAGGTAGTCAATGTCGGTCACACCACAGTCGAGTTTCTTTTTCAAGTAAGGCTTGATATAACGCTCATAATAGCGCTGTTCTTCACGGTCGACATAGGCAAGCGACTGCTTGATGGACCGCTTGTCGAACGACGAGATGGCAGCTACGCGTTGCAGCACCTGCTGGGTCACCCAAGCACTGCTCTTCCCTTCGGGCATCCAGCTCCAACCGCCGTCACCGTTCTGCAGCAACACAAGCCTGGACATGAGTTTCAATAGTTCTGCCCGCAGCAGTTCAGCATCGAAGTAATTGGCCACCGCCGCCATTTGCTCCTCTTCACTTTCGGCATCGCGCACCCACGGGGTGGCCTGCAAGAGGGTCTGTTTCACATCCTCGTTCAATCTCAATTTTGAATTTTGAATTCCGAATTCCGAAATCCGGAGGTCATAATTCGATATCAATTCCAGACCTTTGCTATTGACAAAAAGCTGGTTGGCTAAGTATAAGATGGAGGGATTTTCCAAGTCCTTGAGGAATGGCATCACTTTGATGGCCAACCATATCGGATTGCTCACCACCTCAGCAGCCACCAGATTGGGCATGCGGCTTTCGCTGCCCGCAAGGAACTCCGGCATGTGGTAATGCTTCTCCCCTACCCCGTTGATATACATGGCTTGGGAGACGGTGACAGCTTGACGGTTGCCTACCACGGGAATCTGTCCCTGCTCGCCGTCGCTCATGCCGTCGGCGGTGGCGAGGATGCGATAGGTTGCCACATAAACATTCTGCGGCACCTCGACATCGAACATCACCTGCGTTGCATCTGTTATTTTGATGTGTTCCACATGGTTACAGATAGTGTCACCCGTGGCAGCATCGGTCAATAAGAACGAAACGGTAACCGGCAAATCTTTACTCAAATCTCCGAATTCCGAACCCCAAACCACTTTGGCCATGAGGCTGAGCGAGTCTCCACTGCGGAGGAAACGAGGCATATTGGGCTGAACCATCAGCCGTTTCTGTGTGACGAGCGTGCGGTCGAGCGTGCCGATTTTCACGTCGTGTGTAACTGCCAACCCTCTGACATTCCATCGAGTAAGCAGTTCGGGGACGTTGAACCGGTAAGTAGCCACACCATTATCGTCGGTGCGCAGGTCGGTGACGAAAAAAGCAAGGGTATTGAGGTTTGTTCGAACCTGTGGCTCAGGCGCTTGTTTCTCTGTTCCTTTGTCCAAAGTGGCACCTGCGGCCATAGGTGCCGCATCGAGCGACAAAGACTCCTCATATTCTACATCTTCGACAACGGCCAATTCTGTAGTAACCATATTCCGTGCAGCGGCAGTCTTATACATCCGTCGACCCCAATAGCGGTTGCCGTAGGGCAAGCCCTCCTTGAGGGTCCAAACAGATGGGCGATTGCCATTGTAGCAACGATGCGTATAGCTCTGCATCCACCAGCCTGTGCCATTGTGGAAGCTGACAGGCTGGATGCTGTTCGACCAGTTGCTTCGCCACGGACTGAAGCCCCATCCTTCACTGTATCCATAACTATTCAAAGCATCGTCATACATCGTCATTATCACACCGCTCCGAACTCCAAGCCCCGAATTCCGAACCACAATCGTCCACTCCTCATTTTCGCCAGGTTGCAGCTTGTCACGGAAAGTGGACACTTCGACATCCAATTTTTTGTGGGTGAATGGCACAGTGAACTGGTGCGTCATGTGTTTCACTATGCCGTCCTTCACGGCGATAACATCCACCGTGAATCCCCCCAGCATCACACTATCGACCGGTATACTGATGCTCTTCAAATCATCGTTGACCGTAATGTGACGGAAATCCCGTTCCTCGTTACCAATACGCAGCAGGTAGTAGACATCCACCTCCTTGAATCTCGAGCCGATGCGCAGTTTGGCCGTCTCGCCTACCTCGACAGTGTTTTTCTCCACGTCCATCCATATCAATTCCTGCGACTGTGCCTTCGTGGCATCGTCTGTAGTGACAGTAACATGTTCAACCACCGTATCGGCATCGGCAGCACTGAGGGTGATGCGATAAACCCCACTTCCATTATATCCAACACCGGCCACCTCCCAGGTCGACGGGTCGTTGTATTTTTCGTTGTAGGCATACAGCGGGAACGTCTTGCGGAAATCAGTTTCTGCCATCAGATTGTGCACGCCAGCTTTCATCACCAACGGATCGAACAATGGTGTTGCTGGTTGTTTCAGCCGCTCAATCCGGATATCGACTTTGCCGGGCAATGGGTTGCCATTGAGGTCGATATACTCTGTCTCGAGGCCGTCCAGCGTCCGTAGTTCGGTTTTCGTATTCTTCAAGCCGACAAAGGCATTGCGGAAACCGACACGCATCGAGGTGCGAGCCGGATGACTCTCACCATTGATATCGGTCACATCCACCTCGACTGTGTATTCAAAACAGGGCTTCGTGCTGAGCTCGACGCTGCTGTCGGGTTCAGGGACGAATTTCACTTCGAAGCTCCCGTCGGCAGCCGTACTCACTTCGCCTGTTCCCACCTCGGTCTGTTCCACAGGGCCGTATCCACGCCACCACCAACGGTGCATCCGGCTGCGATGGACGGTGTATTTCACCTTCGCCCCACTCACTGGAACGCCACTATAGCTTGCCGCCATCCCTTTGACTGTCATTTCCTTGCTGAACATCGGCACCTCGCCGGAGTTGCTGTTCATGGTCACCATAAACTTCGGCTGCTTGTATTCCTCAACATGTATCGCCGTCGATTCGAGATACGCATCCTCATGCTTGACGCTCAATTGGTAAACACCGGCGATTCTGTCTTTCGGCACAACGAAACTGGTGCTGGCCATGCCGAAATCGTCCGTAACAATGCTATCCTGCGCCACCTGCTGCCCATTCGGGTCGTTCAACCTTACCTTCAACCCGATTGCATTTATCGCCTCAGCATCCAACCCATCGCAACGGTAGGCCAACAGAGCCACCCTCACCGTGTCGCCGGGCTTATATATCGGCCTGTCGGTACGCACTTCGCAGTGCAACTGTTTCACAGCCTGAACGGTTCCACGTCGCCGACACTGCGTCTCCAAGCGATAGCCATCACGTTCGGCCACGAGGTACGTGCGCCAATTATCAACTTTCGCCGTTATTCTGTAGCGTCCGTCGCGGTCGGTCTTCACAGTCTCAAGCACCTTGGGCTTCTCGTTGTAACGCCGTTCCTCAACCCTAATTTCTTGACCAACAATCGGCCGTCCTGTACTGCGGTCAATCAGCATACCTTGTTCATCATTCTGCATCAGCAGCATGTCGGTGCAGTTCATCTCATAGGCCATGAACCCCTCGGTCTTGAAGTTCTCGGTGGGCGAAACCAGCAGCAGATAGCGGCCTGCTTTCATCTCGGGCACAACAAAGTAGCTCTCTGCAAAGTCGTATTTCCTTTCCGGCTGTCCCACAGCCATGTTCCATTCCTTCAGTGGCTTTGCAGTCAGCAGGCGGGCTTTTGTCTTGTCACCATATTCAAAGTCTTCTACAAAATGTATTATCCTGAACCACAGCCGTTCCACATTCCTGTAACGTACCCTCTGCAGGCTTTTTGTAGACGGTGCATAGGTCAGTCCTTCGCTGGCCACTTCGATGCGAACCTGAAGGATTTCGTTCTTCAGGTTGACACACTCCACGGCACCCTCGCTCTTCGGTGCCAAAGCAATCGCCGTGTCGCAATAGGCAACGGCCCGCTCATATTCACCCTCGCCGTTCAGCCGGTGCGCCACATTGGCATACAACATTGTGCGGAGCGGGCTTTTGGCCGAACGGTATTTGTCAAGGTATTGCAGCAGCAGCTCGAATTTCAGCGGCCGGTTCGGCACCTGTGCCATTAGCTCAAGCAACCGTAAATCGTGCCATATCCGCAGATCCTCACCGTCGCCACGATGCCAGTCCACCAGCTTTTGCTGCCACTCAACACGCTCTTGCGGGGTCAGCTCTCCACGCTCAATCATCATCCTCACAATCACATCTGCCGCCGTCGGTGTCATGTTCATTGTGCCGCCCGGTTCGCAGAAGGCCTTGATTTGCTCCACGGGGGTCGCCTTCAGCAGCTGCTCGTCGGCCATAGCCGACTTGTACTCGCCCAAGAACGAATGGCACAGGGCTTTGTCAACACCCGTCAACGACGGCAGAAGGGCACGGTAACGTGCTTCGGCGCTGTCGCGTGCATCCTCCTGATAGTTTGCCGCAGCCTGCGACATATAGTAGGCCGCCAGCAGACGCTCCCTACCCTGACGGCTGCTCTTATAAACACCTTCAGCCTTGGCATAAGCCGTCTTGTACGAGCCGTCGTCAATCAATTTCTCTATCGTCTTCCAGTCCATCTGTGCATGTAAGGAAAACGCTGCCGCGCAAAGCGCCAGCAGCGTTAATATCTGTCGTTTCATATTATATTATTACTTTTCTACTTCTTTCTTGCCGGTAATGATCAGTTCGACCTTGATACCGCTGAATCCACCACCCTTGTCGTCGAGGGCCGCAGCGGCAGCGCGCTTGATTTCGTTCTTGGTCATACCCGAGGTGGTGATGCGGTCGGATTCGATGCCGTTCTCCACAAAGAACTCCTTCACCGTCTTGGCACGGTCGAGCGAAAGCAGCATGTCGGACTCGGTGTTGACACCGTAGCTCTGCACATAGCCCTTCACCAGGAAGGTGATGTCGGGATGGTTGCGGAACATGGCCACATAGTTCATCAGCACATCCTGATAGCCGTCGATGAGTGTGGCTTCGCCGTCCTCGAAGTATATGTCCTTGATTTGGAACGTCGAACCACGCTCGGTGCGCTCCATCTGGTAGAGCATCAGCGTGTCGCGCAGCATCAGCTCACGGGCGTTGAATTCGCGGTAGATCGAAAAATAGCCGTCGCGCTTGGCATAGAGCGTATAGTTGAATCCGGGCACAAACTTCACCTTGCCGCCACGGTAGTGGGCATCCTTCACCACGGGGCGCTCACCCTGACCGCCCTTCTCCAGAATCATCAGGTCAACATCCACATAGCGTTTGCCCTTCTTGTCGTAGAACAGCACGAGGGGCTCGTAGGCATCGGCACGCACCGACACCGTAATCGTGTGTCCCTGACCGTTGTTCGAGCAGTTGTCGAGCACAATATAGTACTCCTCGCCCATACGCACCGGTATCGACTTGATGAACGAACCCAGCTGCTTCTTGGTCAGCATCTTGTCTGTAGCCTCCGACAGCATGCCGATATGCGGTTTCACCTCGGGGGTGGCGGCAAAGGCCAGTTCGTCCTCTTTCTCGGAAGCTTTTTTCGTGGTGGAAGTGCTCTTCTTGCCCGTCGTTTTCAGCAACTCGTTGGCAATCGCGTTAGTGTCTACCATTGCAAGGTTCACAGCCACAGGCAATACCTTGTTCAGCATCACCTGATTCGAGAAATAGGCACCCGTGTTCTTGTAGACCAGGAAGTCGTAGTCGTCCCACTGGTTCTTCTGGGTGATTCTTATCTCAAGTTCGCCGTTGTAAGGCACTGTGAATTTGTACCAAACCGAATTATGCTCACGTTCGAAAAGGTTCGGATGGTTCTTGTCGGCCACAATCTCCTGGATTCGGCCACCGCCGTCGGGAGCCGTCGTCGGACCGAAAGGCTGGTCTACCTGCAGCGGAATGGCAAACAGGCAGTCGTTGCAGTTGTAGGGCAGCTCTACATCCTGCGCCACCGGGGCAGCTACTGGGGCAGCCTTCTTTGAAGACTTCTTTTTCTTCTTCGTAGTCTGGGTCGTGCTGCTCTTTTTCTTCTTTTTGTTCTGCGCCTGCACATCGTCGACCACTCCGAACATGATCGTGCAGCAAAGCAACGCCAAAGCTATTTGTTTCAGTATCTTCATCATCAAAATATATTTGAATTCCAAAGTGCAAAGATACCAATATTTTTGCATACGAACAAAAACATTTTTTTATACATTCACAACAAAATGATTCTCAATATAATAATCAAAACATAAAACGCATCGGAAGAGCGCCAAATGCCCTTGTCGCAACAGTTTCACCGTCCGTTGTTCGGTCGTTGTTCAGCCGTTGTTCAGTCGTTGTTCAGTCAAACACTGAACAACGACTGAACAACGGCTGAACAACAAGTGAGCAACAGAAGTATGGAATATGTATTTTTGTTTTGGATTTTCAAAATTTTTGTAATTTTGCAAATTGAAAACAGATGAGGCACGACCCATGAAAGACCGACGTAACTCATTGATAATATTAAAGTCCACCCTCGGGAGACTCCCGTCCTACTACTGCGAAATAGAGAATCGCGTGGCACGGGGCGAGGAGTATGTATCCTCGACTTCGATTGCCGAGAGCCTTGGCATCAACCCCGTGCAGGTGCGCAAAGACCTTGCGGGCATCAGTTCGGAGCCGGGACGGCCGAAACTTGGCTTCCGCGTCGACACGCTGCTCGAGGACATGAAGCGCTACCTCGGCTACGACCACTACGACGAGGCGGTGCTGGTGGGCGTGGGCGCTTTGGGTCATGTGCTGATGCAGTATGGCGGATTCTCCAAATACAGCCTCGATATCGTGGTCGGTTTCGACCGCGAACCGAGAGAGAAGAAGGTGGGCGAAAAGCCTGTGCTGCCTATCTCGAAGATGGTCTCGTTCCTCAAGCGTACGCATATCACCATCGGCATCATCGCCGTCCCCGCAGCAGAGGCTCAGGGGGTGGCCGACATGCTGGTCTCGGGCGGCATCCAGGCCATCTGGAACTTCGCTCCCACCAGTCTCAACCTGCCCGACAACATTCTGGTGAAAAACGAGAACCTCGCAGCCTCGCTCGCTGCCCTCACCACCGAGCTTCGCCGTCGGCAATAAACACCCTTATTTTTTTTCACTTATCAAATTTCGGTATTTTTTTATCGATAAAAAAAGTTTAATTAAAAAAAAGTTGTATATTTGCATTGTCGAATGATAAACACTATTCATTCGAAATAAAAGAGTATCAAAAGTTTAAGGATTAAAATAATAATAAAAAATGACTAAAAAACAGGATTTCCGTACCGAGAACGACCTGCTTGGTGCAAAAGAGGTGCCGATGGAGGCCCTTTACGGTGTACAGACGGCACGTGCCATCGAAAACTTCCATATCAGCGGCCAACTGCTGAGCCACTACCATAACTTTATCCGCGGCATGGCCTTCACCAAAAAGGCGGCTGCAATGGCTAACATAGAGGTCGAGATGATTACCAAGGAGCAGGGCGAAGCCATCATGTGGGCCTGCGACCAGCTAATTGAGGGCAAGTTCCACGACCAGTTCCCCATCGATATGATTCAGGGCGGTGCCGGCACAAGCACCAACATGTGCGCCAACGAGGTGATTGCCAACCTCGCACTGGAGCGTATGGGACACAAGCGCGGCGAATATCAATATTGCTCACCGAACGACGTGGTGAACGCCTCGCAGAGCACCAACGATGCCTACCCCTGCGCTATCCACATGGCGTTGGCACTTGAGCATCTGGAGTTTATGCCGCGTTTGCAGAAAATGATTCACTCGCTCGACAAAAAGCGCGAGGAGTTCAAGCACGTGGTGAAGATGGGCCGCACTCAGTTGCAAGACGCTGTCCCCATGACGCTGGGCCAGACGTTCGGAGCCTTTGCCGACTCGCTGCGTGGCGAACTGAAGAACCTGCGCGACACGGCCGACGAGTTCCTGATTGTGAACATGGGCGCCACGGCCATCGGTACAGGCATCTGCTCAAAACCGGGCTACAGCGAGGCTTGCATCAAGGCTCTGCGTAAGATTACCGGATGGAATATCACGCTGGCCGACAACCTCATCGAGGCCACCAGCGCCACCACCTGCATGATTGCCTACAGTTCAGCCATGAAGCGTCTGGCCATCAAAATCAACAAGATGTGCAACGACCTGCGACTGCTGAGCAGCGGTCCGCGCTGCGGATTAAACGAGATTCACCTGCCTGAGCGCCAGCCGGGTTCGAGCATCATGCCAGGCAAAGTGAACCCCGTGATTCCCGAGGTGATGAACCAGGTGTGCTACAAGGTGATTGGCAACGATATGTGCATCTCGCTGGCCAGCGACAACGGACAGTTGGAGCTGAACGTGATGGAACCGGTGATTGCCTACACGCTGTTCGAGAGCATCCACTTGTTGGAGAACGGTTTGGACACGCTGCGCACCCTCTGCATCGACGGTATCGTAGCCAACGAGGAACGCTGCCGCCAGCTGGTGGAACACTCCATCGGCATCGTGACAATGCTGAACCCCATTATCGGCTACAAACAGAGTACCAAAATCGCCAAAGAGGCTTTGGAGACGGGACGCGGTGTGTATGAATTGGTGCTGGAGCACGGCCTGCTGACCAAGGAGCAACTCGACGAAATTCTGAAACCAGAGAACATGCTGCAACCTGTGGAAATCAAAATCTAAATTTTGCCTTCCACTATAATATAGAAAAAAAATTCTTATCTTTGCAGTGTGGAAAACTGGGTGACTTGAATGCAAGTCGCTGGGTGTAAAATTATTGTAGTCAGAAGGCAAAAATGAAACAAGAAATAAAGATAAAAAAGGGCATCGACATCCCCCTCGGAGGCATTCCGGAGCGGAGGGTTGTCGATGCCCGAAGCATTGACTGCTACGCGGTGAAGCCGCCAGATGTAGTGGGCTTCACGCCGCGGCTTTGCGTCGCCGAGGGCGATGAGGTTGCTGCCGGGCAGCCATTGGTGGTCGACAAGAACGACTCGCGGCTGTTCCTTCCGTCGCCAGTCAGCGGCAAGGTGGAAGCCATCGTCCGTGGTGAAAAAAGAAAACTGATGGAAATCAGCCTCACCTCCAGCCCCTCTCAGCATGAAGAGGAAAGCAAAGGTGAATGTTTTAACCTTTCATCTTCCAGTCCAGTCTGGTGGATGATCAAGGAACGACCATTCGGCACCATTGCCAACCCTGACCATAAGCCTAAAGGCATTTATATCAGCCTGCGAGACACCAACCCGCTGGCACCCGATATGGATTTCGCTCTCAAAGGACGTGAGCATGAGTTTGAAGCCGGAGTGAAGGCTCTCTCGCTGTTGGCTGAGGTGCACTGCGTGAAAGCAGAAGGTCCCCACCCTGCCGGCAACATCGGCACCATCGTGGCGGCACTCGATCCCATCAACAAGGGCGAGTATGTCTGGAGCGTGAACGCACAGGATGTGGCCAATATCGGCCGCTGGTGCCTGACAGGTGAGTACCGCCCTGAACGCGTCATCACCGTGGGCGGCCCCGCCGCCAAAGCACCGAAATATTATCGTGTATTATGCGGTGCCTGTATGCAGCGCATCAGTGAGACACAGCTGAACAATCCCAGCTATCCCAGTTTAGCCGACCCAACCTGTTCTACCAGAATCATCTCCGGCAGTGTGCTCTCCGGCACCCAAATCGCTGCCAACGGCTTCCTCGGAATGTACGACCAGCAGGTGACTTTCATTGAGGAAGGCGACCAGTATGAGTTTATGGGCTGGCTGATGCCGGGATTGAAGAAGTTCAGCTTCAGCAAAACCTTCCTCAGCGGATTTGCCCGACTGCTACCCATCAAAAACTACCCACTACCCACTGAATTCAATACCAACACCCACGGCTCGGTGCGTCCTTTCCTGTTCACGGGAAGTTTTGAGCGAGTGTTCCCCTTCGACATCTACCCGCTGCAGCTCATCAAGGCCTGTATCGTGGGCGATGTGGAGCTGCAGGAGAAGCTCGGTATCTACGAGGTGGAACCCGAGGACTTCGCCCTGTGCGAGTTCATCGACCCCTCGAAGACCGAGATACAGACCATCATCCGCGAGGCACTTGAGGTCCTCAGAAAGGAGACTATCGCATGAGACTAAAATGGTTAGAAGACTGGTTCGAGAAGATTGAACCCAAGGGCAAGTGGAGCTGGTTGTGGAGCACCTACGAGGCGTTCCACACCTTCGCCTTCACCCCCAAGACTGTGACCAAGAGCGGAAGCCATATCCGCGACGCGGTGGACATGAAGCGCTCCATCATCATCGTGGTCATCGCGCTGATACCCGCCTTGCTCTTTGGCATGTGGAACATCGGCTACCAGACCGCCATGAGCACCGGCGCCGATTGGCACTGGCTCTACATGTGGTGGTTTGGCTTCTTAAGAATGCTGCCGCTTATCGTGGTGAGCTATGTAGTGGGCCTCGGCATCGAGTTTGCCTTCGCGCAGGCACGCCACCACGAGGTGAACGAGGGATACCTGGCCACAGGCCTGTTGATACCTATGATAGTGCCAGTCACCACGCCGCTGTGGCAGGTGGCGCTGGCCGTGGCCTTTGCCGTCATCATCGGCAAGGAGGTCTTCGGTGGCAGCGGCATGAACTTCCTCAACCCCGCCCTCGTGGCGCGCGCGTTCCTCTTCTTCGCCTACCCGACACACATGAGTGGCGACAAGGTGTGGATTGCCAACGACCTTTGGGGCAGCGACGCCATCGCCGGCGCCACACCTATGGGCGAGTTGGCCGCAGGTATGCATCCTTCGGCCTCAGCATTGGATATGCTGATAGGCACCATCCCCGGCTCCACCTGCGAGACCTCGGTCATCGCCATCGCCCTGGGCGCCCTGCTGCTGCTCTTCACAGGCATCGCTTCCTGGCGCATCATGCTCAGCGTCTTCCTCGGCGGCGGCCTGATGGGCCTGCTCTTCAACGCCATAGGCTACAACGAGTACATGCAGCTGCCGTTCTACTACCACTTCCTGATGGGCGGCTTCGCCTTCGGCGCGGTCTTCATGGCCACCGACCCCGTCACCGCCGCTCAGACCAACGCCGGCAAGTGGATCTACGGCCTGCTCATCGGTGCCTTCGCTGTGCTGTTGCGCGTCTGCAACCCCGCCTACCCCGAGGGCATGATGCTCAGCATCCTCTTCATGAACTGCATGGCTCCGCTGATTGACCACTGCGTCGTCAGCCGCAACATCAAGCGCAGAGAAAGGAGGATCGCCCGATGAAAAAGACATTCTCTAATACCTATATCTTCATCTACTCGGCAGTCCTTGTCGTGGTGGCGGCCCTGATACTTACCGTTGTCAGCGTCAGCCTCAAGCCACTGCAGACCAAGAACCAGCAGGCAGAGACCAAGCAGATGATCCTGAAGACCATCGGTGTCGAAGCCACCCGCGACAACGCCGCGGAGCTCTACGCCAAACACATTACCGAGAACGGTGACTATTACACCTTCGACGGCGGCATCATCCTGCCCCTCAAGGGCACCGGCCTATGGGGACCCATCTGGGGCTATCTGGCGCTCGACAGCACCAGCACCGTCGTGGGCGCCGTCTTCGACCACAAGGGCGAGACGCCCGGCCTCGGCGGCGAGATTGCCACCGACAAGTTCGCCGCTCGCTTCATCGGCAAGCGTATGGACACCCAAGCCATCCACCTGGCCAAGAACGCCGACCACAGCAACCCCTACGAAGTGGACGCTATCAGCGGCGGCACCATGACCAGCAACGGCGTGACCGCCATGCTGGCCAAAGCCTATGACGACTACAGCAAACTGAGAAAGGAGGCTACCGAATGAAAAACTTTGACCTCATAAAACTCCCTTTCAGCAAGAACAACCCCATCCTGGTGCAGGTGCTGGGCGTGTGCTCGTGCTTGGCCGTGACGGCGCAGCTCAAGCCTGCCGTGGTGATGGCCATCAGCGTCACCGTGGTGGTGATGCTCTCCAACCTCATCATCTCGCTGCTGCGCAACACCATCCCGCCGCGCATCCGCATCATCGTGCAGCTCGTCGTCGTCAGCACCCTCGTGGTGCTGGTGGACCAGGTGCTGAAAGCCTATATGTACGACGTCAGCAAGCAGCTCTCCGTCTTCGTGGGACTCATCATCACCAACTGCATCGTCATGGGCCGCCTCGAGGCCTTCGCCATGGTGCAGAAGCCGTGGCCCTCGCTCCTCGACGGCATCGGTAACGGCCTTGGCTACAGCGTCATCCTCATCACGCTGGGCTTCGTACGCGAACTCTTCGGCAGCGGCACCCTCTGGGGCTATCCCATAGCGGAGAAGCTCGGCCTCTACAGCATCGGCTACGAGAACAACGGCCTGATGATTATGCCGCCGATGGCCCTCATCCTCGTCGGCCTCATCATCTGGTGGCACCGCAGCCGCAACAAAGATCTCTGCGAGCAATGAACACCTCCCAACACATACTCTGCCTTCTACGATCCTTCGGTGATCCTTCGACGATCCTTCGGTGGTGTCCCCACCCTCATCCCCTTTTTCTTCCTTCTTCAATTCTTTCAGATGCCTTCTATGTAAACAATATAAAACGATGAATGATATTTGGTGGAAATATTCTCAATTAGGCATTAGAGCGTCTGTGTTAGTGGGCAACCATAATATAGAGAAAGATGACCGCTTGCTAATTCCATTTATCACACGTCAGCGCAAATGGGGCTTGATGAACCGTAAAGGAGAAATCGTTGTGAAGCCGATTTATGATGCCATCTGCAATGATTGTTGGGAAAAAGACGATTTGCTTATTGTTGGAATATTACACCCTTATGCGTTCATTAAAAAAGATGGCTCCGTTGATGCAAGGGTAAAATAT
>JAFSLX010000032.1 GCA_017448185.1 Bacteroidales bacterium
ACATCTGGCGCTTATTGCTGCTGGGGTGAAGGCGGGGGACGAGGTGATTGTGCAGAGCTTTACGTTCTGCGCTTCGTCGCACCCCATTACCTACCTTGGTGCTACTCCAATATTTGTGGATTCGGAGAAGGATTCGTGGAACATGGACCCCGAACTGATGGAGAAGGCTATCAAGGACCGCATCGCCAAGACGGGCAAGAAGCCTGCGGCTATCATCCCTGTGGCTCTGTACGGTATGCCGTACCAGATTGACCGCATCATGGAGGTCGCCAACCGCTACGACATCCCCGTAATCGAGGACGCGGCCGAGGGTTTCGGCAGCCGCTGGAACGGCCAGGTGCTGGGTACTTTCGGCAAATACGGTGTGCTTTCGTTCAATGGCAACAAGATGATCACCACCTCTGGTGGTGGTGCCTTGGTGACGGCCAATGAAGAGGAGTGGCGCGAGATTATGATGTACGCCACGCAGTACCGCGAGAGCTACCCGTACTATCAGCACGAGAAGATTGGCTTCAACTACCGCATGAGCAATATCTGCGCCGGCATAGGCCGTGGACAGATGACCATTGTAAACGACCATATCGCCCATCACAAGCACGTGCAGGCGTTGTATGAGGAGCTGTTGAAGGATGTACCCGGCATCAAGGTGCACGGCAATCCCGACAGCCGCTACGACTCTAACTTCTGGCTCTGCACCATCACCATCGACCCCGAGGTTCGTATCAAGGGGCAGGAGAACGCCTACAAGACCATCGTGACGGGTGCTGTGGGCGGTGCAGCCGGTGTCATCCATGCCGCGGAGAGTGCTCATACCGACTGCGAGCCTAATGCTAACGTGGAGGCTTTGCGTGTGATTATGGACCAAGCACAAATTGAGGCTCGTCCGTTGTGGAAACCCATGCACAAGCAGCCGGTCTATCGACGCGGCGAGATTCAGGTTTCAGGATTCAAGTTTAATGACCAGGAGTGCCTCTGCGAGACTTCTGAGACTAGCGTTTCTTATGTCAACGGTGTGTCGGAGTCTTTATTTAAAGTAGGAATGTGCTTACCAGCCGGGCCATACGTGAATGATGAAGATGTGAAATATATAGTCGATACAATAAAAAAAGCTATCATCTAATAAAAGACACCTATAACAATGATAAAAGCCGGTCTAAAAAAGGCCGGCTTTTATTATAAATATCATTTTAATCAAGCCTATCGATTCACATTATAACATATATATTATAATATAAATAAGCATAAAGACCATTCAAATTATTTCAATTCATCTCCGTATCAACTCCGAGTCATCTCCAAGTTTAGTCCAGATGAAGATGGTGCTATGATACAGCTAATTCAATAAAGATTTTTTGAAGGGGAGAATGAGACATTTGGTCGGTTCGAGAAAAAGTCGTACTTTTGCAACTCGAAATTAAGGATATGAAAACACTACTGATTGTCTTTCTGATTGCGCTGGGCGTGGTGGCGCTGATGATGGCCGGACTTGGGCTGAAGATGCTACTGCACAAAGAGAAGGAGTTCCGTCGCCCATGCGCCAATGCCGATCCACTGACGGGCCGATGTGCCCATTGCACCTGTGGCCGCAAGCAGTCGTCAAGCCAGCAAAAAAGTCAGCAGCGCGAGGCATCGACCGTCTGACCGATACATTTCTTCTTAAACCATGTCATCTGCTTCTTGGCGTAATGCCAAGTGTTGAGTTTTATCTGTGCCACCGCATGTTCCACCGTATCGAGGCCATCGAGGACGGGGAAGAGTTCGCGATAGCCCACCGTTCGCAGGGTGTTCAAGTGGCGATAGTGCTCAACGCTTCGCACCTCGTCGACCAAGCCGTGCGTCATCATGAGGTCGACCCTGCGGTCGATTCGCTCACGCAAGGCATTGGGTTCGAGCACCAACTGCCGCATCTCGACTTCGAAGGGGCGCTGCTTGGCCTGCTGGGCGGCAAGCACCTGACTGTAAGGTCGGCCCGTCATGAGGCAAACCTCAAGGGCACGCTGCAGGCGCACCGGATTGCGGAGGTCGACACGAGCATAATACTCGGGGTCGAGCAGTCGCAGACGTGACTGCTTCTCCTCAAGGGGCATTTGCTGCAGTTCGGAACGGAGCTCCGGGTCGGGGTCGGGCAAACGTGCCACACCGCTGCACAGCGCATCGATATACAGTCCACTGCCTCCGACGGCCACCACCACATCGCGGTCGGCCATCAGGCGTTCGATCACCTGCAGGGCATCTTCGGCATAATCATAAATATTGTAAGGTGTGGTCACCGAGCGGCATGCGATGAAGTGATGCCGCACAGTATGCAACTCGTCTGTCGAGGGTCGTGCCACTCCGATATCGAGTTCGCTGTAGAACTGGCGCGAATCGCACGATACGATTTCAGTGCCCATTTCGCGGGCGATACGAACGGCATAGGCTGTTTTCCCCACGGCTGTGGGACCGACAACGACAACGAGACGCTTCATCGCTAATGGACGTTTTGCTCGACCAGGGCGAACTGTTCCCAGAACTCGGGGAACGACTTGCCTACCACCTCGGGAGCTTCGATTACGATGTCGGGGAAAAGCAACCGCAACGGAGCAAAGGCCATGGCGATACGGTGGTCGCCATAGGTGTGGACGGGTTCGGTGGGATGGATTTTCGACGGGAGGATATGCAACTCGTCGTTGCTCGAACTGACCTTGCCTCCCATGCGTTGCAGCTCGGTGGAGATAGCCTGCATGCGGTCCGACTCCTTGAGGGCAATGTTGCTCACCCCTTTCAGCACGGTGCGGATACCGGTTGCGGCAGCAGCGACGGCGAAGGTTGGCACAAGGTCGGGGCAGTCGATACAGTTGAACTGCACCAGCTTGGCATGTTCGCCCCCACCGGTCACCGTGATGGAACGTCCGGCAGCACGGTAGGGTGAGCGCACCTCGGTGGAAGTTACCCCCATCAGGCGAAAGAAACGGTCGGCAGCGCTGTCGCCCTGGCACGAGTCGAACTGCAGCCCAAGCAGGCGGATGCGCAGGTCGGGCCGCAGGAGGGCCATAGTATAAAAATAGGAAGCGGCCGACCAGTCGCGCTCAATGGTGATGACCGATGGTTTAGGTTTCCCCTCATAATGATTGACATAGTAGGTGCGGCCATTGGAACTGCGGCGCACCTCGATACCCGACTGACGCAGTGCATCGCAGGTCATCTCGATGTAGGGCCGCGAGGTGGGCCTCTGGGTCATGGTGAGCGAAATGCCTTCGGGCATACGTGGGGCCACCAGAAGCAGCGAACTGACGAACTGGCTACTCAGCAGCGGGTCGACCGAGACAGTACGGCGTGTCGGTGTGCCACCCTGAATATGAACAGGCAGAAAACCTTCGTTCTCAGTGCATTCCACTCGCAAACCGAGCTGTCGCAAAGCCGTAATCAGCGGTGCCATGGGGCGTTCGCACAAGCGAGGGTCGCCAGTGAGCACATGATGCCCCGGAGTGATGGCCAAAAGCGGCATCAGAAACCGTGCAACAGACCCCGCGTTGTCGCAGTAGTATACATTCGAGGTTTTCTCCTCGAGCTGCGTCAACAGCCGTCGCAACAACTTGGTATCGTCAGAGGTGGAGAGCTTATTGATGCGAAAATGGCTTCCAGTAAGGTGGTTGATCATCAGCCACCGGTTGCTCATGCTCTTGGAAGCAGGCAGGGTTATGCGGATGTCGTTGGTTTTCATTCGATGTTGTATTCCTTCAGTTTGCGGTAGAGCGTACGTTCAGATATATGCAAGTCGGCAGCGGCAAGTTTCCGGTTGCCACTGTGATGCTCGAGGGCTTTCATGATGGCACGTTTCTCACGGTCTTCAAGGCCGATGGTTTCTTCTTCGATGATTTCGGGAGTGACGAATTCCTCTTCCTCTTTCGCGTGAGAATGCGGAATGAGCAACGACGCGTTCTGCGGAACAAGGGCACGGTCTTTCATGCCGATTTCTTCGTTGCGCATGCTCATCTGCTGGATGGCCTGACGGAGTTCGTTGAGCTCGCCGCGCATCTCACTTATCATCTGTCCCATCGAGAGTGCTTTCAGTAGCAGTTCGCGGTCGGAAATGGCGCTTGACGCCTGCGTACTCTCGCCACTGACGACGGCTGGCAACTTCTCGGTTGGCACATACGACAGGTAGTTCTGCAAAATAGGCACCGTGATGAGGCGTTCGGTCTCGACCACTGCAATCTGCTCGGTGATATTCTTCAGTTCCCTGACATTTCCATACCACGGATAATCCATCATCATACGCTTGGCATCGTCGGTCAGCATGATGGGCGGCATGTGGTACTTCTCCGCCACGTCGGACGAGAACTTGCGGAACAGCAAAGGTATGTCGTCCTTGCGCTCACGCAGCGGTGGAAGGTAGATTGAAATCTGATTGAGACGGTAGTAGAGGTCTTCGCGGAAACGGCCTGTGCGTACAGCTTCGACAATGTCGACATTGGTAGCTGCCACTACACGCACGTTGATTTTCTGTGCCGACGAAGAGCCCACCGGGATGATTTCACCGTTCTCGAGCACACGCAGAAGCTTCACCTGCATGACAAGCGGCAGTTCGCCTATCTCGTCAAGGAAGATGGTGCCACCGTCGGCCTCTTCGAAATAACCTTTACGATTCTTGTCGGCACCTGTGAACGCTCCCTTCACATGGCCAAAAAGTTCGCTCTCGATAGTGCCCTCGGGGATAGCGCCGCAGTTGACCGAGATAAGTCCCCTACCCTGCCGCACGTGCTTGCGGGTGCTATTTTCGTGGATAATGCGAGAAAAGACATCCTTACCCACACCACTCTCACCGGTGATAAGTATCGAGAGGTCGGTCGGAGCCACCTGTATGGCCTTGTTGAGGGCCAGTAACAGCTTCGGGTCGTTACCTATTATATCGTATCTTCGTTTTATATTCTGGATATCCATAAAATGTTGTGTAGTTTCCAATTAACTGATTACCCTGTTCAGTGCCCGTCCCAACTGCTGACGCAAGTCAATCAGGTTCTTCTTCTCGGCCAAGAGCATCATCATATCGTCCTCATTTGTCACCATACGGAAACGACGGGCGTTGTCGGCTATGCGGTCGTCGACACAATGGATTTTGAATGAAAGCAGCGACTCGATGACATCCTGACCCAGGTTGTCCTCCACTTTCGGGATATAGATTCCCTTTTCTTTCCACGAATCGCTGACGCGGTAGGTGTCGAGCATCAACGAGACTGCAAAGGCACGGAGCGATTCGTCGTCGATAGTGACAAAATACGTGGCATCAGGCATTTTGCCATCGGCCATAGTGTCGCAATAGTATTCGTAAATTCGTTGGCAAAGGGGGTCGACAAAAAATAGTTCATCCTGTTGCAGGTCGGCTACTATCAGCTCGGCAACAGTGTTTTCAATCATCACCTCGCTGCCATCTTCTGCCTTGATAGTACGTGAGATTGTCTTGTCGCCAAAGTTGAGCAGCAACGAAATCAGATGGCGTTCGCAGAGCAGCGGTTCTGTGGCAACGGGGTGTTGTACAGGTTTTGCCGTCTCGGCTTGGTCTTCTACAGTCTCTGTCGGCTGAGGTTGCGTGGCCGGGGCCTGTTCATAGCTTTTTTGACGGTTTTGGTTGATGGCCTTGGCCAACTCGGACGAAAGCACATCCTCGGGCACATCGAGCAGATGAGAACACTGTGCGATGTATTCTGTCCGTTCAATCAGGTCGGGCACCAAAGCGATGGTATTGACCGTGTCCTTGACCAACTCGGCCTTACGGATAGGGTCGTTCTTCACCTCGTCGAATAGCACACGGGTCTTGAACATCACGAAGTTGTCCTCGTGGGATGAAAGGTATTCCTGCAGCTGAGTAGAACCATACTTCTGTGCATAGCTGTCAGGGTCCTCGCCGTCTGGAAAGAGCACCACACGTACATGCATTCCCTCGGCAAACAGCAGGTTGACGGCACGCAAAGCAGCCTTAATGCCAGCCGCATCACCATCGTACAGCACCGTCACATTGGGTGTGTAGCGCTTGATGAGACGAATCTGCTCGGTGGTAAGCGACGTGCCACACGAGGCCACGGTGTTTTCCACGCCCGATTGGTGCATTGAGATAACGTCGATATTACCTTCGACCAGATAACATTTGTTGGCCTTCGAGATGGCCGTTCGGGCTTGATAAAGTCCATACAAGATGCGACTCTTGTTGTAGATCTCGGAGTCGGGCGAGTTGACATACTTGGCAGCCTGTTTTTCGCTACTGAGCACACGGCCACTGAAGCCAAGCACACGACCCGAAATGCTGTAGATGGGGAACATCACACGGCCACGGAAACGGTCGTAACGCTTGCCGGTATCTTCTTTGTATATCGTCAATCCCGTCTTTTCAAGCACGGCATCACTATAGCCACTTTTTAGTGCATGGTCGGTGAAGTTCGACCACTCTTCGAGGCAATAGCCCAGGCCGAAACGCTTGATAACCTCGTCACTGAGGCCACGACCACGGAAATAGGCAAGACCCACGGCACGTCCCATCTCGTCGTTATAGAGCAAGTCGGCAAAATATTTTTGGGCAAACTCGCTGACATGGAAGAGGGCATCGCGTTCCGACTGCTTTTCCTTCTGCTCCTGTGTCTGCTCCTCCTCGTGTATTTCTATATGATACTTTTCAGCCAACCAACGCAGTGCCTCAGGGTAGGTAAAATGTTCGTGTTTTTTCAGGAAGGCCACCACATCGCCAGCTTCACCGCAGCCGAAGCACTTGAAGATGCCCTTAGAAGGCGACACATAGAATGACGGGGTTTTCTCGTTGTGGAACGGACAACAACCGATATGATTGGCACCACGCTTCTTGAGCGATACGAAGTCACCAATCACCTCCTCTATTCGAGCGGTGTCCATAATGCGCTGTATGGTCTCCTGGTCTATCATAAAATGGATTGCAAAAATACAACTTTTTTCTGAATTATCACCATAAAAAAAAGCTCCCCCAATCGGGGGAGCCTATCGCATTCAGAGATTGTTACTTGATAACCTCAATGGCTCCACTGTGTTCTATATTGCCGTTGTAGCCACGTGCTGTGAAGCGGTAGAAGTAGGTGCCACTGGGAACATTAGATGGATCCCAGAAGTCATCATAGGTCGATATGTTCTCCTTCTTGTAGACGCAGGAGCCCCACTTGTTGTAGATGTAAAGTGCATTGGTGGGGTATCCCATACCTTCGATAAGATTACGGATAACAAAGCGGTCGTTTATTCCGTCTCCATTGGGGGTAACGACATTGGGGAACTGAATAAAGTCGTTGATAACGAGAATGGTGTTCTCGGCCGTATCGCGGCAGTACACAATGTTGCCCGAAGGAGCCATATTGTCGGTACGTGTAATGAGACGAACCGTATAGTTACCGGCAATATTCTCGTTTTCAGCATAGGTAGAGAAGTCGAAGTCAACGGTCTCTTCGGTAACCGTCTCAACCGAGATGGGGTTGTTGAGATTGTATTGGATTTCCCAGAAATACTTGTTGGCAACACTCTGCGGTGTGGTAAGGTTGCTGAGGTGAACTTCAGGGTTGAGGACCGAAGGATAGACCGGTTCCCATGCGAAAGATGCCTTGGGGGCCGAATAGGAAGCAACAAGGCGGTCGAAGATTAGCGAGTCGACACAGCCGTCGGCAGAGGTGGCATAGTATTTAACATCGAACACACCGACATCATACGAATGGGTGGGGCTACGGAGCTCAGAAGTGATACCGTCGCCGAAAATCCACTTGTGGAAGTCAGCATTGGTACTGTTGTTGTCGAAAGTGATGGTGAGCGGAGCACACCCCTCAAGAACGAAAGGCGTGGGATTGAAACTGGGCAGCGGCTGTTTGCGGAGACGCACATTAATGGTGTCGCGTCGTTCGCACTTCTTATAGCCGTGGTCCTGAGTGTTGATGACGCGGGCAACATAACGGACATCGCCCGAGGGTTCTGTCTGGGTGATAATAGTAGGCGTATCCTGACCGAAGGGTTCCCAAGTGAATGTATAGTTCTGGGTGTTCATGTGACGGTCGGTAGCATCGAGGGGCATCTGTGTATCGCCACACAGGGCAGTATCGGGACCGAGAGAGGGTTCTGGTGTCCAGAAGGAAGTGATAGCAGTGCTATCCTGCCATATGCAACCAAATTCGTCGTAGACCATAACATCGATGGGGAAAGTACCAGCGGTGTCGGGAGTCATAAGATAGGATACCGAGGGACTTTCGCGTTCGACGACAAGGCCGCGATAGTGGCCGAGCTCATAGTCGTAATAGACGGTGTCGCGGTTTGGACGCCATACGAGCGAATCGATGGCGACCTCATACTTACAATCATTGTCCTGAGTGACATTGCATATATCCATTGACCAATTGAAAACCCAGCCATTATCCGCACTCCAATAATCGCAGACATTAATTTCCCAGTCACCGTTAAGCGGGCAGCCAACTAATTCAGAGAAGTCTGTATATGGCAAATAATAGTCCACTTTATTAAAGTGGTCACTTGGATGTTTTGTAGTACCAGTTACTATTGGCGATTGTCCACCTCCATTAGTAAACCATGACGGTATAGTAGGTAATTGCAAACTATCATAAGAATCCATAAAGCCAGAACTGACAATATACCAGTTTCCCTGAGGATGACCATCCAGACCAGCAAGATCTCCTGTCACCAAAACATAATCTGAATTACGAGAGAAACAATAGTCCAGACCTACCCCAAAAGGACTCTGAAGAGAATCACATTTATCAGAACCATCAAGATTTCTAATAGGGTAGCCCATATGTTTACCCCCACCTCCTTCAATACCGTAACGGTGTTCGCCAGTCTCTTCGTCTATTGCACCAGGACGATGCTGAGCGTCCTGATTGCCAAAGAAGAAGTATGCCTCTTGTCCAGAGGGACAGATAATCGACATGGTGAGGTCACCCATATAGGTGTGTTCCATATTAATACAGATGGAACAGATATCTTCTTTCTTGGTAATTTTTTTACCTGCCGGAAATTCGGTAAAGGTAACGGGTGCCTGATAGCAGGATGTTTCAACTCCTTCTCTTATACACTTTCCGTCGGGAATAAAGACTCGAATGTCGTTAATCTTGGAAACAACCTGATTGGCTTCAACCTTGCGGAGCGTAAGCGTTGCATTTTCGCCGTCGTAACCCATGTTAACCATCAGCGAGGCATTATTGCAGATGTGGCTTAAGGAGAAGAGCGTCTTGATGGGGTTTTGGGCTGTTCGCACCTTCACCGAAGTATAAACCGTCGATTCGCACCCGAATTCATCTTTAAGTGACAACGACATATCGTAACAACCTGTAGCTTGATAGTCAGCATAAGCAATTTCGGTCACACCATAACCAACCACTGAGTCGCCCGCATTAGCCATATCCCAATGGAAGAAAGTGGTGCTGTCGCTTGGCGTATAATAACCATGGTCAAAGGAATACTCGCCCCGTCCATGGAATATTACGCCGTCGCCAATACAGAGGTTTGCACCAAGGAAATAGCCAGTATCGACCGTCATACTCGTGGTATCACCCTCTTCCGTAACAGTATAAGTGGTGTCATAGAATGGAATGTCGTGGATATAAGCCGAATCGTAGACCACACCGTTGCGCGTTCGATAAAACAACGAATCGATAACCGGAACCACTTTTTCGCACGGCACGCCACAGTCGACACCCAGTACAAATCCTGCTGCACAAGTTGAGGTTGAGTCAGCCCGGAAACGAACAGTAATCTGGTTAGTGTTTTCATTGGGTGAGACAAACACCTTTTTTCCTTTCCAATCTGAAGTAGGTGCACATATCTTTGCTCTGAGAAGACCGCCGATGCCAGCACCGTCATAGATATAGATGGTGTCTTTAGGGTTTAAACTCAACTCTGTCACCTGAATACACAGACGGCCTGCTCCGCAATCGAATGCCACCGTGACATAACGGTCGGTATTGGCTGAATAATTGCCCTCTGGACCGCCATCGTCGTAAATAACATTGGAACGCTCTGGGTCCAATTCGACCACCGTGCCATTGGTCGTGGCATCAAGAATAATTTCCTGGCTACTCTGCCCCCATGCCGAAGGAAGAAAAACTGCAACCAATGCTATAACAAATAGAAACTTTTTCATAACAATCGCATTTATCTATTCATCCACTGTTCGTTGGCAATTTTGTCTATCTGTTCAATCGACCGCAGCACAAGATATGGATGTCGTGAATTCGGTGTAGAGAAACAAAGAACTTTATCTCCGTGAGGATAACGATATTGGAAGGAACGGAAGTTATGGGTGTAGTAGCCCATAGTGTTGAGGTCCACCACAAAATCAGCTGGCAGATTCTGTCCTGTGGCTTTGTCGACCAACTCACTAATATTGAAGAGGTCAGCTCCGGCAGGAACTGTATCTGACTCATACAGAGCAGCACGGGCATAAAGGCAAATCAATTCCTGTTTGCTGTCAGGACACGCCGCCTTCTTTGCGGCATCGAAACCAAAATAGGGCAAGAGCATAGCCTCGCAATTCTGTGCTTTCAGGCCAATGCACGCTGTCAATAGAATCAATGTTACAATTACCCGTTTCATAAATCTCTGTTTTTTATCTTACTACCTATAAGACGGAGAAGAGCATCAAATTTGCTCAATTTTTAACATTTTTTTTTCTAAGATGGTTAATCAAAGCCATCAAAAGTCCCAAGCAGAGGAAGCCTCCCGGAGGCAAAATCATCATCAACATGCCGTCGGCACCACCGATAAGGCTATGGCCGAAGAAACTGCCGGTACCCAGCAGTTCACGCACCATGCCAAGCAGTGTGAGTGCCCAAGTGAAGCCAAGGCCCATGAAGAGGCCGTCGAGGAACGAATGCCACACGTTGTTTTTCGAAGCAAAGGCTTCGGCACGGCCGAGGACAATGCAGTTAACAACAATCAAGGCAATGAACAGTCCAAGGCTGTCATACAATGCAGGCAGATAAGCCTTCATCACCATTTCGACCATCGTGACGAAGGTGGCGATGATGACAATGAATGCAGGAATACGAACCTTGTCGGGAATAACGCTCTTGAGCAGCGAGATGACGATGTTGGACATCATCAGCACAAAGGTAGTGGCCAAACCCATGCTCATACCGTTGATGGCCGAGGTAGTGGTGGCCAGCGTGGGGCACATACCGAGGATGAGCACCCATGTGGGGTTTTCCTTGATAAGACCGTTTTTGATAATATCAGAAGCTTTCATATCAGTCAAGTATTAATTGTTCGATTTGATTTGCTGGAAAGTAGTGTATGCGTCGGCAATGACACCGAGAAAAGCGCGAGAGGTGATGGTCGAGCCACTGATGGCATCCACATCGCCGCCGTCCTTCTTCACCGTCAAATTGCTTTCAGCGGGATTCTTGCCAATCACAGAGCCCTTACCGTCCTTCTGAAACCACTGGTCGGCCTTTGCGCCAAGGCCGGGAGTTTCATGGGTTTCAAGAATCTGATAGCCGTAGACTGCACCTTCGGCATCAAAACCAACCATCAACTGCAAGTGGCCACCGAAACCTTTGTCGTTGCCAGCCTCGATGGCTGCACCGACCATTTCACCGGCTTCGTTATAAGCCACATGACAAATGTTGCCGTTGACAGTCTGGTCGTCCAGACGGTCGAAGGCGGGCAGCACGGCACTGATGGCATTCTCGACTTTCGCTTTCTGAGCCGCAGCAATGGGCTCAGCGGTCACAGCGTTGAGTGTGGCCAACGCAGCAGCAGCCACCAATGCGATGGCGGTGAGCGAAAGGAGCATATTCACTAAGGTAGATTGAGCTTTCTTTGCCATAATTCTTCAGTGTTTAATGGTTTAACAAGCGAAGCGCTGAGGTTTGCACCAGCGGTTGAGCAACGGTGTCAGGCAGTTCATAATCAGAATAGCGAACGACACGCCCTCGGGATAGGAGCCCCAGTTGCGGATGATAATGGTCAGCAAACCGCAGCCGAAACCGAAGATAAGCTGGCCGCTCTTGGCCATCGGGCTGGTCACCATATCGGTAGCCATAAAGCAGGCACCCAGCATGATACCACCAGTGAGGATAGTCATGACAGGATCCATGTAAGTCTCAGGATTCACAAGCCAAAGGATACCGCTGAACACGAAGGCCGTGCCGATGAAAGCCACAGGAATGTGCCACGAAATAATCTTGCGGCAAAGCAGGTAGATGGCTCCGATGAGGATGGCCAATGCCGACACCTCGCCAAGCGAGCCACCGATGTGTCCCAAGAAAGCATCCATGAAAGTCACACCCTCGGGCAGGGCACCCTCTTTGAAGGCTCCCAGCGGCGTGGCTCCGGTCACCACATCGAACGACATGGGGAACAGACCGCCCACCTGCGGCCAAGTGGTCATCTGCACCGGGAAGGAGATGAGCAGGAAGATACGACCCACAATGGCAGGGTTGAAGGGATTCTTTCCCAAGCCGCCAAAGGCCATCTTAGCTACGCCGATAGCCACCAGCGCACCAATGACAACAATCCACATCATGTCGACCGTTGCCGGCACATTGAAGGCCAACAGCAGACCGGTGACAATAGCCGAACCGTCCCAAATGGTGGTAGGCACCTTCAAAATAAATTTCTCAATCAGCCACTGGAACAGCACACAACTCACCACAGAGATGAGGCTGACCAGCAAGGCGTTCAGTCCAAAATAGGCTATGGCGACAAGCAACATTGGCACCAACGCGAGATTGACGCGCCACATGATTTTCTTTGTCGACTCGTCGCTATGAACGTGGGGCGAGCCCGATATATTCAATAGATTCATATTATAAAAATGTTCAAAGTTCTACATTCATAATTACTTCTTGGCGGCCATCATAGCGCGGACCTTGTTCTTGCCCAGGCGTATCTCGTCGGTCAGCGGCTTATTGGCCGGGCAGCTGAAGAAGCAGCATCCACACTCGATACAGTCAAGAATATTGTGTTCCTTGGCCTCCTCGATGCGGTTGTTCCTGACCAGTGCCGAGAAGAGGTAAGGTTCCAGACCCATCGGGCAGGCGTGCATACACTTGCCACAACGGATGCAGGCCGTTTCGGGATTGCGGCGTGCCTCGGCCTCGTCCATCACCAGCACACTGCTGTTACCCTTCACCGTCGGGGCATCGAGGTTCACAACAGCCTTGCCCATCATCGTACCGCCACTGATCACCTTGCCGGTGGTGGCAGGCAACTCGCCGATAGAGTGCTTGATGATGTCATTGTAGGTAGTGCCGATGCGCACAATGTAGTTGTGCTGCGAGGGCAACTTCTTACCGGTGACGGTAAGGATATTCTCAATCAAAGGTTTGTTCTTCTGGATAGCCTCGTAGACCGAGAAGGACGTGCCAAGGTTCGACACCACGCAGCCCACGTCGATAGGCAGCTTGCCGCTGGGCACCTTGCGGCCCGTGACGGCATTGATAAGCTGTTTCTCAGCGCCCTGCGGGTATTTCACCTTCAAAGGCTCGATGACTATACCCTCGAACTGACGGGCCATTTCCTGCATCTTGGCAATTGCCAACGGCTTGTTGCTCTCGATGCCGATATAGGCATTGGGCACACCCAAGGCCTTGCGCAGGATGCTCACACCGATGCACACCTCCTCGGCATGCTCCATCATGACACGGTAGTCGCTGGTCAAATAGGGTTCGCACTCAGCGGCGTTGATAATCAGGTATTCGGCCTTCTTGCCCTCGGGCACACTGTATTTGATGTGGGCAGGGAAAGTGGCACCGCCGAGACCGACAATACCCATCTCCTTCAGCTTTGCCACAATCTCCTTGGGCTCGAGTGTGCATTCGCGCTTGATGTCGGGCGTGCGGTCGATGGTTTCCATCCATTCGTCGCCCTCGACATTGATGTATACGGCAGGCTTGGCCAGGCCGAAGGCATCCTTGCAGGGCTCCACCTTCAGCACAGTGCCGCTCACGGGCGAGTGCACGTTGGCGCACATGAAAGCCTGCGCCTCGCCAATCAGCTGGCCCACCTTCACCTTGTCGCCCTTCTGCACCACCGGGGTGGCAGGAGCGCCGAGGTGCTGGTTCATCAGCACCACCATCTGTGCCGGTACGGGCATCACCTCGATGGCGGCATCGTTGGATATCTTGTTTTCTTCGGGGTGGACACCACCCATTCTGAAAGTCTTCATCTCTTGTCTAATTTGGAATTAGGAATTAGGAATTGGCCTGGGCAGCAGGAACCTCGACAGGTTTCGGTGCAGGAGTTTCAATAGTCTGCGGAGCCTCGGGCTTCTTGGCGGGGGCCGGGAAGTTGACGTCGATAATGGCGTGCTTGGGGCACTCGGTGACGCACTTGCGACAGGCTTTGCACTTCGTGTAGTCGATGTAGGCCACGTTGTCGGTCACCGTAATTGCCTCGAACGGGCACACCTTGGCACACTTGCCGCAGCCGATGCAGGCGTTGGCGCAGGTCTTCATGGCCACAGCGCCCTTCTCCTTGTTGATGCAGCTCACATAGACGCGACGGCCCTTGTTGCCCTTGTTGCGCAGCTCGATGACGCGGCGCGGACAGGCCTTGGCGCAGGCACCGCAGGCGGTGCACTTCTCCTCGTCGACCACAGGAACCCCGTCGGGGCCCATGTGGATGGCGTCGAACTGGCAGGCTGCCACGCAGTCGCCACAGCCCAGACAGCCGAACGGGCAGCCGTTCTCGCCGGTATACACCGTGTTGGCGAAGGCACAGCTACGCAAACCATCGTAGTTCGAGCGGCGGTTCTCGCCACAGTTGGCAGGATGGCAACGCACCACGGCCACCTGAGGTTCGCCCTGCTCGACAGCGCAGCCGAGCAGCGTGGCAATCTTGGCCGCCACAGCGTCGCCGCCGGGGGCACAGCGCAGGCCTTCCAAGTTGCCCTGAGCCACACAGGCCTCGGCAAAAGCACGGCAGCCGGCCTTGCCGCAGCCGCCACAGTTGGCACCCGGCAACACCTCGGCAACCTCGTCGATCATAGGATCCTCGACCACCTTGAACTTCTGCGCCACAAAATAGAGAAGCACGGCAAAGAAAGCGCCGATGACGCCCAGAATCAATACCGCAATCAGAATTTGTTGAGTCATGTTATTGTTATTGTTTTAGGATTATTCGACTAATGTTTCCATCTATAATAAGCGATTGCAAAATTACGTATTTTATATTATATGGCCAAATTTTTTTTTCCACACCCTGTTATGAACATCACCCGCCACCCTCTCGCCAAAACATAAACACCTGATTGAAAGCATTCCCACAGCCTATTGTTCAGTCGTTGTTCAGTCGTTGTTCAGTCGTTGTTCAGTGTTTGACTGAACAACGACTGAACAACG
>JAFSLX010000033.1 GCA_017448185.1 Bacteroidales bacterium
AATTCGATAGGCCGTTTGGCCCTTGCCACCAACGACAAGCTCACCCACGTCACCATGCCGCAGACGCTGCGCTCGATGGGCGAGAAGGCCTTCGAGTGGTGCATGGGGCTCACCTCCATCGTTATCCCCGACTCGCTCCGCATCATCCCCAAGGAGGCTTTCAACTCCTGCCCACGCCTCACCTCCGTCACCTGGGGCAACGCTGTTGAGGAAATAGGGTACGCGGCTTTCTGGGCCATGTCTGCCTCTCACCTCGACCTGCCTCCGACGCTGAGAAAACTCAACGACCTTGCCTTTGCCGCCTGCGCCAACAATCTGCGCACGGTGACCATACACAGCCAGTTAG
Organism: Bacteroidales bacterium; assembly: GCA_017448185.1. GTDB lineage: Bacteria > Bacteroidota > Bacteroidia > Bacteroidales > P3 > Colimorpha. Next base: position 347 of record JAFSLX010000033.1, read on the forward strand.
ACACGATGGGCGAAGCTGTATTCCGCCACGCCAACCTCAACCGCATACGTTTCTCCGCCGCTGTCCCCCCTGCCGTCACAGGTGAAGGACCGCTCTACGATATTGGCCGCCTCGACAGCATCGTCGTTCCCTGCGGGAGCCTCAACACATGGCTGGCCGACAGCTATTGGAGTCTGTTTGCCGACCAGATTGTAGAGGACTGCAATTTAGGCATCGGCGACCCCGACGCTAACGCCGTCAACATCTACACGCTCGGTGGCCGTATCATCGTGGATGGTGCCGAAGGCGAGACTGTTCGTATTTTCGACATCACAGGCCGCAGCGTCCGCAATGAGGCACTGCACACGGGAGTCTATATAGTGAAGGTCGGCGACCGTCCGGCGCGAAAAGTAGTAATAATGAAATAAAACATCAAAAACAGATTCAATATGCAACACCACATCATCAAAACCCTTTTGTTCTCCGCTTCGCTATCGAAAGTCCACCGGACTTTCTTCACACTCGCTTTGGGCGCGATGCTGCTGACAAGCTGCGGAAAAGACAACAAGGACAATGGAACTATCATCGGCAAATGGGCCAACACGGCTCAGTCGTGCGAGATAACCATTGCGGGACAGGAAAACATCCTGGAAGGATATATCAGCATGGAGTTCACAGACAGCCAGGTGTGGGTATCCGACCAAAGAGCGAACTGCCTGCCAGAGTGGCATGGATACACCCTCTCAAAAGAATCCGGCAAGCAACTGCTGGAGATTGAGGGCGGTTGCCACGCTGGAATATTCGTTGTGGAAGAACTCACCAACGACAAACTGGTGCTGGCACCCGAACACCACGAAATCGACATGGACTTTCGCTACATCATGAAGCGCAGATAAACATCGGTCTGGCCCGAATAAAGTAGAATCCCAAACACACAAACATCCAATATGCAACACCACATCATCAAATCCCTCGCCGCCATCGCCTTGGGCGCGATGCTGCTGACTGCCATCGGCTGCGAGAAAGAAAACAACAATGAACCCGCTGGCATCACTGACACCGTGCCGCAACAGCCTGTGGCCGAGCCGTTCTCGCTCTCCGGTACGGCATGGATAACAGTCATCGACGAATGGTGGACTTCGTCAATGCACGTCGTTGACACCAGCATCTGGCGTTTTATGACCGACAGCACTGGCACCATCTATGAGCATCGTATCTACAATGGCGATGATCCCTACGGTGGCAATACCTACCCGATGACCTACACATTTGACACAGCCACAATGAAAGGCATCATCATTGGTTATACCGACCCGGTGGAGTTCACTTACCATCCCGAGGACACAACCATCACCTACGGTACAGTGGAAACATATACCTACCACCCACTTACAGAATAGAATACCATCAAAACACACCCAACATGCAACACCACATCATCAAAATCTTCACCGTCATCGCACTGGGCGCGATGCTACTTACGGGCTGCATGATGGAGAAACCTACGGTGAAGAATTACCGCAAGGTCTCTGCGATGCCAGAACTCACTCCCGTCACGGTGGAGCAACTGCGGCAGTTGATAGCCGCCGACACCACGCACTACAAGGTGGTGGTGCTGACCAGCTCGTGCTGCGGCTACTGTGGACAAGCCATGCGTGACACCTACCCACACAAGATGGCCGAGTGCGACAGCAGCCAGGTGCACTGGTACTTCGTGGAGGAAAGCTATGGCACTGCGCAGTATATGGACGAAGTGTTCCGCAGACATCACATTGACTCGCCCCGCTACTGGATCAACGACACCCTGCCGCAGTACCGCCCGCTGATGGTGAAGAATATGTGGACGATAGTGTGGAACCTTATCTGGCATTATGGCGCGGATATCAAGGAGTTGGGATGGGAAGTGGCCAGCAACCGATTGGACAATATCGTGGCCAACATTGTCCCACAGTCGCAGCCAGTCAGCGTCTCGGGTGTCCCCACCACGCTGATGCTCGATCCGCAAGGCCACATGAAATGCACCTACACCATTTATAACGACAGCACCGCAATGTTGGAGCCCACCGACATACGCAACATCACCGTCCCTGTGACGGAACTAGACTACAACAAGGTCGACACCATCTCATTCCTTCCCAAGGTCTGCACCCCTGACGGGAAATGTAATTAACGAACTAAAACATATTCAATATGCAACGCCACATCATCAAATCCCTCGCTGTCCTCGCCTTGGGCGCAATGCTGCTGATGGTCTGCAGCGCAAGCAAATCTTTGAAATCATGCTCATGGTTTTTGGGGGAATCATGGGCATGATTTGTGTGTGGTTGGAGGTATTGTGTCGGCAGTATCGCCAGTGTATTGCCATTGCCTTACCACAGGGCTACCACAGCCTTACCACCTTAGAGTTACCATAGAATTACCCTAGGGTTACCATATAATTACGATAGAGTTTCTTGTGATGCATAACGGGTTGATTATTATATCAAAGATATAATAATACGTCATCATTATCAAAGCACCGCCGACAAGCATACACATTTGTTTTGCCGCCGTATGAAAAATAATTTTGCCATATAAGAAAATATTCGTATCTTTGCAGTCGGAAAAAAAAAAGAAAAACATGTCTGAACTGACCATACACAAGATTGACTTCTTTGTGGCGCTTATCAGCGAGTTCGCCGAGAGGTATCACCTTTCGGGGGCCGATGCCTATCGCTACATCAGCAGTCATGGAGGTGTGGAGATGTTCGAGGAGAACTATGATATTTTGCACACACTATCGTTCAGCGACATGGTGGACGGTATGGCGGCTTTTTGTCGGCGGAAAGGAGGAATGGTAGCATGATACTCTATCATGGCTCAAACACCGCAATTGAGAGCATCGACCTTAAGAAGTCGAAGCGATACAAGGATTTCGGCAGAGCATTCTATCTTTCATCCGAGAGAGAGCAGGCCTTAAAAATGGCAAAAGCAAAAACCGTTCAGTTTGGAGGAGAGGCTATTGTGACGACATTTGAATACGACGATAGTGCTTGCAGCAATCTGTCTGTAATGAAGTTTCAGCATTATAGTCGCGAATGGGCGGAGTTTGTGTATAACAATCGCGATGAGCAGCAGGACTTCCATCATAACTATGACATCGTATATGGTCCTATTGCCAACGATTACATTGGTCTCCAGATACGAGACTTCCGTCGCCATAGGCTGACTTTTGAGCAGTTTATGGAGAATATTCTCTATCATCAGGGAGAAACCTTCCAGTATGCTTTCTGCACCGAAGCAGCAATTGCAAAACTTAGGAAATTATGACTGTCACAAAAGAGGATTTCCAGTATATGGTGGAGGCAACCGTCTCCGACTTGGTGCGGATGCTTATGGAGCAGACAGGGGCATCGATGCGCGAAGCTTTCGATAAAGTGTATGGTTCGGAAACCTACCGTGCTCTCAGCGACCCACAATCCACTTACTATTACCAGAGCCCCGGATATGTATATGAACAGTTACAGAGTGAATTAAAATATCAACCTATAAAACAGTAAATAATATGGAAAAGTATGTTTGCAACGTCTGCGGGTATGAGTATGACCCCGCAAAGGGCGACCCCGACAACGGCATCGCTCCCGGCACCAAGTTCGAAGACCTGCCCGCTGACTGGGTGTGTCCCCTCTGCTCGGTGGATAAATCTCACTTCGAAAAGCAATAGTAGAATGCGTTAATGTGTGAATGCGTTAATGTGTTAGTGATTGACACCGTCAAAAACCAGCATAATGATGCACCAACACTAACGCAATAGCGCGATAACACAATAACACAATTAAAAATAAAAGTTATGCTTAACAAGAAAGTTTCCGACCTGCTCAACGAGCAGATCAATAAGGAGCTCTACAGCGGCTACTTGTATCTCGACATGAACAACTACTTCGACAAGCGCGGCCTTGCCGGCTTCGCCAACTGGTATATGATCCAGGCCATGGAGGAGCGCGACCATGCTATGCTCATCTACAAGTATATGCAGAACAACGACTGCCCCATCACCCTGGGTGCAATCGCCAAGCCCGACAAGGTGTACAAGAAAGACATGGATGTGCTGAAAGCCGGCCTGGAGCACGAGGAGTACGTCACCGCCTCTATCCACACCATCTATGACGCTGCCTACAAGGTGAAGGACTTCCGCACCATGCAGTTCCTCGACTGGTTCGTCAAGGAGCAGGGCGAGGAGGAGACCAACGCCCGCGACATGATCACCAAGATGGAGTTGTTCGGCAGCGATCCCAAGAGCCTCTACATGCTCAATCAGGAACTCGCCGCCCGCACTTACAGCGCCCCCAGCCTGGTGCTCGACTAAGGCAAGTACGGTTGTACCGTATACAAAAAAAACATCCGCACGGTTTTGTCCATGCGGATGTTTTTGTTTTTTGAGCGGTAATGATTACGCCTTGTTGAACTTCTCCTTGCCTTGGCGGCAACGGGGGCACTTCCAGTCGGCAGGCAGGTCCTCGAAGGCCACGCCGTCGTGTTCAGCGGGGTCGTAGACGTAGCCGCAGATGGAGCAGACATACTTGCCAGTAGCCTTCTTGGCGGCAAAGTCCACCTCGGCCAGCACCGTGGGCACGGGGTTGTCGAGGTCCATCACACGGTCGGCCTCCAGATTCTCGTAGCCCTGGGGCGTGTGGGTGCCCATGTAGACGGTGGGGTGGTTGCGGACGAAGTCGCGCACGCGGTCCAGCGTTTCGCGGGCGGCGGGCAGGTCGTCGTAGACCACGGAGAGCTTGTTCTCGTAGAGGGCTTCGTCGACATAGGTGATATCGCCCTGGAACATGTAGAACTTGCCACCTTTTTCGGCCACGGCGAGGCTGTTGCCGCGGGTGTGGCCCTTGGCCTTGATCATGTAGACGCCGTCGGCAATCTTCTGGCTCTCGGGGAAGTTGTAGTACGGCCCGTCGGTGAAGTGCACGGGGACGATGTTGGGGACATCCTTCAGTTCGTCGGCGCCCAACTCGTCGGCGCCAACGTAGATCTTGGCGTTGGGGAAGAGCTTCAGGCAGCCGCTGTGGTCGCTATGGCGATGGGTGAGAATGATTTTGGTCACCCGCGTGGTGAGGTAGCCCAGTTTGGCCAAGGCGTCGATGTAGTCGCAGATGTCCTCGCCGGTGTAGGCGGGCGACTTCTCGTCGGGCACCTCTTCGGGGGTGCCGGCGGGCAGGCCGGTGTCCACCAAGATGACCTCGCTACCGGTGTCGATGAGGTAGTTCTGCAGACTGCCGCGATAGCGGATGTTGGCGTCGAACTTGTCCGTTCCCTCCTCGCCACCGAAAGCAAACGGCTGGCCGTAGAAGCCGTTCTTTCTGAATTTGACAGCTTTGATCTCCATGGGTTACATCATTTCGATGAGGAAATTCTCGTAGCCCAGCTTGTCGATGTAGTTGAGATACTGAGCCTCCCAGGCCATGTGGTCTTTCTCGTCGTCAATCCACTTGTAGATGAGCTTCTGCGTGGGATAATCGTCAGCGAAGGCGGCGGCCATTTCGCTCATCTGGCGGATGGCATCGGGGTTGTAGTCGCTCTCGATCTGCTGCTTCGGGTCGTCGTAGAAGGGGAATTCCATGGTCTTCATGGCCTCTTGCAGCTCGGCGGGCTTGCAGCCGAGTTCCACCAGGCGGTTCAGGACCTCTTCGGCCTCGTCCCACTCTTCTTCAGCTTCCTCTTTCCACTTGTCGGCCAGCTTGGTCCAACCGTTAAGACGGCAGTAGGCCGAGAATGCGAAATGCTGTTTGCTGTTTCCAAACCATGCAGCGCCAAACATGGCGAACTGTTTCAATGCTTCTTCTTTTGTCATATTTGTTGTTTTTTTGTTATACTACACACAGATTTTCACTGCATTACAAAAGATAATGTCAATCTGTTTATGCCTGCAAAGATACATATAATCAACGGCATGGCAAAATTCCCAACGATACAAAAATTGTCCCAAACGATACAAATCAGATTTTATTCGTATCTTTGCACCCGTTATGTACAGTTTGAAAGAAGCTTGGATCAAGATGCATGGCGTTGAGCCTGTGGAGCATTGGGACGGAAAGATGTACTGCAACGAGACCGACTCGGACATCACCTTCCGCGCCAACGAGACCAACGGGCATATTGCCGCCTACACCTTCACCCTGGTGGTTGAAGGCTCGCTCACCATCATCTACAACGGCCAGAACCTCACCCTCCAGCCCAACGACCTCTACATCTACTCGCCGGGCATGTCGGTCACCATTGTCGAGGCCTCCGACGACTACCACGGCATCTGCCTCCTGGCCGACGAACACGCCACCCTCGACACCCCCCAGATTCACGACCTGGTGCACCTGGCCTACAAACCCATCGTGCAACTGCACCAGCCACAGCTGACCCTCTCACACGACGATGCCCGGCACCTGGCCGACCGCATGCTCGAAATCCACCGTTACCTGCACTCCGACCACATCTACAAATCCGAGGCCCTGCGCATGCTCTACACAGTCTTCCTGCTCGACCTGCAGAACCTCCTCGACACCTCCGTGCCGCAACACACCGTGTCGCAACGCGTGGAAGAGGTGTTCGTAGCCTTCATGCAACTGCTGCCCAACCACTTTGCCGAGCACCGCGACATCGGCTTCTACGCCTCGGAGCTGCACATCTCGCCGGCCTACCTCTCGCGCATCGTGCGCCAGGTGGCAGGACGCACGGTGATGGACTACGTGAACCAGATGCTCCTGATGGAAGCCTCCTTCCTGCTGCGCACCACCACCCTTTCCGTAGCCCAGATTGCCGACCGCCTGCACTTCGCCGACTCCGCATCGTTCTGCAAGTTCTTTTCACGCACAAAGGGACTGACACCCAAAGAATTCCGAAAACAATAGATCTTAAAACAGCATACTTCAGGAAAAAACCTTTCGCCATGTCGGGAAAAGTTAGTATCTTTGCACTTTGGATAACAACGAAATTATTAACCCTAAAACAAAGAAAGACAATATGAGCAAAAAATTCATCTGCCCCGTGTGCGGCTATGTTTATGAAGGCGACGAAATGCCCGAGAAGTGCCCCATCTGCGGCAAACCGATGCAGGAAATGAAAGAGGACATCAAGACGTGGGCCGCCGAGCATATCGTCGGCGTGGCCAAGGATGCCCCCGAAGACATCAAAGCTGACCTTCGTATGAACTTCGAAGGCGAGTGCAAAGAGGTAGGTATGTATCTGGCCATGGCCCGTGTGGCTCACCGTGAGGGTTATCCCGAGGTGGGTCTCTACTGGGAGAAAGCCGCCTTTGAGGAGGCCGAGCACGCCGCCAAGTTTGCCGAGCTGCTGGGCGAAGTGCTGACCGACAGCACCAAGCAGAACCTCAAGATGCGCGTCGATGCCGAGTACGGTGCCACCGCCGGCAAGACCGACCTTGCCAAGCGCGCCAAGGCCCTCAACCTCGATGCCATCCACGACACCGTCCACGAGATGGCTCGCGACGAAGCCCGTCACGGCAAAGCCCTTGAAGGTCTGCTGAACCGCTATTTTAACAAGTAAGTTTTTCATGTCGTTCCGCACCACCATATCCTGGCTATTATTCCCACTGACCATGTGGTATGCAGTGGGTGTGGCGGTGCGGAACTTTCTATATGTCCTTGGGCTAAAACGTCAGGAAGTGCCGCATATCACCACCATCGGCATTGGAAACCTCAGCACTGGCGGCACCGGCAAAACACCCCATGTGGAATACCTGCTGAGACTACTCTCCGACCAGTACCCCACCGCTATGTTGAGCCGCGGCTACAAACGTAAAAGCAAAGGATTCGTCCTCGATGATGGTAGCCACGATGCCACCCAACTTGGCGACGAGCCCACCATGGTTGCCTCGAAATTTCCCAAGGTACAAGTGGCCGTATGCGAAAAACGGGTTGAAGGCGTGAAACGGTTGATCGAAAAGCCGGAAATGTCAGACAAAGCAGAAGACACCGAACCTACAGAAAGGGCGAACATTCCCCAGCTGATAGTCCTTGACGATGTCTTCCAGCACCGTGCCATCAAGCCCAGCATCAACATCCTGCTCACAGAATACCGTCATCCCTATTTCCGCGACTACATCCTGCCCTACGGAAATCTGCGTGAATTCCGCACCGGCCGTATTCGTGCCAGCATCGTGATTGTCACCAAGTGCCCTGCCACACTCAATCCCATTGAGCGGCACAACATAGTCAACGACCTGAAGCTGCAGAACTACCAGAAGGTATTCTTTTCCTACCTGAAGTACGGCCGCATAGCCAATCTTGACGGTACCCCTTCGGACATCGACCTGCGCAGAATGGACTGTGTTTTGGCCTTGACGGGAATCGCACATCCCGAACCGATGATTGAGGAAATCCGTCATCACTGCAAAGTGCGCCACCTTGCTTTCGACGACCATCACAACTTCTCCAAACGCGATATCGACACCATCCGTACTGCCTTCGAGGAGATTAAGGCCGAGCACAAAATCATATTGACCACCGAAAAAGATGCCATACGTCTGCGTGGCATCGCCGACTGCCTGCCAATCTACATACTACCAATCGAAGTAGCCTTCCACAAAGAAAACGACTTGGACTTCGACCAATTAATCAAGTCCTCCGTCCGCGAGAACATCTCGTTCCTCAGCAAGCTCAACATCTGGAGCTAAAGTCCGAAATCTTCTTTTATTCGCAACGAAACCAACGTGGCTCCACGTTGGTTAAAATGAGTTTGGTCCGAGAAAGCCAAAAAACGCCAATCCCACCACCCATAGAACACATAGCTTGCAACTGCCACCGTAGATTCTTGCGTAAAAGCCAATAGCCTGCAAAAAAAAGCGGTAAAAAGATAGCAAACTCTATGGAATTGAATATCATTTCTTAATATAACTAAGGAAATCGAGGTCGATGCTGAGAGAGACGAAGGGCTTGACAAGCCAGGCTCGGCCAGTCACATCGTCGATGCTGAGGCTGGGGCCAATCACAGCACCGTTCTCATACCCAGTCTTCAATACCTGATATTCAGCAATATTCACACCCATGGTCAGGTAAAAGAAGTCGACAAATCGGAAGCTCAAACCAGTGTAGAAATTCTTAAACAGATTGCTGCCGCCAAAACCAACATAGAAACCGATGTCATAAGAAAACTCCTGATCGAAGCGTCTGATTTCCTTACCATTGCTACCGATAGCATGGTCCTGATTAAAATACCTGGTCAAATCCCACAACATCACCGAAGCACCGGTAACATAGTCGAACTCTACATTACCCTCGTTGCGATTGCTGATATACTTGTCGTAAGTGCTTGGCTGTTCGCCACTTTTGAGGCGGATTTCCCATGCCGGGGTACGATAGAAGCGCAAAGCTACACCCTGAATGGGACGCACTTTCTTCTTGCGGTTGGTGGCGGCCGCCACTTTCTCCTCGGCAGCTTTAGCCCTCTCTTCCAAATACTTGTTGGCCTCTGCCTTGCGCACATTCTCGATTTCGGCAATACGTACCAGTGCCCGCAGCGAGTCGACCATACGAATATAATAGTTTCGCTCGGCCTCGAGCTTCACCTTATCCACGCCATTGGCCGAAAGTATTTCACGATAGAACTTTTCCTTGTCCCTCAAGGCGTTGAGGGCTGCCGTATCGGCTTCGCGACGAATGACGGTGTCGGTATGTATAATGTAAACCGAATCGGTATGATGCAGCGTGACGGTATCAATGCGGGTCTGGATAACATACACAGTGTCGTGCATCGGTTCCCAGGCACCGACACCAAACTCTCTGACTCGCCCGACGGTATCGGGCGTAAAGGCCACCGTGTCCTGGGCTGCAACGTGCAACCCGGCCATCAACAGCACAAATGTCAGCAATCGCTTCATTTCAAAGTTGCAATCATCTGGTCGACAGTCATGTTCTGCTGTGTGCCATCGGCCATGTTCTTCAGCGTAACGCTACCGTCCTTCAGCTCGTTCTCACCGATGAAGGCCACATAGGGCACCTGCTTGCGGTTGGCATAGTCCATCTGCTTCTTCATCTTGGCAGCCTCGGGATAAATCAGCGCCGCAATGCCCTCGGCACGCAGGCGGGCGGCCACACGGATGCAAGCGGCCTGCTCGGCGGGTCCGAAATTGATGAACAGCACCGACGCAGCCTGTGCAAGGTCGGTCGGGAAAGCATCGAGCTCGGTGAGCACGTCGTAGATACGGTCGGCACCGAACGAGATGCCCACGCCGCTCACATCGGGCATGCCGAAGATGCCCGTAAGATTATCGTAACGTCCTCCACCACAAATACTTCCAATTTGCACATCCTTGGCTTTCACCTCGAAGATGGCACCGGTATAGTAGTTGAGGCCACGGGCGAGGGTGAGGTCCAGTTCAACGTCGCAATGCAGCTGCGCCGCAGCGATAAGGCCGAACAGCTCCTTCAGCTCGGCAGCACCTTTCATGCCCACTTCCACATTGGCGAACATCGCTTCGAGGGCAGCTATCTTCTCCTCAGCCGTGCCGCTGAGCGAGAACACGGGGTCGAGCGCCTGTATCTGGCTGTCGGTCAGGCCGCGCTCCGAAAGTTCGGCACGCACATTGTCGAGGCCGATTTTGTCCAGCTTGTCGATGGCAACAGTGATATCGACAATCTTGTCGGGAGCGCCAATCATCTCGGCAATACCGGCCAGCACCTTGCGGTTGTTGATTTTCACCACCACATTGATTCCCAGCCTGCCAAACACCATGTCGATCATCTGCACCAGCTCCAGTTCGTTGAGCAGCGAGGTGCTGCCGATCATGTCGGCATCGCACTGGTAAAACTCTCTGTAACGGCCCTTCTGCGGACGGTCGGCACGCCACACAGGCTGCAGCTGGTAGCGGCGGAAGGGGAAGGTAATCTGGTCGCGGTGCTGCACCACAAAGCGTGCAAACGGCACCGTCAGGTCGTAGCGCAGGCCGCGCTCGCAAATCTGCGGGGCCACTTTGTGATAATCTTGCTGGAAATCAACATTCTCCATAAAATTACCACTGTTCAGCACCTTGAAGAGCAGCTTGTCGCCCTCCTCACCATACTTGCCCATCAGCGTGGAAAGGTTCTCCATCGAAGGGGTCTCGATAGGCTCGAAGGCAAATGCCCGGAAAACCGAGCGGATTGTGTCGAAAATATAATTGCGCCGCGCCATCTCGACGGGCAGGAAATCGCGCGTACCTTTTGGTATTGAGCACTTAATGTTAGCCATTGGTTGTAAGTTTAAAATTGCAAATATACGCAAAAACAAGCATGTGGCAAAATATTTTTTGTCCAAATCACAACCACAACATAAACAGAACCTTAACGCAGCATCTCCTGTTGCTGGTCACTTGTTGTTCAGTCGTTGTTCAGTCGTTGTTCAGTCAAACACTGAACAACGACTGAACAAC
>JAFSLX010000034.1 GCA_017448185.1 Bacteroidales bacterium
GTTCAGTCAAACACTGAACAACGACTGAACAACGACCGAACATCGGCTGGACATCGGAGGGTGGGGCTGTGTAAAAAAGAAGGATGGTTTTAGGCCAGTTTGCCGAGGAGGTCGTGCTCGGTGGCGTCGGTGATTCGTATGTCGATAAAATCGCCGGGGGATAATGCGTTAAGTTGTGAAGGCGATAATGTTTCGGTGGGGATGAGGACTTCGTCGTCGACTTCGGGACTGTCGTACTGTGTGCGGCCTACAAGATAGTCGCCTTCGCATCGGTCGATGAGGCACTGGTATGTTTTGCCGATGCGGGCCTGGTTTTTTTTCAAGGGAGATTTGCTCCTGAAGGGCCATCAGTTCACCGACTCGGCGCTGCTTCTCGTCGTCGGTGACGGGATCGCCGAGGTTTTCGGCAGGGGTGCCTTCCTCGGGCGAGTAGGCGAAGCAGCCCATGCGGTCGAAGCGTGCGGTGCGAACGAAGTCCTTGAGTTCTTCGAACTCGGCCTCGGTCTCACCGGGGTAGCCGACGATGAGGGTGGTGCGGATGGCGGCGTCGGGCAGTTTGGCGCGGAATTTGGCCAGCAGCTCGAGTGTGCCCTCGCGGTCGATGCCACGCTGCATCGAGCTGAGGATGCGCGAGTTGATGTGCTGCAACGGGATGTCGATGTAGTTGCAGATGTTGGGGTGGCGGGCGATGGCGTCGATGGCATCTTCGGGGAAGGAGGAGGGGTAGGTGTAGTGGAGTCGGATCCAAGGTGCTTTGCTCTCGGTGGCGAGGCGGTTGAGCAGTTCGCCGAGGGCGCGGCGGTGGTAGAGGTCGAGACCGTAGTAGGTGGTGTCCTGTGCGATAACGATGATTTCTTTCACGCCGTCGGCGACCATACGTTTGGCTTCGTCGAGTATATCTTCCATGGGGCGCGATACGTGTTTGCCTCGTATCAGCGGTATGGCACAGTAGGAGCAGGTGCGGTTGCAGCCTTCGCTTATTTTCAGGTAGGCATAGTGCCGGGGGGTGGATTGCATGCGTTCGGCTTCAAGCGCGTCGTGGTATTCTGCCGATAGCGAGCGGACCAGTTCACCCCACTGGTGAACGCCGTAGAAGGCATCGATTTCGGGCAGTTCTTGGCGCAATTCTTTTTCGTAGCGCTGGATAAGGCATCCGACGGCTATGAGACGGCGCTGCTTGCGGCTGCGCTTTTTGACGGCAATCTGTTCGAGTAGGACGTTGATCGACTCCTCTTTGGCGTCGCCGATAAAGCCGCAGGTGTTGACGATGACGATGTCGCAGTCGTTGCGGGTACGGTCGAAGTAGAGGTCGAAGCCCGCTTTGCGCAAGTGCCCTGCAATATGCTCGGAGTCGACGATGTTTTTCGAGCAGCCGAGGGTGATGATGTTTATCTTCAATGCGATAATGTGTTAATGCGTTATTCGAAGAGTGAGTCGACGAAGGTGTCGGGGTTGAAGAGCTGGAGGTCGGTCATCTTCTCGCCGAGGCCGATGTAGCGGACGGGGATGTGGAACTGGTCTGAGATGCCGATGATGACGCCGCCCTTGGCGGTGCCGTCGAGCTTGGTGAGGGCCAGTGCGTTGACATCGGTGGCCTCGGTGAACTGGCGTGCCTGTTCGATGGCGTTCTGGCCGGTGGAGGCATCGAGGACGAGGAGGATTTCGTGCGGTGCGTCGGGGACGAGTTTCTGCATCACCTTGCGAATTTTGGTCAGCTCGTTCATGAGGCCTACTTTGTTGTGGAGGCGGCCTGCGGTGTCGATGATGACCACGTCGGAGCCTTTGGCGAGGGCCGACTGGAGGGTGTCGTAGGCCACGGAGGCCGGGTCGGCCCCCATACCCTGCTGGACGATGGGCACACCGACGCGGTCGGCCCAGAGCTGAAGCTGTTCGACGGCGGCTGCACGGAAGGTGTCGGCCGCACCGAGCATCACCTGCTTACCGGCCTGCTTGTAGCGGTAGGCGAGTTTGGCGATGGTGGTGGTTTTGCCCACGCCGTTGACGCCGACCACAAGGATGACGTAAGGTTTGTGGGGCATGGGCGAACTGAAGTCGGCCGGGAAGTTGGTCTGCGGCTGGCGCAGCAGCTGTGCTATCTCGGCCCGGAGAATGGAGTTGAGCTCGGAGGTGGAGATGTATTTGTCGCGTTTTATGCGCTCCTGCAGGTGGTCGATGACTTTGAGGGTGGTTTCGACTCCCACGTCGCTGGTGACGAGGGTTTCTTCGAGGTTGTCGAGCACGGTGTCGTCGACGGTAGAACGGCCAATGATGCTCTTGGTGAGTTTCTCGAAGAAGCTGGTTTTGGTCTTGGCCAGTCCGTTGTCGAGGGTCTGGCGTTCTTCGCTCTTATCTTTTTTTATGAAGTTGAACAGTGCCATGGTGCTATACGGTTAATGGATGACGGTTATTTTGCAAGGGCTTTTTCCATTACGGGGCGTATTTCCTTGTCGAAAATCTGCGAGTAGCGTTCGAAAGGATATTTGTCGCAGTCGCCCGAGGCGAAATACCAGAGGATGACGGTGAAGTCTTTGGCAGGATAGAAGCCGGGGATGGACTGCATCAGCCGCCGGTTGCTGTTGAAGAGGGCGAAGGTGGGGAATCCCATCTGTCGGCCGAGGGTGGCGACGGCGAAGGAGTGGACGTTGCCGCGTGCGCCTTTCTGAGGACCGTAGGTTTGGTCGTTCCATTGGAACTGGCTGTTGCCTTCGGCATTGAATTTGACGGGGTAGTAGTATTTGTTCATGATGGCCGCCACGGTGGGGTCGGAGAAGGTTTCGCGATCCATCTTCTTGCAATAGCCGCACCAGTTGGTGTAGAAGTCGAAGAAGAAGAGTCGGTTGCCAATCTTGGCGGTCGAAGCCTCTTCGGGGGTGTGCCATTTCACTTGCGCTTGTGCAGAATGAGGAATTAAGAATGAAAAACCAAGTATCAGGCTGACGCATATTATCTTGCACAGTCTGAGATTATCATTCTTCTTTTTTGATTTACCATTCATATTGCCAATCTTTTTCGTTGTCTTGTTCATCTTCTATGTATATTTCTTCGCGCTCTTCGCGGTCGCGGACACGGAACAGTCGGCCGAGCCAGTCGTCTTTCTTGGAGCGCACTTGAGTTTGTTTCTGTTTGTCCTCCTCGATGATACGTGCAATCTGGGTGACATATTTCTCGACATAGCTACGGTTGGCAGTGGGGTCGTGGTGGAGAATGGCCCCGGTGTAGTAATGGTGGAGGATGCTGTCGTAGCTGTAGCCGAGGCGTACCATGCGGATGGCACCTTCCTGGCTGAGTCCGACCCCATGCCCATAGCCGTGTCCGTTGAGGATGACGGAGTTGGAAGCGCTGTCGACTTTGACAGAGAAGAAGGTGGATTTGAGTTGGAAATCGACGCGCACGCGGGTCAGCGGCACACCGAGGATGCGGGCACAGCGCCGATCCTGTGTGAAGTGCAGCAGGGTGTCGAGGTTGGCACTGTCTTGGATATTGATTTTGTGTGTTTTGGCAAAGTAGTTGAGCCAACGGTCGAGGCTGATGTTTTTGACCCAGTCGCTCTGACGCATGCGGAAGGAGAAGGTGTCCTCGACCGAGCGAAGGTAGGGTAAGGCAGCGCGCCACACGTCCTCGGAGTTGGCGGTCTGTCCGCCAGAGTTGGAGTGGAACGGGGTGTCGATAAGGTCGCCGTTTTCGTCGACGAGGGTTTCACCGCTGCTTTGGATGGCTCCCATCATGATGTCGGGCCGGATGCAGCGGTTGAGGTAGGCCTGGCAATGCACCTGGTCGCAGAAGTTGTAGTCGTCGTTGCGGTGTTTCTGAATGTTGCGCAGGGCCCAGGTGCGGCTGATGATGGCCTGGATGCGGAAGATGTCGGAGTGGTCGCCGTAGATTTCGCTTTGCACGACGCCGGCGATATAGGTCTCGAATTCGACATCGTTCACTATCTGCAGGTTGCCGTTTTTGAGAGGCTTCACTTCGAGGTTGCCCTCGTAGGTGCGCTGTTTGCACCCTTCGGGATTTATGCAGAGGATGCAGGCGGTGTCGGTGGCTTCGAGACGGATGCTGCCGAACAGGCCATAGTCGTCCTCGTTGACACTGACATGGATTTTGTTTTTCTCGACGCGGATAAGCACCGAACGACCTTCGCCAATCATGTCTTCGAGCAGGTTGTTGTTGTCGGCGTAGAGGTTGTACTGGCCCAGGTCGAACGAGATGTTGAGTGTTTTGATGTTGTTGGTTGAGTAGAGACGGACCCGCACCTTTTCAGCGTTGGCTGTGAAGGCGAGGAGGAGCAGCAGCAGTATGGAAAGTATGCGTTTCATCGGATGGTTTCAATGATTGTTTGGGCTGTATTGTCGCTTGCACCGCCGTCGCCGAGCAGTTGGCGCATGTGGGCGTATTGGTCGAGCATTCTGTTGCGATTGGCAGTGTCGACGGTTATCTTTTCAAATTCGGATTCAAGACGTTGTGGGTTGAAGTCTTCCTGAATGAGTTCGGTGACGATGGGCAGGTCGGCGATAAGGTTGACCAATGAGATGTATTTGATTCGTTTGCCGACAAGTGTCTTGGCGATGGCAATGGATATGGGGTTGGCTCGGTAGCAAACTACTTGCGGCACGTTGAAAAGTGCTGTTTCGAGGGTGGCAGTGCCTGAGCAAACCACGGCTGCAAAGGCAGTGGACAGCAGGTTGTAGGTCTGGTCGTAAACGACATCGATATGGCTGTCGGAGGGTATCAGTTCATTATATATTTTAGGACCAAGCAGGCTCATACCGGCCACCACAAAATGGTATTCGGGATGCCGATGGGCAAGCTTTACCATCTGAGGCAGACTGTTTTTCAACTCCTGCCTACGGCTACCGGGAAGTAAGGCGATGGTCTTCTGGGGATTCGGATTAATCTGAATATTCTGTGACTTTATTGCGTCAAGCAGGGGATGGCCGACGTAGACGGCTTGTGGAAGGTCGTTTTTGGCGAAGAAATCTTGTTCGAACGGAAGTATGAAACAGAGTCGGTCGAGGGTACGACGCATTCCTTTGATGCGCCCTTTTTTCCAAGCCCAAAGGTTGGGCGAGATATAATGTATGGTCTTGATGCCTTGCTTGTGTGCCCATGCTTCGATTTTGAGGTTGAAGCCCGGATAGTCGACACCGATGACGGCGTCGGGTTGGTATTGCAGGATGTCGTGTTTGCAGAAGCTGATGTTGCCCAATACGGTGCGCAGATGCATGACCACTTCGACAAAACCCATGATGGCGAGGTCGCGAATGTGACGTACCGGAGTGCCACCTATCTTAGCCATGGTGTCGCCGCCCCAGAAGCGGAATTGCGCTTGAGGGTCGCGTTCGAGAAGCGCTTTCATCAGATTGGCTCCATGAAGGTCGCCCGAGGCTTCGCCGGCTATGATGTAGTATTTCAAGGTTTAAGGTTTAGGGTTTAAGGTTTAAGGGTTAAGATTTAATGAGTGGGTTTTGAACAATAGGAACATGAAGGCGATGAAGGTGATGAAGAGGCTTACGATTATCGTCTTGACGACGGTGATATGTTGCTGTTTGACGTAGTAACGCATGATGAGCAGAGGAGGGACGAAGCAGCCGGCATAAAGGGAGAGGTGGGTGCTCGTGTCTCCCGCAATGAGCATTGCAACGGTGATGAGCGCAGCGGTGGCGAGTATTGAGCCGAGACCTGCGACGAGGCCTACAATCACTTTGTTCTGTTCGAAAAACTTCTTCATAGGCTGTAGTTTTTTTTCAATGTGGCGATTGCTGCGTGGTTGGTGTAGTCGATATGTACTGGTGTTATGGCTACATAGCCGTTGGCCAGTGCCCATTCGTCGGTGCCTTCCGGAGGATTGTCACAAATGAATTTGCCGGTTAGCCACCAGTAGGGGACCCCTCTCGGGTCGATGCGTTGCTCGAAGCTGTCGACCCATTGTGACTGTGCCTGATGGCAGATGCGAATACCCTTGAGGTCAGTCTCTCTCGGAATGTTGACATTAAGGGATGTGCACTTGGGTAATCCTTTTTCGAGCGAGGTGCCGATGATTTGGCGGATATACGGCAGGCAATGAGTGAAGTCTGCTTCGGGACTGTGATTCAGCAATGAAAAGCCGATGCTGTTGAGTCCGAGCATGGTGGCTTCGAGCACGGCACCCATGGTGCCGCTGTACAGGATGTTGATTGAACTGTTGCTGCCATGGTTGATGCCCGAGAGCACAAGTTTTGGGCGGCAAGTGCAGAAGTGTTCGAAGGCCAGTTTAACACAGTCAACAGGGCGACCGTCGCAACTGTAAATGGTCAAACCTTCAATTGAACTCACTTTGTGGACTCGGATGGGACGAGAGGAGGTGATGCTATGGCTAACCCCCGAACGGTTGTGGTCGGGGGCCATGACAATGACATCACCAAATTCGGCTGCCACTTCATATAGTGCACGCAGCCCTTTGGCGTTCACTCCGTCGTCGTTGGTTATGAGTATCAGTGGCCTCATCTGGCGAATCCAGTTTTGTCCTGTCCCAAGAAGTAACTTGCAGGTTGCAGTATATTGTCGAAGATAAAGTATTGAATCAGCACGGTATCGTTGTCGTCGATGATGGCGTACAATCTATTAAGGTCGAAACTCTCCACCAGTTGGTCGTCGCCGAGAGCCTCAATGTCGTTGGGGTCGGTGTACTTGATGTATGTCTTCAGTTGACGGGTGATGCCTGCGGTATCTGTGATGCTGAGGATGGCACGGGGTGTACCGGTTACACAGCTGTCGGCGTGGCTGTTGGGAACAATCGACGCGAATTCGTCAAAGTTCAGGAAGGCGAAAGCGGAAAGCATCTGTGCCACACGGGCGGTGTCGAAACCGTTGACACGCTGATGGTTGGCAAGTATTTCCATGGCAAAACCTTCGCCGTCGCGGACAATGGCAAACGATTCGGTCGGCGATTCGGGTATCTGCAATTCGACGCGCTCGATTTGTCTTACATTCAACTCCACTATACGGTGGCTGCGCCATTTGATGGGTTCGGTGACGAAACGCGGGGTAACGAATCCACGGAATCCAGGGATGTGGATGATGTAGGGCACCTTGTCGCCTTCGCGGAACATGAACGAGGCCATCATGTCTTGTGTTTCGCGGCCGACATAGTAGGTTACTGTGTGTTTTTCGCGAGGGAATAGTTTCAGTTTGCCACCAAACCAATTGATGAGTGGCTTGTGCTGATAAACTTCCACCTTGATACCATGGGCAGCGATATCTTTCACCACGTTGGGGATGGCCTGGCGGTTCACCTGTTGGCGGATACGCATGGTGTTGAGTGTCTCGAGCAGAAGGTCAACCATGGCTTTGTTGGCCTCATAGCGTCCGTCGATAATCCATATCGAGTCTTCTCCCCGGGTAAGGGTTACTTCGTTGTTTTGTTTGTCGGCAAGAAACAGTTTGGTGACAGTGCTGATATCCTCAACATGGTAGTCTTGTGCGAAGGTCGATTTCTTCGAGCCGTTCAGTGCTACAATCAGTGCTACAAGACCAATGATGGCTACGGCTGCGATAATGATTATGTTGCGTTTCTTCATTTGTTGTATTTCTTTTTTCTAATCGTTACGATTACACCGCCTGCAAGGGCAAGAATGATGAGTGGTAAAATGGTGTTGATTGCTTGATATTTGCTGCGTTCTTCATGCACTTTAACGACATTCAATTTGCGTAGTTTGATAGTGCGAGCACGCGAGTCCAACAGACCGTTGTCGCCTACAAGATAGTTGATGGCATTCAGCAGCAAGTCTTTGTTGGCGTAGAAGGTCTGGGTGTAGTAGTCGTAGCCCAATGGGAATGTGGCACCTTCAGAGGCATTGAATCGGTTTTTGATGATGTCGCCATCCGAGATAACAATCATCTTGTTTTCTGGGCTGCTCTCCTTGTAACCCATGGCATCAAGTGAGGTGAACTGTGGTGTCAGTCGGTTGCGCCAGGCAGACTTGAATTCACCTTCGAGCAGAACGGCAACGGGTACGTTGCTGCGGGTGAAAAGTCTGCGATCGGGTTCGATTTGAGCATCGGCCAAATCGACCATGGCAGGAGCATTCTTGCCACGGGTATATTCTGAGGTGGTAAGCAGCACGGTTTTCTTGATGTCGTTGTCGATCAGGTCGATACTGCTGACGAAGTCGGTCTTGATGAGGTCGAGGTTGCGTACAATTGGGTGTTGTGACAGCGGCACAATTTCGGGGAAATAGTACCAAGGACAGAATTTGAACTGCGGTTTTTCACCCACCATGCCCACCTGTATCGGGATGGGGCGGCAACGCATATCCATCAGCAAGTCAGCATTGATACGCACACCATAGTTGAACAGCATCTCGTCCAGCCCCAGTGTATAGCGGGTGGATAGCATTTGGCCGCGATTGGAGAGACTGTCAAGGTCGGCATTGAGTTCGTCAATCAGCCAGAGCACTTTTCCGCCATACATGATGTATTGGTCCAGTATGTAGAGGTCTTGTTCGGAGAAGGTCTGTGTGGGCTTGGCAATAATCAACAGGTCGTACAGGTTGTAGAAGTTATAGGTGGAATCTTTTTCATTCTTTCGATGGGCGGTGAGCGATTGTATTTTGCCGTCGATAGTGACATAGTCGAGACTGTAGAATTCCTGCAGCGAACGCTGTATGTCATAAAGCACGCCACCGGTCAGTTCACCATGCCCTTGAAGGAATCCTATCGATTGTTTCATGCCTTTGCTCAAGGCGCGGATGGCACTTGAAAGGGTGTACTCCAGATTTTGAATCGAGTTGTTCAGCAGGTCGGCCTCGCTGACATATTTCTGGTTCTGTAGCAGTTGTACCGAGGTTTCACGTCCGCGGTAGAATACGTCGGCTGCCGGAATCAGTATCTGTGTGGTTACACCGCCGTCGCTGTTCACCTGTATCTGTGTGGGTTGTATGCCCTTTGAAGCCAGTTTCTGATAGAATACTTGCTGTTCTTGGCGGTCTTCGAAGTTATTTGGGTTGACAAATTCGTATTCGATATTGCGGTTGTAAGCACGGAACTGGTTCAGCATCTCTTTGGTTTCGTTTTGCAACCGTTTAAAATCGGCAGGGAATTCGCCCTCGAGGTAAACCCGGAACAGCACGGGCTCGTCGATGTCTTTTAGCATTGTCTTGGTCGATTTCGACAGGGTGTAGCGGTGCTCCGAAGTCAGGTCGAGGCGGGCGAAGAAGTAATGGTCGATAACATTGGCGAAGATGATGATGAGCACTGTGGCTCCCATCTCAAGCCAATGACTGCGTTTGAGGTTTTTACGGTTTTTCCAACCGCTCCATTTGCGGCTTTGTAGAACCATGCGTGTGGCCATCAGGAACAAAGCCATGACGCTGAGGAAGTAGAGCACATCGCGCGTGTCGATTACACCACGGCTGATGCTCTCGTAGTGGTCGGTCATGCCAAGCCGTTTGATAAACAAGTCGGCACCGCCGAACAGTCCCATGTGATAGACCGATTCAAATCCGAGATAGGCCACTGCACACAGAACCGCTGCCGCGATAAAGGAAACAATTTGGTTTGAGGTCAGCGAACTGCAGAACAATCCGATGGCCACAAACGCACCACCAAGCAGCAAAAGGCCAATGTACGAGCCGATGACGCTGCCAGTATCGATATTGCCCACAGGGTCGCCCAGCGACACCACGCTGAAATAACATACCAATGTGGGCAACAGTGAGATGAATACCAGCGTCCATGCGGCGAGGAACTTGGCCCATACAATAGTCCAGTCGCTCACGGCATGGGTCATCAGCATCTCGATGGTGCCGTTGCGCCGTTCTTCGGCAAAGGTACGCATTGTGATGGCCGGCACAAGGAACAGGTAGAGGAATGGCCCAATCAGGAACAGACCATCCATTCCAGCATAGCCATAGTCGAGGATGTTGAAGTCCGATTTCAGCACCCACAGCATCAGTCCGGTCAGCAGCAGGAATACCCCGATGGTGAGGT
The DNA here is from genome assembly GCA_017448185.1 of Bacteroidales bacterium. Lineage (GTDB taxonomy): Bacteria > Bacteroidota > Bacteroidia > Bacteroidales > P3 > Colimorpha. Next base: position 9,964 of record JAFSLX010000034.1, read on the forward strand.
ATCCAATCAGTGAGGAGAAGAAGTTGCTTAGTTCTTTTTTGTATAATGTTAACATGTTGAAATGCTAATAGTTATCGGGTTCGGTGATTAGAATCGGAAAGCGCGGCTTCTCGGGCTACGGCCTTGATACAGGCCTTCGCCCAGTTCACAGGTGGCCTCCACCAGCAGTTGGGCTGTCATGGTAAGTATGCGACGGTCGATGTTCTCCCAGATATCGCTCGACACGCGGTTGTGTTGCATGCCGTTATGGGTGGTGAACACCATCGAGGGAATACCGATGGCATCGAATGCCTTGGCATCGCCGCGGGGATTGGTTTTCTCTGGGTTGTGCATAATGTTGTGACGGCCGGGAATCGAATCGCGGTTGACTGCGATGTCGGTCAGAGTAGGGTACTTGTTGTCGCCAAGCAGGACAATGCTGTCGCCACAGCCGATATTCTGCACGTTGAGGAATGCTTCTATTTTGCGCAGTTTGGTGTAGTTCTCGAGGAAAACGCGCGAACCGAGGAACTGCTGCTCACTGCCGCTGAACAGAACAAATACCACGCTGCGTTTCGGACGGTAGTCGGGTTTTGAAAGTAGTCGGGCCGTTTCCAGCACGGCTGCTACGCCAGAGGCGTTGATGTCGGCTCCAGGGAACAGGCAAGTTTCTCCCTGCATGCCGACACCGTCGAGACTGGCCCCGATAACAATCAGTTCGTCGCTGATGCGGCTGTCGGTGCCTGGTAGCATACCCACCACGTTGGTGGTGGCGGCCGTGGGACGGTAGAAGGCGTTGACGTCGATTTCGGCCTTCTTGAGCAGGGCGAACGAGCAGGGCTTGCGGGTGCGTGTAATCTGCGATATTGCACTGTCAATCCCCATCAGCTCTTCATTGAAAATCTCGCGAGCGCAGTCTAATGTCAGTTGGAGAATGGGGAACGTGGTCAGGTGGGGCAGTTCACCGCAGAAGACACGTCCTTGGGGCTCGTTGGCACGGCAGCTGTTGCTTATGTTGACAGCCATCATACCGATGGCACCGTGTTTCTCGGCGGTACGTGCCTTGTCGCGCAGGGTGGCATAGTGCTCGGCAATGTTGCTGGCCACAATGCCCTCTTCGGGCAAGCCGGTCAACACCACGGCAATCTTACCCTGCACATCGACCTTTTTGAACTCGTCGAAGACACCGTTGTCGATGCCGTAGCCGCAGAACACCATCTGTGCGTCGACATAGCCGCGTCCAGTCATACCTGCACAACAGAATTCGTTACCCAAAGTGAAGACGCGCTTCTCCTTGCTACCGGGACGATAGACGTTGAACTTGCAGTTCTCAACCTCGTTGCATTCCACACGGAACTCCTGCCTTACGGGATGTGCCCCATAGCGGCGAAGCAGCCGTTCGGCATAGCGTGCGGCCTTGTCGTAGCCATTGCTGCCTGCCATTCGGCCGGCATAGGTCTCAGAGGACAGTTCGATGATGTGCTTCATCAGCGAATCGGTGCTCACATCGGGTATCGGCACTTCCTTCTGGGCCTGTGCCATGGGCAATGCGAAAACGATAAATAATGCCGCTAAAGCAGCCAACTTATAGTTTTTTATCATATTTTTATTATATTATATTGCTCTATCTGTTTGTACTACAATAAACTAACCCAAACCCTACAATGAGGGTTTAACATACAAATTTACACAAAAAATCTAATATTGCCCTTATAAAGTGAAAAAAAACATATTTACAGGACAATTCACCTCCGTATCGGCACCATATTTTATCGGAGATGACACGGAGATGATACGGAGGTGAGTCGAAGATGATACGTAGATGATGCTTACTGCTTCATCTCTTTCAGCAGCTCGTCGATGTTGGGAGTGAGGACTATTTCGGTTCGGCGGTTGATGGCCTTGTTGGCAGGGCTGTCGTTGGGCACCTTGGGGGCGTATTCGCCATGGCCACAGGCCTCGATACGGGTAGGATTGATGTTGGGACCCGACTGCAGCAGCAATTTGACAATGGCAGTGGCGCGCATCACACTGAGGTCCCAGTTGTCCTTGACGGCGGTCGAACCGCGGTAGGCATCGTTGTCGGTGTGGCCTTCAACCATGATTTTCAGCGTGGAATCTTGTTCCAGCACTTTGGCCAACTCTTTGATAGCGTTGGCACCTTCTTTCGATACGGTCCAGCTGGCCGAGGGAAACAGCAATTTGTTCTCCATCGAAACATATACTTTTCCGTCGCGGGTTTCCACCTTCAAACCTTTGTCGGCGAAGCCCACCAGGGCGCGGGTCACCGAATTGCGTACAGTCTCGAGTTCTCTTTGCTTGGCTTCGAGTTTGGCTTTGGTGGCAGCCTCTTCTTGCTCGAGCTGTTTCTGTTTGGCTATCAATTCGCTGCGCTGCAGTTGGAAATTCTCCTGCTGCAATTGGAAGTTCTCCTGTTGGGTCTTCAGCTGGGCCTCTTTGTCGTTGAGTTCCTTGGTGCGAGCGGTGAGTAGGTTCTGGGCACGCGTCAGGTCACGGTTCTTGCCGGCCACCTCCTGGATATAGTTCTCCATAGTGGTGTCGTAATGGTGTCGCATCTGCTCGATGCGTCGGGTCAAGCTGTCGATGGTCGATTCGGAGCGGTTTTTGGCAAGGGCCATCTCGCTCATATCGGTGTTGAGTGCTTGGTTCTGGCGTGTGAGTACGGAATTCTCCTCCTTCAGCTCGGCAAGTTCTTGTTTAGTGAGCAGGTACTGCTTCTCGGTTTGGTCGTAGCGGGTCTGCAAAGTCTCGAATTCGGTGAGCGACACGCATGACGAGGCCATCAGTGCTACGCTGCTTGCTATAATGATTGTTTTTTTCATTTTTTTGAGTTTTTTTCTTTGATAGTAACGCAATTGGAAATTATTTCGTATTTTTGCACCGGATTTTTTTAAGAAAAAAGATGAATTTCTACATGTCGATACACCGTTGGCGTTTGCGCCACGTGAGCGAACAGTCGATGCTTCTACTGTTGGCTGTGGTGGTGGGTCTGCTTTCGGGTTTGGCGGCGGTGGCACTGAAAACCTTGGTGCACTATGCTGGCGCTTTGGTGACCCGCTTGTCGACCGGCGGTTGGCAATTGGCCACAGGCAGTTGGCAGGTGGTTGTCATCTTTTTCCTGCCCCTCGTCGGCATTTTGCTGACTATGTTGTTTGTCAAGTATGTGGTTCGAGGCGATATCGGGCACGGATTGCCCAGCGTGTTGCTGGCCATCAGCCGCAACCGTTCCGCCCTGCCGGCCAAGAATATGTGGACTTCGTTGGTGGCTTCCACTTTGACGGTTGCCTTTGGTGGTAGCGTGGGTCTCGAGGCCCCAATTGCCTCTACCGGTTCGGCCATCGGCAGCAATGTTGGCCGCTGGTTCCGCCTCTCGCCCAAGAGTGTACGTCTGCTGTTGGGCTGCGGTGCCGCCGGTGCTATTGCCGGCATTTTCAAGGCTCCGCTGGCGGGTATCCTTTTCGTGCTCGAAGTGTTCCTGTTCGATCTTACCGCCACCACGGCGCTGCCCTTGCTGATATCGGCTCTGACGGCCTCCACAGTGGCCTATTTCCTGATGGGTACGGGTGTGCAGTTCAAGTTCACTGTCAGTGAGCAGTTCGCGCTCTCACAGATTCCCTATTATGCTGTGCTTGGTGTCTTCTGTGCCGCTGTTTCGGTCTATTTTCTCCGTGTTACCGACCGTGTTGAAGGCTGGTTTGCCCAGCGTCGCAATCCGTGGTTGCGGATGGTCATCGGCGGCCTGATGCTGGGTGTCTTGGTGGTGCTCTTCCCACCGCTATATGGTGAGGGATATTCGTCACTCACAGAGCTTTTGCATGGCAACCCCGACAGCCTTTTCGCCGGTGCACCCTACCGCTCGTTGGCCGGCAGCGCATGGGTGACGCTTGCTGTTCTCTTTGCCCTTATCGCGCTTAAGGCCATCGCTACCGCCACCACTATCGGTGCAGGCGGTGTGGGTGGTACCTTCGGCCCTTCATTGGTCATCGGTGGCCTGTCGGGCTATTTTATCGCCATGTTCTGCAACCAGTTGGGTCTGCCGCCGCAAAACACAGCCAACTTCGCCCTGGTGGGCATGGCGGCCGTGATGACGGGCGTGATGCATGCCCCGTTTATGGCCACCTTCCTCATCGCCGAGATTACGGGTGGCTATGCGCTGCTTGTGCCTCTGCTGACGGCCGCAGCTGTCACCTACCTTTGCGTCAGTCCTTTCGAGCGTCATTCCATCTATGCACGCAAGCTGGCCGCCAAGGGCGACTTGCTGACTCACGACAAAGATGCTTCGGCGTGGAACCTGATGAACATGCAGAGCCTCATTGAGAACAACTTTGTGATTGTCCGCACCGGTGATCACCTGCGCGACCTGGTCGAGGCTATCAAGACCTCGCGTCGCAACCTCTTCCCAGTGCTCTCCGACGACGACAAGTTCCTTGGTGTCATCGTCTTGGACGATGTGCGCAAGATTATTTTCAATACCGAGAAGTACGACACCGTCGTGGTCGACGACCTGATGCACCCCCTCTCAGAGGGCGATCTTGTACGGTCGAGCGACTCGCTCATCGACGTAGTGGAGAAGTTCCGTGTCGGTAACCGTTACAACCTCGTCGTCATCGACGACCAGGACAACTACCTCGGCTTCCTCTCCCGCGCCAACACCTTCAGCGCCTACCGCCGCTTCATCAGCGACACTACGGACGAGTAAATCCCTATTTTTGTGTAAAAATGAGGAATTGATTCTACATCGACTTTGAAAGTATAGAGTCAATGGTCTCGATGAGTTCCTTGGTTGGCTCAACAAGTGGCAATACTTCTTCCTCGGTGAGGTCGAAGGTGTCACCGTAGTCACCAGTCTGTCGCATGGAAAAAAGACGGCCGTATAAAGTTCCCATCTCTTTGCTTATTATACCGGTTTTCACGAAATGAAGTCCTAACATTTGTATGATGCCGTGATGAGTCTGTACAGTCAGACCTTGCTGCAGTAAGAGTGCGGACACGGCATAGTATGCTGCATAATACAATCTGTTGGCTGTCATCTCCCAATAACCGAGGGAAATAGAGTCAGAGGCTTGTTGGTAAGTCTTGCGTGCTTTTTCCAGGCGGTAGGTGACCAGTGCTCGTCTTTCGTCGTCCGATAAACTCATAGTCTTATTCTGTCTTGCATTACGTTTTTGTAGAACGGTGTGAAACTGCTACGCTCCCAGTCTCGTTTTGTGTAGACTATGGGGCTGATCATGGCGTCAATGTCCCAGCCGAGTTCTTGGAAAGGGTAGGCATATTTGCCATAGTCTTCGAGAGTGATATGGCCTTCTTTGTCAATCAGTATCAAAATGTCCCAATCCGAGTCTTCCCTTGCGGTGCCTCGGGCTTGGGAACCGAACAGCCATGCTTCACCGCCCGAGGGCATGATGCGTTGTGCTGTGGCCGACATCTGTTTTATTTTCTCGGCTGTATCCATTTGTTTTCATAACGCTAATTATCTCTTTTTATTGTTTGAAGGTGACAAATAAATAAAAAAAGGCCCGCGGGATGTGCAGGCCTTTGTGGTAGGAATGAAATGAATCTATTCCTCTTGTACTGTCCAGCCAGAGGGGATGCCTTTGCTTCCTCTCCCGCGCCAACACCTTCAGCGCCTACCGCCGCTTCATCAGCGACACCAGCGACGAGTAAAAAAGAAAAGGCCCGCGGGATGCGCAGGCCTTCTTGTATTGTTTTTTTTATTATTGGTTTTGTACCGTCCAGCCTAAAGGAATGCCATCTACACCTCTTCCCCAATTCGCCGACGAGGCTTTGATAAAAGTTCCAGTTGGAGACACATTTTGGAGCCAATACTGGGTATTGACAGTAGAAATATTGGTAGTTGCAAGACATTTTACGTGATTTAAATTAGTACAGCCGTCAAACATGAGGTAGTAACAACCGCTGGTTAGTGTTCTTGCAGGCAGGTCTGGAGCGGAAGTCAAACTTGTGCAGTTCTGGAACATATATTGGTAGCAACCATCTGCCAATGTAGTAGCAGGTAATTCTGGTGCAGTTGTCAAGGAAGAGCAACCATAGAACATTCTCTCGTAACAACTCGGGGTCAATGTAGTAGCGAGCAGTACGGGTGGAGGAGTTGTCAGTGAGGAACAACCATAGAACATACCTGGATAACAATAATTTGCCATTGTAGTAGCAGGCAGTATGGGCGCAGTGGATAAATTGGTACAACCATAGAACATTTCGTAGTAACAATAATCGGCCAACGTGGTAGCAGGTAGTGCTGGTGCTGTGATTAGAGCAATGCAACCTAAGAACATCCGCTTATAGCAATTATTTTTAAGTGAAGTGGCAGGTAATGCTGGTGCTGTTGTCAATGCGGTGCAACCATAGAACATATTATAATAACAATCACTTTGTAATGATGTGGCTGGCAGTATAGGTGATCTGGTTATTCCTGTACCCTTGAACATGGATTCATAACAATGTTCACCCAATGTTGTTGCGGGCAATAAGATATCTTTTGATGGATGGTTCTTAAAGTGATTACCGTTATTAAATAAACCTAAAAAAGCATAATTTGTTACACTTGTTAATGTAACATAATTGGTTGGATTGATAAGACTCATGACATTACCATAGAAGAAACAATCTTTGGTACTGGTGAATCTGCTACCAGTATAATCTGCATTACCATAAATAGTATTGTCCCCACGGAATGAAACTCTATCACCAACATTGGTAAGGGTAATATTTGTATTTGAAGTGTAATTTTGCCATCCATTACCATCATACTTGTTGTATTGTACCTCACCGGATAATCCTGTCATTAAGGAAAATGAAATCTGCGTACCAGCGGTTATTGCCTCGAATGTAAGAGGTTCGGCAATGGGATTATTAAAATATGCATTCCTGCTATAGGTTTGGCCGGCTATGAAATTGGCCTGTGTTGAAGATAGTGTCTCAGTCTCGGTGATATCGCCGCTGTGGTAGACGAGGGTCTGTTCCCCAGTGTAGTGGCCAGCTGGGATGGTGAGGTAGATGGTATTGATGCCGTCGGTGCCAACTGTAAAGGTGGCTTTGGCCAGTTCGGTGCTGCCGCTCTTGTAGGTCAGCGTGGCTCCAGTGGTACCTTCCGAAATGCCTTCAGGGGCATAGACCAGGAATTTCATCATTGAGGTGTTGACGCTGAAGGTGCAGCTGATATTGGTGCCGTCACCGTAGAAACAGGTGCCGTAGTAGAGGTTGCGGCTGGCTGCGCTATCCATGGAGCCGTCTTGGGTAAGGAAAGCGTCAGAGGTGTAGAGGTAGTCGCCATTGTCTGAAATAGTAACCGCTCCGGGGTTTTTGCTGTCTTTGACAAAGCATACAAGCGTCGAGTTGGCTGACGGGGTGCCGGTGATGGCGCCGGTAAAGGTGGCCGACGAGGTTCCTGCACCGCTGCTCAGGGTGAGGGTGTTCTTGTGGTTGTTCCAGCATACAATGAGCTCGTCATCTGCCTCCCAGGTGGCGGTGATGTTGGCACCATCCTCGGTGTAGGCTACTTTTTCACCTCCGGCATCGTAGGTGGCACTGATGGTGATCGGGGTCTGAGTCAGATTTTCGAGGTCTTTGTTGCACGAGGCCGCCAGCATACCTATTGCCGCTGCGACCAATAAGATACTTTTCTTCATATTGATTTTTACTTTTGTGATTCTTACTTTCTAATTGGTTTATTCCCAAGCGCTGCTACCGTTATCGGTCCAGCCGCCGCCGAAGCGGTTGCCGCTGCTGCCAGAGGGTGAATTGTCCCATGCATCGAGGCTTTCGTTCGTCCAGGTAGTGCCTAAGCCGAACGCTCCCGATGCACCGAGCGAACTTGTGGCATAGCCTTGTTCTGTCTTGAAGGTCACAACTGTAAGCTGTGGCGCTTCGTACTGTTTCTTCTTTGTTCTCATTGTTAAAGTGTTTTGGTTGTCATTAAGGTACAAATAAAAAAAAACCGCGAGGCTTTCTTGTCGGCACTCGAGGTTCTGGACTACCTAACACCCATACAAAGAAGCTCGCGGAAAAGTCCACGAGCGTCTTGCTTCTTGTTGAGTGTTAGCAAATGGGGAATTGTCCAGATTCCGAGTGCTACGTTGTAAGCAAAAACGCTGGTCGTTATACTGTTGTTGTTATTCTATCTTTCTGTATTTTAATGTTTTATATTGATAATATGATTCCTGTTTACAACTGCAAATATATGAATTATATATTATTGTTACAAAAAAAAATTATTCTTGGAATATGCGGCAGGCACCGATGTAGCGGCTTTTGTAGTAGGGCTCGGTCGAGCGACTGATGATGACACCGTTGCCGGTAGAAGAGTGGATGAAGCGGAAGCGGCCTGAAACGGTGTCGGTCTCGACCACAATGCCGGTGTGTCCCACCGATTTCGATTTGTGACGTCCGCCGAAGAAGACGAGATCGCCCGGCACCAGGTTGCGGGTGTCGTTGATGCGTGTGCCCACGCGGTACTGTCCGCCGCTGTAGGGCGGCAGAGTATGGCCGAAGTGCATGTAGAGGTAACGGGCGTAGCCGGCGCAGTCGAAGCCTTTTGGGGTCTTGCCGCCGTATTTGTAGGGGGTGCCGAGGTACTGCATGCCGAAGGCCACAAGCATGGCTCCCGAGTCGACTGCGATGCTGGGTGCATAGCGGTTGACGATGACTTGGTCGGTCTGTGGGGTTATGGCGATATCCCAACATTGGTGGTGCACCGCGGGCAGCCGTTGGGCCTGCAAGGTGAAAGGAGCAAGGTGAAAGGTGAAAAGGATTAAAAGAAAACTCCTACGGAGTAGGTGGGCGGAGGATGCCCCGTCGGGGATTTCTATTAATCGAAAACGCCTAACGGCGTAGTTTTTTTGTTTAATGCTATCCCGTTTCATTTTTCCTCTTTTTTCTCACTGTAGGTGTCCAGCGCCACGATAACTGCCGTGAAGGCCCAGAAGGGAACCGAAAGCTTGTCGGTGTCGAGGAAGTTGTTGAACACGCCGTGTATGTAGTAGGTCAGCAGGCTAAGCGTGAAAGCCAATGCCATACGGGCCACGTCGGGGTCGCGGGCGGTGCGGTACACGCGCACACCGGTGGCGAAGGTGACGAGGAACAGGGCGGCCATGAGCAGCACACCTGGGATGCCCTGCTCGGTCATCGGGCCGATGTATTCGCTGTGGGCGTTGCCGAGGTTGCCGGCGTTGGTGCTGATGGTCGACAGTTGGTAGCTGCGCTGGTAGCCGGCATAGAGGAACTGGTAGGTTCCCGGGCCGCAACCCATTACCGGATGCTCTTTCCACATGCGCATGGCCGAGGCCCAGCGGTTGAGGCGTTCAAGGTTGCTGGCATCGGTCGAGATATTGGAGATGGACTTCACCTGTCCGGCCAGGTCGTAGGACGAATCCTGCTTGTTCTTGCCCAGCTTGTAGAGCACGTCGCTTTGGTAGATGAAAAAGGCACCCACGCCCAATCCGAACAGCAACACCATCCATTTCACCTTCATGCCCATGCGCACAAGCACGTACACGCCGATGGCACCCAGCACGCTTATCCAAGCCGCACGGCAGTAGCTGAAAAACAGGCCGATGCAAAGGCCTGCAAAGAGCAGCAGCGTAAGCGCACGGAGCCATCCCTTGTTGCTGCGTGAGAAGACAAAATAGAATGCCGCCGGGAGCATCAGCGCTATGGCGCAGCCGTAGGCTGTGTGGTCGTTGTAGAAGGGGCGCATCACGCGGTGGAGGGTCTGCAGGTCGCTGAAATTGCCGAGGGTTTTCGAGGTGGCAATCAGTATGACGGTGCCCAGGCCGATGGCATAGGCCCAGAAGAACTCGCGTATGCGGCGACGGTCGCGGAATATCTGTGCGTTGGCATAGAAGAAAGGCACCACAAACCATACGCGCGCCAGTGTGTATTTGAGCGACACCCACGGCAGCTGCGAGGTGCACGAGGTGACGAACATCCATACCACCGTGGCCGTCAGCAGCAATGTTACCGGATGGCGCAAAAGGCGCTTGTCATAGTTTTTGGCTATCAGTACACGGAAGAAGAAAATCAGCGTGAAGAGTATCATCATCGGCTCGACGGGCATCGAAAGCTCCATGCCCGGCATCAGCGCCATGTTGACGGCAAAGGGGGTGAGCAAGGCCATGCAGAGCATGCCGGTTTCGAAACGCTGGACGAACAGCCACGCCACCAGCAGTCCCAAGGGGATGAGCGACAGCAAGTAGCTTCCTTTGTAGAAAAGGAAGAACGAGTTGGCCACGGCAAACACAAGCGTCAGCGCCAGTGCCAGCAGCAGGCCGCCGTTCTTGCTGAGCCAGGGTTTCATTCGTCTTCTTTCTTGGCGAAGAGGAGCAGACCGAAGATGCAGATGACCACGGCGCCGAGGCTACCGCCCAGCACAATGAGGGCGCGCTTGGGATAGGCTTTCTTGTCGGCCGGGGTGGCCACGTCGACCGTGTATTTGTAGCTGACCGACAGGTCTTTGTCCACGTCGGTCTGTGTGGCGCGGGTCTGCAGGTCGGCCAGCTGTTCGCACTTGTCGGCAATCAGCTTGGTGCGCCACGGGGTGGCGGGCAGCTTCGAGAGCGAGTCGATTTCCTGCTCCATGGCGGTGCACACATCCGCCATCACCTCGGCGGCCGAGATGGCGCGGTCGTGGTGAATGGCGTGGCACAGCGTGTCGTACATCGTGGCCATATAGTTGGCTATGTCGGCGGCCCACTGCGGGTCTTGGTCCAGCACGCCGATTTCCACGCCGAGAAACTCGGTGCGCCTCACCGAGATGTTGCTCTTGTACTGTTCGTCGAGCTTGAACTGGGCATGCTGGGCATCCTCGGGAATGCCGTAGTGCTCCATCAGCTTGAAGTGGTCGCACACGGCTTTCTGCATGCGTTTCGAACTGAGTATCTGGATGGCGTACTCGCAGTCGCGCTCAATGCCGTAGTCCATAAAGTCGAGGCTATAGTGGTAGTCCATGATGGCCTTCGACAGACGGTTCGAATTGGTGGGGAAGATAACGGCCGACGACTTGTAGAGCGGTTTGATGAGCAGCGACACCACCAGCGAGGCGATGGCGGCAACGACAAACACAGCAGTCAGCACTTTCCACCAGCGGCGGAAGAATCGGCGCGTGGCCTCATGGTCGTAGTTATTGCCAAAAGTTTGTTCCATGTTTTATCCTATATATTTATTATGTATTTATTCAATAACGCCATCCCTTTTTTTTTATTGCCCCACCGCTAAAATCTTTTTGTCCGCAGCGGCTGATGCTCAGTTGTTGTTCGGCCGTTGTTCAGTTGTTGTTCAGTCATTCACTGAACAACGACTGAACAACGACTGAGCAACGGCCGAACAAGAGCAAGAGAGGATGCAGACAGGCAAGAAAATTTTTTTAGTTGTTCTATGTGTTGATTTATAGTGTGATATGCAAAATGACGAAAAAAATTTGAAAAAAAAATTTGGTAGTATTGAAAATTGTATTACTTTTGCAGTGTATTAGTAAACTAATACAGAGGTAATGTAAATAAACAAAATGTTGAATATGAGTAATATAAACAAAATCATGGTTGCTGCGGTTATCGCAGTATTCACACTGACAGGTGCTGTTCAGGCACAGCAATTGACAGTCAAGGGCACCGTTCGCGATGCCAAGACGGGGGAGGCCCTTCCCTTGGTGAACGTGGGTCTGATGCGTTCGACCGACACTGTGTTTGTGCGTGGCAACAGCTCGGACTTCGACGGCCGCTTCGAAATCAAAGATGTGAAGCCCGGCCAGTATCTGATGCAGGCCAGCTGCGTGGGCTACGAGACGGTTGTAAAAGACATCTATGTCGTCAAGGACCTCAAGGACATCGTCATCGAGCTCAAGGGCGGCACGCTTTTGGAGGCAGTGGAAATCACGGCCGAGAAGCCACTCTATGTGATGGACGGTGAGAAGAACATGTACAACACCAAGGAGGACCCCAGCATCCAGACAGGAACGGCGAGCGACGCCCTGCAGAACGCCCCTGGCGTTGAGGTGGATGCCGAGGGCAACATCACGCTGCGCGGCGTGTCGAGTGTCGAGATTTGGATCAACGACCAGCCAAGCCACATGAACGAGGAGGCCCTGAAGCAGTACATCAAGACTATGCCGGCTGGGGCCATCGAGCGTATCGAGGTCATCACCAACCCCTCGGCGCGCTACTCCACCACTGGCGGCGTCATCAACATCGTCACCAACCAGACCGTGAAGCGCAACGAATTCCTCAGCCTCGGCTTCCGCGCCAACACCATGCCGAGCTTCTCGCCCTGGGCCTCGTATGTCTATGCCAACGAGCGGTTCGACATGAACATCTATGTGAACGCCAACGTCGCTGTACACAACATGTACTCCGACGGCACGTCGACGCTGCTGGACGCTGCGGGCGACACCAGTCGCTATCAGAGTCACTTCGACACCATACGCAGCCGCAACATCGGAGGCTACACTGGTCTGAATTTCAACTGGAAGATAAGCGAAAAGACCAACCTGGCCACCTGGGCCGGCATCTACCCCTATTGGGGGCGCAGCCACAGCACTGTCGACCTCGACTACTATGAATATCCCTCGCCGCAGAACCTCGGCTATCGCTATACGCACGACAATGACGACGGCTTCTTCTGGGGCGGCTACATGGGCGCCTGGCTCGAGCACCGCTTCGACACCACCGGACGCAAACTCTCGCTGTCGCTCAACGGCAACACCTCCAGCAACAGTGGCACCAGCACCAGCTCCTTCGTCTATCGCGACCCGCTGCGCGACACCCTGCGCCGCCGCGACGGGAGCTACAATCACAACCCGCACCTGAACCTCAGCTTCGACTATGTGCACCCGCTGAAGCACAACTTCGAGCTGGCCGCCGGTGCCACGCTGGGCTATGCGCACAGCAGCATCGGCCAGACGATGGACACCATGGGCGCTGCGGGAAGTTACGACAACATCGCGCTGCGCTCGTTCGATGCGGCGACCGACTTCCAGAACGTGGCGGCCTATGCCACGCTGCAGAAGCGCTGGGGCGGCTTTACGGCCAAGCTCGGCATGCGCTTCGAGGAGGACTTCGCCCAGGGTTATATCGAGCATCCCGGGATAAACGACCGCGTGCTTATCGATACCGCCTTCCCGGGCTTTGTCCCTTCCATCCACCTCAGCTACCAGGCCAAGAACTTCACCTCCTACAGCCTGAGCTACACCCGCCGCTTCGCCCACAGTGAAGACTTCTCGAAGTACTACGACTTCAACATCTACGACGACTACTCCTACTCGACCGGCAACCCCAATCTGCGCATGTCCTACACCCACAACCTCGAGGCCGCCTGGAGCAAGTACATCATGGGCTTCGGCATGCTGAACCTCAGCGCCTACTTCCGCGCCAACACCGACGAGATAGGCACCATGGCCTATGCCGGATACGCCCCCGCCTACTTCCCCGCCACGCAGCTGGTCAACTATACCCGTCCGGAGAACATCGGCTCCAGCCACACCGAGGGCCTCGAGGCCAACATAACCTACCGTCCCAGCGGCTTCTTCAATGTCCGCCTCAACGCCTCGGTGTTCAACTACGCCTACGCCTACGACGGCTTCAGCGACAACAAGGTCAGCTGGAGTGCCCGCCTCAACCTCTGGGCCAAGCTGTGGAACAAACTGGAGGTCTTCGCTAACGCGCACTATTCCTCGCCGCGCCTGGGCCTCTACAGCCTCACCGTGGCCAACAAGGGCATCGACCTCGGCTGCTCGGCCGACTTCTTCGAGCGCCAGCTGAGTGTCTACTTCAACGTCAACGACATCTTCGGCATGGCCGAGTGGGGCAGCAACACCACGGCGCCGCAGTACCAGACCACTGGCAGCCAGCAGTTCGACAGCCGCTTCGTGAGCCTTGGCCTCACCTGGCGCATCGGCAAGATGGAACTGGAAAGCAAAGCCCGTCAGGGAGCTACCGACAGTGCACCGAAAATGTAATTATTAACCTTAAAAAACAAGATAGATTATGAAGATTGTAACCGTAGAAACCCTTCAGGGGGTAAATTATGAAGAGTTAGGAGTCGTGACTGGTAGCACCATCCAGAGCAAGAATATGTTCAGCGACTTCGGTCAGGGCCTGAAAAGTATTGTCGGTGGCGAGCTGAAAAGCTATACCGGCATGATGGAGAAAGCTCGTAACCAAGCCACCCAGCGTATGGTGGATCAGGCAGTGAAGATGGGGGCCGACGCCATCATCGGAGTGCGCTACACCACCAGTGCCATCATGGCGCAGGCCGCCGAAGTGCTCGTTTATGGAACAGCAATTAAATACAAATACTAAAAAACAAAAGCCTTATGATTGAAATTAAAAATCTTGACTTCAGTTACAAGAAGACGCCGGTCTTCTCGAACATCAACCTGAGTTTCCCGGAAGGGGCCATCTATGGCCTGCTGGGCGAGAACGGTGTGGGCAAGACCACACTGCTCAAGCTCATCTGCGGTCTGCAACGCCCCACGGTGGGTAACTGCACCGTTGATGGCATGACCAGCCACGACCGACTGCCCGAGATGCTTCAGCGAATCGTCTTTATGCCCGACGAGGTAACATTGCCCGACGGTGCCACGCCGCAGCAGTATGTCAATGAGTTGGCTCCATTTTATCCCACTTTCTCGCAGGGCACCTTCCTGCACCTGATGCAAGAACTTGAGGTGGAACCCGACCGCAAATTCAAGGAGATGAGTTTCGGCCAGCAGAAGAAGAGTCTCATCGCTGCCAGCCTCTCGCTCGGCACCGACTACATACTGCTCGACGAGCCCACCAACGGCCTCGACATCCCATCGAAGAGCCAGTTCCGCTCCAGCCTGAGCAAGATTGCCGACGAGGGCAAGACCATCATCATCAGCACCCATCAGGTGAAAGATGTGGAGAACCTGATAGACCCCATCGTCATCTTGAGCCACAACGCTGTGCTGCTCGACGCTTCGGTGCAGAAGATTACTGAGAAGCTCTACTTCGAGTATGGCGGTGAGAAACGCGACGACGCCCTCTACAGTGAATTGTTGCCGAGTGGCTATATGAATGTGGTGCCCAACGCCATCGGCGCGGAGAGTCAGTTGAACATCGAGGCCCTCTTCAACGCCGTGCTGCGCAACAAGAACACTATCAAAGAACTGTTCAAGTAATTAAGACAAATGAATAACTCGTTTGATATTCAAAGGTTCGGTCGGCTGGTACTGCACGATGTGAAGCGTTGCACGCCGCGCTTCGGCACTGTCGGGGCGATGATGATTTCCGAACTGACGTTTACGCCGCTGATGGTGTTGTCCCAAGGCTTCCTGACGCAGGATCCGCACGGTGCTGGCTACCGCTTGTCGTTGATGGTACTCATGTCGGCTTTCATATCCTCGATGATACCCACGCAGCTTTATTCCAACGTGGGCAAGAAAAAGACGGGTGTCTACTTTGCCATGCTGCCCGCCTCGAAGTGGGAGAAGTACCTCTCGATGGTGCTGCTGTCGCTGGTGATTGTGCCACTGACGCTGCTGGTGGCCAATGTGGCCATCGACACACTGCTTACGGCGGTGCATGCGCCCTACTACCACAAATACCTGTGGCAGTCCGAAGCACTGCAGAGGATCGAGCCCGCGATGGTGTGTAACTGCGCGCTGGCATTCATCGGCTCGACGCTGGGCTTCATCTATGCCAATGCTGTGCAGAACAAAGCTTGGCGCAACACGATGTGCATCGTGCTGTGGCTATGGCTGATGGTCGGCTTGTTCGCCATGATAATCTTCGAGATTGCCGGCCTCACCGGCTATGGCTGGTACCTCGTCGCAGCGCAGGCGCTGTTGGCCGCACTCATGGGCTGGCTAGGCTGGAACAAAATGAATAAAATGAGTTATTAAAAAACAAAACAACTATGAATAACAAGTTTGACTGGAACCGTTTCTGCAAAGTCGTCAACAAAGACTTCCGCAATATGTGGCCGATGTTCGGCACCACAATGATAATCCTTGCCGTGCTGCCCTTCGCGGTGTGGCTCTTTATGACCGTCATTGGCATCAGCGCTCCGCTTGACCCCGCTTTCCGCCTGATGATGATACAGGGTGTGGCCTATCTCGCCGCCATGATGGCCCCCTCGCGCATGTACCGCACGTGGAACCTCCGCAACGAGGGAATCTACTATGCCATGCTTCCCGCCTCGAAGTTGGAGAAATTCATCAGCGCACTGTTCTTCTCGCTCATCGTATGCCCACTTGCCGTCTATCTGGGCAGCTTCGTGCTTGATTGCTTCCTCACCGCCCTGCCCTTCGGTGCGTGGGAGGACTGGCTATGGCAGAGCAAGGTGGGATTCCCCTTTATCTTTGACATGGGGACCATACTGAGTGAGATGGCTACCGACGACGCAGGCGTCGAGCCCTTCCGTGTCCTGTACTTCGGCACGATGTACAACGTCAGTTGCTGGCTGGGCTACATCAGCACCGTGCTGATGTTTGTCTTCACCGCCACCCTCTTCAAAAAGCACAAGGTGCTGCAGACCATCCTTTGGCTGTATGTCATCAGCTTCGTGCTTAGCATCGTGCTTATACCGGTGTTCATGGTCCTCTTTGGCAGTTCCGATTTCATAGATTGGGCCTATGACATGATTACAAACATGAGCGGTCAGCAGATGGCAAACTGGTTCTTCGGCATCACCAATGGCTTCAATCTGCTGCTGACGGCCCTCTTCGTGTGGCTCAGCTGGCGTCGATTGAACCGCATGGCGTACTGATGAGTTAAGAGTTAAGAATTAAGAGTTATGAAAAAGATAGCAATTATAGTCGCAATGGTCTCCATGCTGTTTGCAGCCTGCGGCGAGAATACAAAGGTTAAAATCGAGTATGACCACCCGGAGCTCTACAGCGTTGGCGATGCCACGCTGAGTCAGCCCATCAGCGGCATCAGCGTCGACTGGGTCTGCGGCAACGTGGACATACGCTACACCGACGACACGGCGGTGCGCATCTACGAGGAGATACAGAAAGGCTTCCTCCCGCTGACCGACTCGCTGCGGATGTACTACCTGGTGGACGAGGACGGCGAGCTGGAGATACGGTTCTGCGGCCCGTACAAATACCGCTACGGCGATATGAAGAACCTGCGTAAGCACCTCTACATCGAAGTGCCGCGCGGCATGGAGCTCAAGGATATTGAAATCGACGGCTTAGAGACCGGCGTGGTTATCGAGAATGTGGTGAGCCGCGAACTGACCGTGGACGGAGTGAAAATCAACGTCAACGCCGACTATCACGACGCTTTGCCCAACGAGATTGATATCGACGGCTTACAATGCCTGCTGGCGCTCCATGTGGTGCCCGAAACGGCGGGCCTGAGCATCGGGATGTCGGGCATAAAGCCTTTCCTCTCGTGCGATCTGCCTTCGCGCAAGGAAGGCGAGAAGACCATCGTGGGCGACGGCCGGTGCAAGGTGGAAGCCGACGGCGTTGGCATCAAACTGAGCATCCGCGAACTGAAATAAAGAAGGGAGAAACTATGGAATTCAGAAAACAGAAATCAATATACCAGCAGATTGCCGACCGCCTGATGGAACAGATAGCGGAGGGTACGCCTGCGGCCGACGACCGTATGCCGAGTGTGCGCGATGTGGCTGCGTCGATTGAACCGCATGGCCTATTAAAAGAGAAAGGAGAATAGGATGAAGAAGATAGCTTTGATAGCCTTTCTGGTGGTTGTGCTGCTCTGCAGCTGCGACGGCAATACAAAGGTGAAAATAGCCTATGAACACCCGGAGTGTTATAGTGTGGGCAACGCCACGATTATGCAGCCGGTGAACAAGATAAGCATCGACTGGGTTGCAGGCGCGGTGAGCATCCAGTATTCCAACGGCAACAGTTTCCGCATCCGCGAGGAGAGTGACAGCACACTCACAGACAGTCTCCGTATGCGCTACTACATTGACGAGGATGGCGAATTGGAGATAAAATTCTGCCAGAACGGTAATTACCGGAACGGCAGGCTGGTTGACATAAACAAGCGACTTGTGGTCGAGGTGCCACATGATGCCAGCCTCGACGATGTGAATATCGACATGGTGGACGGCCTGATTAATTACGACAGCGTGTGGTGCCACGAGTTGAACCTCGATGTGGTCAACGTGGCCACCACCGTGTGGACCCCCACACTGCCCGACGAGATCAATGTCGACGCCGTGAAAGCTACACTCCGCCTTTTTGTGGCAAACACCGCAGGAGTGACCCTTGAGATGGACGGTATCAAAACTTCGTTGGACAGCAAGCTGCCCGTGCGCAAGGAGGGTAAAAAGACCGTCATCGGCGATGGGCACTGTAGGGTGGACATCGATGCCGTGAGCAGCGAGGTGTATATCAACAAACTTAATGAACAGTAACTATGGACTTCAAGAAACAAAAACCGATATATCTGCAGATTGCCGACCGGCTGATGGAGCAGATCCTACGCGGTGAACCCGCCGAGGACGACCGTATGCCGAGTGTGCGCGATGTGGCCGCGTCGATGGGGGTGAATCCCAACACGGTGATGCGCACCTTTGAGCAGCTGCAGAGTGAAGAGATTATCTACAACCGTCGAGGCGTGGGCTATTTCGTTAGCCCCGATGCCAAGGAGAAGATCCTTGCAGAGCAGCGTCGCGAATTCCTCGAGGAGGAGCTGCCCTATATCCGCCAACGTATGAAGACACTGGGCATCAGTATAGATGAATTGATATTAGATGATGTGATATGAAAACAAATGTCATTGTAATTATTGCAGCGGTAGCCATGCTGGCCACGGGTTGCCGCGATATCAGGCGTCAGGTGAACGACCTTCTTGTCTATCCGACCACCGCCGAGGAGGTGGCTGCCACGGCCAAGGACTATCATTCCGACGCCGCCCTCGTGGTCACCAAGGCCGACACGCAGTATGTGCTCTACCGCCGTGCCAGTGCCTTCTCCAAAGGCGACAGCATCCAACGTTGCTACACCATGCGCTACGTGTCGCGACACCGCTGCCGTCACGACTTCAGCGCCCGCGGAGGCGAGTTCCGCCTCGACGAGCCCGAACAGCCTGTGGTGCTCACCCGCACGGCAGATAACGCCCTTGCATTCACTGTCGACAGCGTGGTGATAGCGGTTGCCGACATTGCCGTCACCGACAGTGCGACCACATTCCACTTCGGCTTTGACGAGCCCGACCGCGAGGCGGTGCTCTACCTCTACGGCAAGGCTCGCGACACGAAGGACATCTTTGCCGAGACCACCATCCAGCAGATGCTGAGCCTTGCACTGTCGATGGACGTCCTTATGGCCGACTGGGAGGCCGACATTGACTCCGGCTTTGTCGAGGCAGGGACCGCTCTGGAGGAAGCTTCGTATGCGTTGGAGGCCGCCGAACTCGAGCTGGACGCGGCTATGTCCACGCTGGACAGTGCTGTCAGCACTATTTCCATCCCGGAGTTCTATGCCGAGTACAGTTACCTCGACAGTCTGGCCAGTGCGCTGGGTTTCACGGAAAAGAAGTCCGTTGCCTATGGCAATGGACACCTCAAATACACCGTCAATGGCGGCAAGGGAGGTGGCAAGGCCTGCTATTCCCGTATGGAGACGATGCATGATGCGGCAGCATGTATGCATAGGCGCTGCACTGTTGAACACATGCAGGGGCACCGCAAGTGCCGCTTCACGGTGGAGTGGTAAAACAGGGAGGGCCGCCCCGATTGGGGCGGCCCTCCCTGTTTTTATTGGGCTGTATGCTCGACAGGGCGTACCCTGCTGTGGTCGACACCGAAGGGGTCGGGCTCCTCTTCTTCGTAAGGTGCGGTGGCAGGTGCTGGGACGCTGTCCTGCTGGCGGTATTCCAATCCGCGCTCGGGACGGTTGCAGTTGGTCATGCTGGCCTGTATGGCCTCGATATCGGCGGCTTTGTCGGATGTGACAAAATGGTCGCGACGGAATGGAAACACCTGTGCCAGCTCGCCGCTGTAGTAGAAGTCGAAGCCTATGGCGCCGAAGGTGTACTCGCGGTCGCCCACTTTGATGTGGCTGCCGCCGGGCATGGGGTCAGGCTTGGGCACCGACTGGCTGAAGCCCACGTTGAAGAGGGTAAACAGCAGGTCGGGGCGGTCGCTGATGTCGTAGCCGGCGCGGCGCCACTGCAGCATGGTCTGGTGCAGGATGCAGCCGGTGTAGATGTAGCTGTAGAGGTGGCTGCCGTAGTCCACCAGACGTTTGTAGCGCTCTGTAATGTGGTCGTCGGTTTCGAAGTCAAGCAAGTGCTCGTAGGCTTTACCCATGTAAAACTCTGAGGTGGGGTCTTTCATGTGCTCTTCTACCGTGATAGCGGTCTGCTCTTTGATGCCGTTCACGCCGTAGCTGAACTGGCTCTGCACGCTCAGCACCTTGACGGGACCGAGGTACTTCTTGAACATTTCGCGTTTCGAATTGAAGAGACGAATCTGCTCACCGATAAGGCAACCGACAATCAGACGCGGTTCGACACCTGTGAGTTGTCCGGCACGGTTGATGAGGGCACTGTCTCGCAGTATGGCATCTTTCAAAGCAGGCCATTCGGGACCGTTCATCCACGGCACGAGGTTGCCGTGTTGTTGCTGTGGTGTGGCCTTTAGCAGGTTGGCAATTTTGTCAGTCAGTTGGTCGAGCTCGGTGTCGTCGTCCATATAAATGGATGCTGCGGCCAGCATACGGTCAATCACTAAAGGATCGTTACTGTATTGTGCGGCGCTCAATATCAAGCGTGCATTCTCGGGATAGTAGCGGGCCAAAGCAGCCAAACGGCCATATTGCAGTGCCCACTGGTCGTTGATTTGTTCGCGTGTAAGTTTGGCGTGCTTCAGGTCCTCGATTTCGGACACCGACATAAGCGAACGGTAGTTCTCGTCAATGGCACCGCGGTTGTTGGTCACACCAAGTTGATAGAGTCCCCATGCACCGATGATGGCAGCACCGGCACCGGCGAAGAGTACCAACACTACATCGAACACTTTACGCCACAGGGTGCGTTGGCACCAGCTGTGCCATGCTATGCTAAGTCTCGAAGCCATGCCACTTTCTCAAACAGTGTTACATCCATCAGGATGAAGACTATGGCACCGGCAATGTAACCGGCCAAAGCCAGCAGGCTGATTTTTTTAAGATACCAAATGAAGTCTATTTTTTCCATGCCCATGACGGCCACGCCGGCAGCGCTACCAATAATAAGCAGCGATCCACCTGTACCGGCACAGTAGGCAAGGAACTCCCAGAAGGGATGGTTGACATCGAAGATGGCACCGTCGCCCAGCGGGTACATACCCATCGAGGCGGCCACCAGCGGCACGTTGTCGACCACCGACGAGAGTACGCCGATAATGAGGTCGATGAAGAAGAAGCCGGGGGCTTCGGTGCCAAAAGTGTTGTTCAGGCCAGTGGCGAGGGTTCCAAGAATGCCGGCCACCTTCAAGCAGCTGACAGCCATCAGGATGCCAAGGAAGAAGAGAATGGTGGGTACGTCGATGTGCTCCAAAGTGGAGACGACGGTGGGCAACTTATGACCATCTTTCTCGTACTTACGGCTGATGATTTCGGTGGTCATCCACAGGACGGCGAGGCCGAGGAGCATGCCGAGGTAGGGAGGCAGGTGAGTGAGGGTCTTGAAAATAGGCACAAAAACAAGTGCACCTATACCCATAAAGAGGATGAGTTTGCGCAGATGACCAGGCACCTCGATGCCGCTGTTGCTGTCGGTGGGGCGCTCGATGTTGCCTTTAAGCGTGGCGCCCACGATAAGCACGGGCACAACCAGGCATACGAGCGAGGCTACGATGGTCTTGACAATGATGTTGACCGTGGTAACCTGACCGCCAATCCACAGCATAATAGTGGTTACGTCGCCGATGGGGCTCCAAGCACCGCCTGCGTTGGCCGCAAGGATGACCATACCGGCATACAACCAGCGCTCTTTCTTGTCAGCGATAAGTTTGCGCAGCAAAGCCACCATCACAATGGCGGTGGTCATGTTGTCGAGCAGGGCCGAGAGGAAGAAGGTGAGGATGCTGATGACCCACAGCAGTTTCCTTTTGTCGGTAGTGGTAATCTTGTCGGTGATGACGCGGAAACCCTGATAGTCTTCAATCAAGGTGACGATGGTCATGGCACCGAGCAGGAAGAAGACAATTTCGGCGGTTTCACCGAGGTTCTCAATCAGGTGGTTGCTGATGAATCTGTGCCAGGTGTCGCTGTCCATTTCGGGCTGGGCCGTACCATTGCAGAACACGAAGAAGGTCCAAAGGAACGTGCCCAAGGCCAGTGCCGTGGCTGTCTTGTTGATTTTGAGCGGATGCTCCATTGCGATGAAGAAGTATCCGATTACGAAGATGGTAATAAGTGTTACAACCATTTTGTTTCTTTTTTATTGTATAGTATTGTCGTTTATCTTTTTTTCTGCTCTTTTTGCATTTGCTCGGCCATTTTCTGCATTTCCTCCAGACGTTTGGCAAAGTTGCTCTTCTTTGGGGCTTTGCCGTTGTTCTTTTTGTCGGCTGCAGCCATGCGGGCACGTACTTTCTTCTCGCTGGTGAAGCGACGAATAAGAATCATCGACACCATGGTGAAACTAATGGAAATGAACTGGTAGAGGCAGAGGGCGGCCGACTGGCTGTTGAAGATGAACAGCATCATGAACGGCATGAAGTACATCATGAATTTCATGCCAGGCATCGAGGCTTGTGCCTGCTGGCTCTTCATGGTGTACCACGTGTAGAAGAACTGCACGGCGAACATCAGCAGGCAGAACAGCGACACGTGGTCACCGTAGAGCGGGATGTTGAAGCCGAAGTCGAGGATGCTGTCGTAGGTCGACAGGTCGTCGCACCACAGGAAACTCTTCTGGCGCAGCTCGATGGCGATGGGGTAGAACATGAACATGGCCGTCCACACCGGCATCTGCAGAAGCACCGGCAGGCAGCCGGCCATCGGGCTGTAGCCAGCCTTCTTCTGAAGGGCCATCATCTCCTGCTGCTTCTTCATGGCATCTTCCTGTTTCGGATATTTTTTGTTCAGTGCATCCATTTCGGGCTTCAGTATGCGCATGATGGCCGAACCTTGATAGCTCTTGAAGGTGAGCGGGAACAGCACGAAGCGCAGCAGCAGTGTGAAGACAATGATGATAAGGCCGTAGTTGAAAATAAAATTCTCAAGGAAGTTGAAGGTCGGGATGATAAGCACGCGGCTCACGAAACGTGAGAAAATCCACCAGCCCAGCGGCAGCATCTTCTCATAGCTGCGGTGCATGGCGCGCAGGTCGCGGAACTTGGTGGGACCATAGTAGAAGCCCATGTGCATCTCGCCTTTGGCGCGGTCATAGGGCAGTCCGATGGTGGCACCCATATCGGTCAGGTAGTTGCGGGCTGTGTCGCTCTTATCGGTAATCACGCCCACCTCGGCATTCTCGAACGGAGTTCCCTCGGCGTTGAGGATGGCGGCAAAGTATTGCTGTTTGAAGGCTACCCACTCGAGGTTGGTCTTTATCTGCTTGGTGGCATCCTGGCCCATACGCAGGTTGTCGACCGACTTGTCGTTCGGGGTCTTGTAATAGATGTTCGAGTAGAAACGCTCGCGGTCGGCGTTGCGGTTGCCCTTGCCACGGCTGCCTTCGTTCACCTTCTCCTGACGGTTCATGCGGTTCTGCCATTGGAAGTCCATATAGGGCACGTCGCGCACTACCTGGTTCAGTCCGACGAAGCGGATGTCGAAGCCCACCTCGTAACTGTCGCCATGAACGGTATAGGCAAACTCCAAGTAGCCTTCCTCAATTTCGGCGCGCATGCTGAGCGTGAGCGAGTCTTCGTTCTCCACTCGCCACGCTTCACCCTCCACTCGCTCGCCGTTCACATAAGGTGTGAAGACGAGGTCTTTGGTGTTCACCACACGGTTGTCCTCGGTCGAGAAGACGAGGTTCATATTGTCGTTTGACGGGCTGATAAGTACCAACTCGTTGCTGTCGTAGGTAAGGTAGTCGTTCAGCACCACGCGGTTTACCATGGCACCCTGAGTGTTCAGTTCCACCGTCATACGCTCGTTGGCGATGCTCAGCAGGCGGCTCTCACCGACCGTGGCGGCGTTGAATACACCCATGTCGACAGCGGCATTGCGCTGGGCCACAGTGGTATCGCCTGCCGCAGCCAGCGAGTCGATACGTGCCTGCTCGGCGGCTATCGAGTCGGCTACGCGCACCGAGTCGGTATAGGCTTGCACCAACGAGTCGTGCACGCGCTGACGTTCGGCGATTTCTTCCTTCGACGGTGACACCCACCACATGTATCCCACAAAGATACCCATTATCAATACCAGTCCGATAATCGATTTTTTATCCATCTTGATGTGTTTATTCTTTCTTTTATAATATGATTTACAAATAAATAATCACTCCGTTCCTGTAGGAACGAAAATGCAAAGATACAAAAAAAAACAACACGCCGCCTAAAATCTTTTTAGGCTTGGCTTCCGCGGCTTCACTCCACCGCCACGCGGCGACGGTACACCTTGCCGGGCGATGCCGCCTGCAGCAGGTAGAGGCCCGACGGCAACGTGCTCACGTCCACCTTCGTCAGCGGACGCTCCACCTTCGTCCTCAGCACCTCGCGGCCGCCGAGGTCGCTGAGCGTCAGCTCAGCAACGGCATCGTTCACCTCGCTCAAATCAACCGTCAGCACCCCGTGCGCCGGGTTGGGGTACACCTTCAGCTCGCCGCTCTCGTCGGCA
>JAFSLX010000085.1 GCA_017448185.1 Bacteroidales bacterium
ACGGGCAATCTCGTCATCCCTGACAGCGTCCACTACCAGGGTGTGGCATATCCAGTAGTGGGAATCTATCCATACACATTCTTACAATGCGACGGGCTCACTTCGGTAACTCTCCCTGGCACACTGAAAGGAATTGGGGAGTCGGCATTCTATGGTTGCGACTCCCTGTCGTCGGTCACAGTGCCGGGTTCGGTGACATTGGCTGGTTTTGAAACAGGCCATTATTATGTCCGTGCTGGCATAGAGCGATGGACTTTCGGCAACTGCCCGCAGTTATCAGGAAACTTCACTATTCCGAATGGCGTGACATTTATCGGGGAGTATGCTTTCTGCAATACCCCTGTCACGTCGGTCACATTTCCGTCGTCGTTGACCTATATCGGGGAGTCTGCTTTCCGCAATACCGCTGTCACGTCAGTAACATTTCCGTCGTCGTTGACCTATATCGGGGAGTCTGCTTTCCGCAATACCGCTGTCACGTCAGTAACATTTCCGTCGTCGTTGACCTATATCGACAATTTTGCTTTCTACAACTCGGCTATCGAGTCCCTTGATTTGCCCTCTTCGTTGAGAGTGATTGGCGGCCTGGCTTTTGGTTATTGTCGTCATCTGCAGGGCGTCATCACGCTTCCAGACAGCCTCACGGCAATCGTCGGCGGTGCCTTCGCCTATTGCTCCAAAGTCTTGTCGATAAACATCCCCGACAGTGCAAATATCTATAGCTTTGGAAACTATCCGGAGTACAATTACCTGACTTTCATGTTTGTAAACAATATCAATTGGAACAGGAATCTGGATGTAGAAGCATGGAGTGCCTATGGATTAAGCGTTCTGGGCGCAAAAACTTTTAATGGGTACATTGAGAACGGGCTGGTTTATCGCGACCAGAACAAAACAGAGGTCACGGGGTGCGACTATAGCCAAACCAATTTTTCTCTACCCACCTCGGTGGATTCCATTGGTCAGCATGCATTCGCTAACCATAGCAGCCTTAACCAGATTGCGCTGTCCGAGGGGCTTGAGAAAATCGGAGAATATGCATTTGATAATTGTAGTGGCCTTACGGACATGACGTTGCCGGCATCGCTTACAACCCTTGAATTTGGTGCCTTCGCCGACTGTGAAAGTCTTGACACCTTGCGTATGCTAGGCTCCGTACCACCTGCCTATATAAACAGTTATTTATGGAACACCGATGAAGACTCTACTTGGGTTTACGACTCTTCACTGGTAGATGTTCCCATTGTAGTTCCCTGCCACGCTGGCAGTGCCTATCGCCATGCCGTCGGTTGGAGCATATGCAACAACATCATTGATCCCTGCGGCGACGAGGTGGAGACCTACACGGTCACCGTCAGCAGTGCCGACCCGACGATGGGCAGCGTGAGTGAAGGCGGCGAAGTGGAGGAAGGCGAGAACTTCACCATCCGCGCCATGGCCAACGAGGGTTACCACTTCACTCATTGGAACGACGGCGACACCAACACCGAGCGCATCATCATCGTCACCTCCGACACCACCTTCACTGCCTACTTTGAGGCCGACGGCGGCACCGAGGGCATCGGTGGTATTGAGGCAGTCAACGCCAAGGTTTATGCCGAGCATGGCCGCATCGTTGTCGAAGGCGTCGAAGGCGAGACGGTTAGTGTATTCGACGTTGCGGGCCGCCAAGTCAAGAACAGCGACCTGCATGCCGGAGTATATATGGTCAAAATAGGCTCCGCCCCCGCCCGCAAGGTGGTGGTGACGAGATAAGAGCAGTCATCCGACTGTCATTTTGTCAGCATCCGTGTCAGTCCGCGCGATTGGCACGGATGTTGTTATGTTATGTATTGGGTGTCGGTCGCAATGGACCGACGGACAATCAAAGTAGTAATCAAAAATAAGAAAGGAACAATATTATGGCAAAAATCATCGGAATCGACCTCGGCACAACCAACAGCTGTGTGAGCGTCATGGAAGGTAACGAACCAGTAGTTATCGCTAACAGCGAGGGCAACCGCACCACCCCGTCGGTGGTGGGCTTCCTCGAGAATGGCGACCGCAAGGTGGGCGACCCCGCCAAGCGTCAAGCCATCACCAACCCCCACAACACCGTCTATAGCATCAAGCGCTTCATGGGCGAGACCTACGACCAGGTGACCAAGGAGATTGAGGCCGTGCCCTACAAGGTGGTGCGCGGCAACAACAACACCCCCTGCGTCGACATCAACGGCCGCCAGTACACCCCGCAGGAGATCAGCGCAATCGTGCTGCAGAAGATGAAGAAGACCGCCGAGGACTACCTGGGTCAGGAAGTCACCGAGGCCGTCATCACCGTCCCCGCTTACTTCAACGACAGCCAGCGTCAGGCCACCAAGGAGGCCGGCGAGATTGCAGGCCTCAAGGTGCGCCGTATCGTCAACGAGCCTACCGCTGCCGCTCTGGCCTACGGCCTCGACAAGAAGGCCCAGGATATGAATGTGGCAGTGTTCGACCTCGGCGGCGGCACGTTCGATATCTCCATCCTGAACCTCGGCGACGGCGTCTTCGAGGTGAAGAGCACCAACGGCAACACGCACCTCGGCGGCGACGACTTCGACCGTAAGATTATCAACTGGATGGCCGACAGCTTCCAGAGCGACAAGGGCATCGACCTCCGCAAAGACCCCATGGCCATGCAGCGTCTGAAAGAGGCTGCCGAGAAGGCCAAGATCGAGCTCTCCAGCAGCATGGAGACCGAAATCAACCTGCCCTACATCACCGTGGCCGACGGCGTGCCGCAGCACCTGGTGATGAAACTCAGCCGCGCCAAGTTTGAGCAGCTCTGCGACGACCTGATCCGCGCCACCATCGAACCCTGCCGTCAGGCTATGCGCGACGCCGGCCTTAGCAACAGCGACATCAACGAGGTCATCCTTGTCGGCGGCTCCAGCCGTATCCCCGCTGTGCAGAAGAAGGTCGAAGAGTTCTTCGGCAAGGTGCCCAGCAAGGGCGTCAACCCCGACGAGGTGGTCGCCATCGGCGCCGCCATCCAGGGCGGTGTGCTCACCGGCGAGGTGAAGGACGTGCTGCTGCTCGACGTCACTCCTCTGAGCCTCGGTATCGAGACCCTGGGCGGTGTGATGACCAAGCTCATCGACGCCAACACCACCATCCCCACCAAGAAGAGCCAGGTCTTCAGCACCGCTGCCGACAACCAGCCCGAGGTCGAGATCCACGTCCTGCAGGGCGAGCGCCCCATGGCCAACGACAACAAGACCATCGGCCGCTTCCACCTGGCCGGCATTCCGCCAGCACCGCGTGGAGTACCCCAGATTGAGGTCACCTTCGACATCGACGC
>JAFSLX010000035.1 GCA_017448185.1 Bacteroidales bacterium
GTTCAGTCGTTGTTCAGTCAAACACTGAACAACGACTGAACAACGACCAAACAACGAGCGAACATGAGACTGTGAGCATAAATATAAGTCGCTTATCATCAACACATTAGCAAAACACTACAACATTACGCGAACGTCATGCAATAAAATGGCGATTTTGCCGTTGTCTAAATTAATACAAAAAAAAAAAATTGTCATGAAGAAAGGTTTACTGATTTTGACTGCGGGCCTGTTGCTCTGCGCAAGCCCTGCCAACGCCCAGTTAGGCGGATTGTTGAAAAAAACTGCCCAAAAGGCTGTGCAGCAGCAGACCGACCGCCTGCTGAACAAGGGATCGGAGAGCGCGACCGACACCCAGCCAATCGAAACCCCGAGCGGCGAGGAGGGGCTGCCCACCTATGCCGAACTGATGGCACAAATGCCGGCCCTGCCCACCGCTCAGCAACTGGTCAGCTACAAGGAGGCCGAACTGAACGAGCAGACAATGAAGATGATGCTCAGCCCGGTGACCAATTTCAACTCCATGGTGCTGTCGCTCTCGATGCAGGCCGCCTCACTCAGCTATGCCAACATGGACACCGCCCAGATGATGGAAGCAGCCTACCGCAACGCCGAGTTGTCGACTGGCCTGTCCCGTCAGGAATTGGAGAAGCTGTCGACCATGAGCGAGGAGCAGCAGGAAGCCTACCTGATGGCACATTACCAGCAGGGCAAGTCCAATCAGGCCACGGTCGACGCAGCCGTCGAGACGGCGAAACTGATGGAGCCGCTCGAGCCTACCATCAACCGCTGGGGCGAGGTGGACGAGCAGGTGAACAAGCTCTACGAGCAGGCCGACGAGCAGTGCAGGGCCATCTACAAGAAATACGCCGCCACCTTGGCCAAGACCGAGGGAAAGAACCGCAACAGACTGCTTATCAACTACTACACCGAGATACTACCCATTCGCATCCCCGTCGTGCAGCAGGCCATGCAGCTGCGTCTGACCTCGCAGTTGCCCATTGCCGAGGAGATTGAGAAAGGAATGGCAGGCATCCGTGCCGCCCACCCCGAGACACTCACCTCGCTGGTGAACTATCCCCAGATGACCGCCACGCAGTATTTCGCCGAAGTGGCCAAGCTGCTGGAAATACCCGAATATGTAGAAGAACAATAAACAATAAACAATAAACAATAAACTATATACTATGAGCCTTATCAAATCCATTTCCGGCATCCGCGGCACCATCGGCGGACCGGCAGGCGAGGGACTCACTCCCCTCGACGTAGTGAAATTCACCTCTGCTTTTGCCACATTCCTTAAAGGAGCCAATCCCGGCCGCAGGCTGCGCCTGGCCGTGGGTCGCGACGCACGCTTGAGCGGCGCGATGGTCGACCGCCTCGTGGTGGGCACCCTGCAGGGCATGGGTGTCGACGTGCTGGAGACCGGCCTGAGCACTACGCCGACCACCGAGATGACCGTCATCGACGGTCACTGCGACGGTGGCATCATCATCACCGCTTCGCACAACCCCAAACATTGGAACGCACTGAAACTGCTCAACAATAAAGGCGAATTCATCTCCGACGCCGAAGGCAAGGAGGTGCTGCGTCTGGCCGAAAGCGGAGAGGTGAACTACGCCGAAGTCGACGACCTCGGGCAGGTGACCGTCGAGGAGGATTGGATTGACCGCCACATCGAGCGCGTGCTCGGTCTGGAACTGGTTGACGTAGAAGCCATCAAGAAGGCTAACTTCAAGGTGGCCGTCGACGCGGTGAACTCGACCGGTGGACTGGCCATTCCGCGCCTGCTGCGCCGTCTGGGCGTGGAGCAGGTGGTGGAGCTGAACTGCGAACCTACAGGCCACTTCGCCCACAACCCCGAACCCATACCGCAGAACCTGACACAGATTTCCGACTGCGTGCGCCAGAACCACTGCGACCTCGGCATCGTGGTCGACCCCGATGTGGACCGCCTGGCCCTGGTCTGCGAGACTGGCGAGATGTTCGGCGAGGAATACACGCTGGTTTCCGTTGCCGACTATGTGCTGCAGCACACACCGGGCAACACCGTCTCTAACCTCTCGTCGTCGAGAGCCTTGCGCGACGTGACACGCCGCTACGCCGGATGCCAGTACAACGCTGCCGCCGTGGGCGAGGTGAATGTCACCACCCTTATGCGCCAGACTGGTGCCGTTATCGGCGGTGAGGGCAATGGCGGTGTCATCTACCCTGCCCTGCACTACGGCCGCGACGCCCTCGTGGGCGTGGCTCTGTTCCTTACCTTGCTGGCCAAGAGAGGCATGAAGGTAAGCGAACTGCGCAAGACCTATCCAGAATATATCATCTCGAAAAACCGCAAGGATCTGACACCCGACATGGATGTCGACGCCCTGCTGGCCAAAGTCGCCAAACTTTACAACGGTATGGCGGGAGTGGAGAAAGTGACCACCATCGACGGAGTGAAGATTGACTTTGCCGACGGCTGGGTACACCTGCGCAAGAGCAACACCGAACCCATCATCCGCATATACAGCGAAGCCGCCAACGAGACCCGCGCCAACGAACTGGCCCTGCAGGTGATGAAGGAAATCTAAAGCACACGAGACAATTTATTGCACCGCAACTGACGGTAGTCAGATTCAAAGCCGAACATGGCTATGCCGTCAGCGGCACTCCGTTGACAGGATTTCTGGAATTGTTCGACAGCAATACTTCGGAATCCCAAACACAAGAGTCGTGGACTGAACACGACACATGGAATTCTTCTGGAGACAATTTCTTCTAAAAAAAAAGAGAGGGCTAAACCCTCTCTTTTTTTATTGTTCGAGGCGGTTATCCTCGGGGGCGGCCAACCAAACAATCAGGTAAGCCCAAAAACCGAGACTTCCACATAGCAACGCCACAAGGAAACATATACGGACCACAGTGGGGTCGACGTTAAGATACTTGGCGATGCCACCACAGACACCAGCGATACGGCGGTCGGTAGTGCTGCGAGTTAAACGACGATAAGTTTCCATAATTAAAACTTTCAATATTCAACTTCTGTTTTTCAAAGCATTCCTTTTCTCTTGAGCAGGGCCTTGGGGCTGGGATCCTTGCCACGGAAGGCACGATAGAGGTCCATAGGCTCAACGGTGTTGCCGCTCTCGAGCAGGTGGCGGAACTTCTTGGCCAACTCTGGGTTGAACAGGTCGCCGCTCTCGGCAAAAGCCTCGAAAGCATCGGCATCAAGGATGGCCGTCCAAGTGTAGCTATAGTAACCAGCATCGTAGCCCGTGGTGAAGATGTGCTGGAAATAAGGGCTGCGATAGCGGCTGATAATCTCGGGGATAAGGCCGATCTTGTTCATAGCCTGCTCCTCGAACTGCAATGGATCGATATGCTGTTTTTCTTTAATGCTGTAGTAGTCCATGTCGAGCAGTGAGGCAGCCAACAGTTCGGTGGTCATAAAGCCCTGGCCATAGGTTTGTGCAGCCTCAATCTTCTTGATGAGCTCGTCAGGGATGGCTTCGCCAGTCTGGTAGTTGTGGGCATACATCTTCATCACCTGCGGATGACGGCACCAGTTTTCCATCACTTGCGAGGGAAGTTCGACAAAGTCGCGCGGCACATTGGTACCTGCCAGGGAGGGATAGGTGCACTTGCTAAGGAGACCATGCAAGGCGTGACCAAACTCATGGAATAGAGTCTCGCTTTCGTCGAAGTTGAGCAGCGAGGGCTTGTCGGCAGTGGGCTTGGTGAAGTTGCAGACCACCTGAATGATTGGAATCACGTTGTTGCCTTCAAGGTCGCGATGCTGGCCACGGAACTCGGTCATCCAGGCGCCACTACGCTTGCTGGCACGTGGGTGGAAGTCCATATAGAGGATACCGATAGTTTCATCACCATCTTTCACTTCGAAGCAGCGGGCCTCTTTGTCGTAGGTAGGCAGATCGGTACGCTCAGTGAAGGTGATGCCATACAACTTGTTGGCAACCATGAATGCACCTTCACGCACACTGTCGAGGCAGAAATAGGGGCGCACCACAGCATCATCGAGGCTGTATTTCTCCACACGGAGTTTCTCGGCATAGTAGCGCCAATCCCAAGGCTGCAGCTTAGCACCGGGCTCGTCTTTCTCGAGCATCTTCTGATAGAGTTCGCGTTCTTCTTTGGCCACCTTCAAGGCAGGTTTCCAAATGTCAAGTAGGCAAGCATAAACATTGGCGGGAGTCTTGGCCAAGCAGTCGTCGAGCACCCAGTCGGCATGAGTCGGGAAACCGAGAATATTGGCACGTTCAAGACGTAGATTAACGAGGGTATCAATAATCTTGGTGTTGTCGAACTCTCCTTCTTTGCAGCGGTCGGTGAAAGCATGCCAAACCTCTTCGCGCAGTTTGCGGTCGGTGCAAGTCTGCATGAAGGGTTCCCAAGTGGGCATGTCAAGTGTCACCTTGGTACCGTCGGCCAATTCCTTGGAGTAAGCATTGGTGGCTTTGAGCACATTCTGTGCAAAATGCAAGGTGAGTGAAGAAATCTGCTCGTTCAGCTCGCGGAAACGGGGCTGCTGCTCGGCCGACACATTGGCACCGGAACGGACAAATCCTTTATAGTGTTCCTCAAGCAGACGCATCTGTTCGGGATTGAGATTCAACGATTCACGCTGATCGTAAACCGTTTTGACGCGTTTGAAAAGGTCGGCATTGAGCGCAATGTCGTCGCCATGCTTCGACAAGAGAGGGGTCACCTCTTCGGCAATGGCCTCCATCTCGTCATTATTCTCGCATTCGCTGAGGTTGAAAAAAACGGAGCCAACCTCCTTCAGCATCTGGCCACTATATTCGTAGGCCAGAATAGTATTTTCAAAAGTAGGAGCCTCCGGGTTGTTGACAATAGCATCAATTTCAGCCTTTTGGCGTTCCATTCCTTCAAGGAAGGCGGGCATGTAGTGTTCGGCCTTAATCTTACTGAAATCGGGGATCTCATAAGGCGTATTCCACGCCGAAAAGAAGGGGTTGTCCATGTTTTTCTTGTCTTTGCAGCCAACGGTAAGCAGCATCGCCACCGCAGCAATGATTAATGTACGTTTCATATCGTATCGTTTTAATTACTTTTTCTCTTTATCTGCCATAAACCTAATATCCTTGCAGATAGTCTTGAACAAACTTGCATTCAGTTTTTTTGCAAGGAATTTATGGTCTCGGTTATCAATTAGGTAAACCTGGGGCGTGGTGGTAACATCGTACACCTCACGCCAGTCGACGTTAGCCTCGCCACCATTGAGGTTGACCCAGCGTGGGTCGGTCATACCGTGGTCGGCAAGAAATTTCTTCCATTTCACCACAGTATGGTCGTCAGGTTCTGTCAAGATGGCGAAGGCAGACATATTTAGCGAGTCGGCCACCTTTTCGAATTCGTTGTAAAGTGCTGGAATTATTTCGCGACAATGGCCACAGGTAGGACTCCAGAAGATGAGCAAAGTAAAGTCTCCAGACATGCGGTAGAGAGAATGGGGATGCTGCAGCGTGTCGAATAAAATAAGTTCGGGCGCAACACGACCTACCAACAGGCGCTCCCACTTGTTGGCACGCTCTACCTCTTTGTCGATAGCTGAAGGCGGTAGCCAAGGCATCTTACCTGTGGCAAAATAGCGTTGCACAAGGTGCACATACACCTCGTCATAAACCATGATATTACTCTGAAGATATTTCTCGGTCAAAGTCATAACCAACCACTTGAACACTTCGGGAGCTGGTTCGGAACGGTCGATCAAAGAATCGAGCAAGGGACAAATCATAGCGGGAGGAAGACCATGCATGGTTTTATCAACATAATCCATCACACGTTGGTAAAATACCGTCTTGGGGGTGCGAACGAGGAAATCGTCGTCGAGCGGCATATTGTCAAAATAATGAGCCAATACATATTCATAACGCTGACGTGGAGTGAGCGTATTGCCGTCGGAATCGACCGTGGGGACATCGATATCTTTGGTGGCAGCCATCATTTTGGCAATCATGGACTCGGGATAACGCTCGAGAATATCGTACTGCACACTGTCGAGACGCAGACGCTGTTTATGCTGAAATGCAACAAAAGCAGCCGAATCAAGATTGCGGCGAGCCTCTTCTGTTTCTGTATAAAGACGATAGGAGGCACGTTGGTAGTTGTAAAGCACTTCATTCTGGTGCGATCCCTTAACTGTCATATTAAGGTTCCAATTGTGCTCGTCTGTCTTGAATTTGAAATTGAGTTTCTCGTGATAAACAACAAACTCAACCAGACGATCTCTGTCATTTGTAAAGAAATACATGCCAGGTTCCAACTCACGTTTACCTTCGAAAACAAACTTTCCTTTACCGTTATTGAATGCGGTATCACAGATGTAGCGATTTTGACCACGATAGTAACCAATATAAACCACCGAATCAGTAGCACCTTCAATCTGGAGAGTGATTTTATAGGTAGGCTTGGCTTCCGCAAATCCCATCGAGGCCAACATTGCAATCAGTATCAAGATTCTTCTCATAAATCTCTGTTTAATCATATTAGTTGATAACGTCGAATTGTTTTTTTTATTATATTTTTATTTCCCCACGCAAAAACGGCTGAAAATTGACGAAAGAACATCTTCCGATGTCACTTGTCCTGTGATAGTGCCAAGGTGATACAGCGCTTCGCGAAGGTCAACAGCCACTAAATCAGCTGGGAGCCCGGCCATCATACCTTCGTCGACATGTCGTAAAGATTCGCCTACCCGCTGTAACGCTTCATAATGGCGCACATTGGTCAGCATCACACGCTCGTCCTCCTTCATGTCATGCCTCACAATATCGAGCATTGCCTGTTTTAAATCACCCACTCCCCTCCCCAGCTTCGCCGAGACAGCAACCATATTATCATTCATTGCCATTCCACGAGTTTGCAGGTCCGTCTTATTACACACCAATAGCAGTTTCTTACCCTGCAAAACTCCGCACAGGTTGTTCAAATCACCTTCAGACTCGGACATTGGAC
Source organism: Bacteroidales bacterium (assembly GCA_017448185.1). Classification (GTDB taxonomy): domain Bacteria; phylum Bacteroidota; class Bacteroidia; order Bacteroidales; family P3; genus Colimorpha. The sequence goes on from JAFSLX010000035.1 coordinate 6,982, forward strand.
GTGTGACATCATGCACATATAGTACAATATCGGCCGTACGAGCCGCCTGTTTGGCTCGTTCAATACCCATATTCTCTACCAAATCATCGCTCTGACGAATTCCAGCCGTATCGATGAAGCGGAAAGTGATTCCGTCGACAGTAAAGGTTTCCTCAATTGTGTCACGTGTTGTACCCGGCACATCGCTTACGATAGCACGGTCATCGCCAACCAAAGCATTGAGCAACGACGACTTGCCTACATTCGGCCTGCCAACGATAGCCACAGGAATCCCCCTCTTCAAGGCATTACCCATTCGGAAAGAGTCAAGAAGACGAGTGATGTGGGACATAAGACGCGAGAGCAACTGACGAAGTTCGTGCCGGTCTGCAAACTCGACATCCTCCTGACTGAAATCCAGTTCCAATTCAAGCAGCGAAGTCAACTCAACCAATTGCCGCCGCATAGTCTCCAATTCTTTGGCATAGCCCCCACGCAGTTGACTCACGGCCAGCCGATGTTGAACAGGGGTAACAGCATCGATAAGATCTGCAACAGCCTCTGCTTGCGACAGGTCGATACGTCCATTGAGAAAAGCCCTCAAGGTGAATTCACCCGCTGTTGCCAACCGTGCGCCACCATCGACAAACAGCTGCAACAGCGCCTGTTGCACATATAGCGACCCGTGACACGACAGTTCCACTGTTGGTTCACCTGTATAGCAGTTTGGAGCTACATAATAAATGGCGATACCATCATCAAGGTTACCAATGCGGCAGTAGGTGGCCCTGCGCGGTTCCAACCGATCGACCGAGAGATGATTCAAAGCCATCTGCAATGCATCGGGGCCGCTTAATCTCAACACCGCAATGCCACCCACTCCCGGAGGTGTGGAAATGGCCACTATTGTGTCATTCTGCCGCATTGTCTCCATTTGCAATATATTTGTCGCCAAACAGAGACCGCATCTCATCGTCGGTCAATCCCAAGTCCGCCTTCATTTTATACATATTGGGATAGGCAAGAAAAAGCATCAGCACAGTCACGATGGCCAACATCAACAATACGTTGCGGGCCGAAAGCACCATAAAAAGGCAAAGAATAACAACGACCGCAAACAGCGTGTAATAGAGCGACCTTACATGCGACGCATATCCTTCAAGTTTCAGATCAATGCTATCAGCCTGACGCAGTTGAGGTATCTGCCGACGAATGACTAACAGCGACATGCTGACAGCCAATACAGCCAGCACACTTCCGGCTACAAGCATCCATTGCGATGTATGTGCCGAAGGATAAAATCGATAAGGGCTTACATAATAGAACAGCGAGGCCACGATAACTGCCGCCACCGACCCCCACAAACCTATGGATGCCGCTTGTCTGATACTCTTTGTATTGTCCTGTTTTTTCATTTCCTACTTTAATTTAAGGTATTTTGCCGTATATGATTCTTTACATTTTAGCAATTTTTCAGGTGTGCCGGCGAAAACCACATTACCACCTTCCTCACCTCCCTCAGGTCCCATGTCTATCACCCAGTCAGCCACCTTGATAATATCGTGATGGTGCTCTATCACAACAATACTGTGTCCACGCTCAATCAACCGGTCGAAAGCGGCCAGCAGCTTCTGTATATCATGGAAATGCAGACCCGTTGACGGTTCGTCGAAAATAAAAAGCATTGGACGTTCGGCATCGCCTCGCACCAGATAGGATGCCAATTTTATACGCTGGCATTCGCCACCGCTGAGTGAACTGGACGACTGACCCAGCATCAAGTAACCCAACCCTACATCTTGCAGTGGTTTAAGACGCTGGTAAACAGAACGGGTCTCATCCGAATCAAAGAAACCAAGCGCCTGGTCAACTGTCATATCAAGCACATCACTGATGGTTTTGCCCTTGTAAAGTACATCGAGCGCCTCATCCTTGTATCGTGTACCGTGGCATTCGTCACATAGCAAATGAACATCGGACATAAACTGCATGCTGACAGCTACATAACCCTCACCCTGACAAGCTTCGCAACGTCCTCCTTCTACATTGAACGAAAAGAATCCAGCCTTATAGCCACGTGCCTTTGCCAACGGTTGCTGTGCATATAGTGCACGAACCTCGTCAAACACCTTCATATAAGTGGCAGGATTGCTACGCGACGAACGTCCTATCGGATTCTGGTCCACCAGTTCAACTGCTGCAATCCTGTTGATGTCTCCATCCACCGACATGCTCGAACCAACATATTCGGGATTACCCTCAAATCTGTGTTGCAACACGTCATAGAGCACTCTTTTGACCAAACTTGTCTTTCCCGAACCAGACACACCTGTGACCACCGTAAGCACACCCAGCGGTATATCCACATCGACCTGCTTCAGGTTGTTGCAATAGGCCCCGTGAATCGATATTCGGTCGCGCCAAGGACGACGCAGTTTCGGCACAGGAATCGCCCTGCGGCCAAGCAGATAGTCGGCCGTCAACGAACGCTCGGCTTTTGGCAGATCGCCAGGTTCGCCCGAGAAAACAATCTCGCCTCCCAATCGGCCAGCCTCAGGGCCTACATCAATCAGGTAGTCGGCTGCACGGATAATATCCTCGTCGTGCTCCACCACAATAACAGTGTTGCCCAAATCGCGCAACTGCCTCAACACATGTATCAATCGGTCCGTATCGCGGCTGTGAAGTCCTATCGATGGCTCGTCAAGAATATACATCGACCCCACCAGCGAACTGCCCAACGAGGTAGCCAAGTTGATACGCTGGCTCTCACCGCCACTCAAACTGTTGCTCATACGGCTCAATGTCAAGTAGCCCAATCCCACTTCCACCAAGTAGCCTATTCGGTTGCGCAATTCGGTGCGGATTCGCTCGGTAGTTTTCAGTTCGGTGTCGGTCAACTTCGCATCCAACGCCTCCATCCATGCGGCCAACTCGGCCACCGGCATATCAGCCAACTGACTGATACTCACCCCTCCTACCTTCACGAAATCGGCATCCTTCCTTAATCGGTGTCCGTGGCAATCGGGACACACCGTCCGGCCCCTGTAGCGAGCCAGCATCACTCGGTATTGTATCTTGTAGCTTTGGCTTTCTACCCATTGGAAGAAGCCATCAATTCCCTGCCACACTCCATCACCATGCCATAGGATATCCTTCTGCTCATGAGTCAGTTCAAAATAAGGCTTGTGTATCGGGAAGTCAATCACCGCCGCATGACGTATGAAATCGCGCTTCCACTCCTGCATCTTATCACCGTTCCAACAAACAATCGCATTCTCATAAATCGAACGACTCTTGTTCGGCACCACCATATTCTCGTCAATGCCTATCACGCTCCCGTACCCTTGACAAGTAGGACAAGCGCCATAGGGGTTGTTGAACGAAAAAAAGTTAGGATTGGGTTTCTCAAACGTGATACCGTCGGCCTCAAAGCGGTTGGAAAAAGATATAAGTTGTGAACTCTGGGAGGTAAAACAAATCGTGCAGGTGCCGCGTCCTTCGAAAAAAGCGCTTTGCACACTCTCGGCTATGCGGGCAGGCTGACCGTCATCATCAGGGCGCAATTCGACACGGTCAATCACCAGATACACGTCGCCCTCAAGCGCTATTCCCTCGGCATCCTCAATGCGGACCACCGTGCCTTTCACCATCACCCTTTGGTAGCCCTCCTGATGCAAAATGCCGAGCTGCGATACCAAAGGTCTTTCCTTACTATCTTCCAGCGGAGCCAGAATCATTACCCTCTCCCCTTTCTCCTGCACACCTTGCACTCCTAATATATAATCCACCACATCGCTTACCGAATGGCGTTTCACCTCCACGCCCGACACCGGTGAGAAAGTCCGGCCAATCCTGGCAAACAGCAACTTCAGGTATTCATACACCTCAGTCTGCGTACCCACTGTCGAACGCGGATTGCTTGTATTCACCTTCTGCTCTATCGCCACTGCCGGCGACAAACCGTGGATATAATCTACGTCCGGCTTCGACATTCGCCCCAGAAACTGACGCGCATACGAGCTCATACTCTCCACATACCTACGCTGACCTTCGGCAAAAAGCGTATCAAAGGCTATCGACGACTTTCCACTCCCGCTCAATCCGGTAATAACCACCAACTTGTTGCGAGGTATCGTAACATCGATATTCTTCAGGTTATTGGCGCGTGCGCCTTTTATTTCTATATTCATCTCGTTTCCAGAATTGTAGTCCTCACGCGATTGCCTCGTCTCCATTCCAGCTGCAGTCTCCCCTCTCCCAGATCCTCAACCGCGTCCAGTTCATACCTTGTCGGCTTCATCACCTCCGTCCGTTCTTCGTTTCCTTCGTTATCAACTGCATACATTACCCAGCGTCTGCGATTCAGCAGGCGATCCAAACTGCTGCCTTCCTCCCTCACAATCACCAGCGTCATCCCGTCGTGGAAAACATAGTATTCATTCTCAGCCAGTCTGCGCATCCAGTGTACATTCCCCACTGTATCCACCGCCGCCACACACCTCAGCGTATCCTCCAACGTCGCCTTCACCACTGCGCATCCATCTTTCATGCTCACAACCTCCAGCGAATCAAACTGCGGTCCCTCTACCTCCATCGTATACGTCCGGGCCACATACTGACCTATCTCATTCACCGTCACCTGCCTCCCATCGTGCTCCGGATCACAGCCCACCGTCACTATCGTCCCGCTGTCTGTAACCCACAGGTCCTCAAGCGTCCCCACAGCATACGCATGCCGCCACAACACATGCTTCTCCGCGTCGTACAGCACCGCCTCCGACTCATACTGACCATGCTCCTTGAACACCGTCACCTGCAACCTCGCATAATAGCTGCTGTCGCGAGAACAGCCTTCCCACACCATCGTATCCTGCGCCTGCAGCACGAACGGGGCAAGCTGAAAGGTGAAAGCCATCACCCAGACCGCAAAAAAGCAACCTCTTCTCATTTCGACCTCAACGTGATATACGGTATCATAACCTCCTCCATCGAAATGCCGCCGTGCTGGAACGTATTCATATAGTACTTCACATACTCGTTGTAATTATTCGGGTAGGCGAAGAAATCATTCTCATGGCAGAAAATATACGGCGATGTCACATGACGGCGCGGCAGGAATATCTTTGCCGGATCCTTCACCTCGAACACATCTTTCGCATTGTAGTCCAGCAAGCGCCCCTGTTTGTAGCGCAGGTTCACACTGATGTCGCGGTCTCCCCGCACCTTCACCGGACGATCTATTTTCACCGAACCGTGGTCAGTTGTAATCACCACATTCACATCACTCTCCGACAACGCCTTCATAATCTCTATCAGCGGCGAATGCTCCAACCACGACAGTGTCAGACTACGGTACGCCTTCTCGTCGTCAGCCAGTTCGCGCACAATGTCGCTCTCGGTTCGCGCATGCGACAGCATATCGATAAAATTGTACACGATCACATTCAGCCTGTTGTGCATCATTTCGGGCAGCCGATCCACCAGTTTCTTTCCATACTGCGCATTCAGCACCTTACTGTACGTATGCTTGATATTCAGCCCATGGCGACGCAGGTTCTCGTCCAGCAACTCGTGCTCATATTGGTTCTTCCATCCCTCCTCGTCCTCGTTCACCCAATACTGCGGATACTTCCTTTCTATCTCGCTCGGCATCAGTCCTGCAAACATCGCATTGCGCGCAAACTGCGTCGTCGTCGGCAGAATTGAGAAGAACAAATCGTCGCGCTCAGTCTTGAAAAGCTGCTCTACCGTCGGCTGCACAAACTTCCACTGGTCGTAGCGGAAATTGTCAATCACAATCAGGAACGTCGGCCGCTCCTCCTTCAACAGTGGGAACAGCCGCTCGTTCAGCACCGTCGGCGACAGCGTTGGTTTATCGCTCGCCCCCGCCAGCCAGCCGACATAGTTTTCCTCATAGTAGCGACAAAACTGGCGGTTCGCCTCCTCCTTCTGCGAAAGGAAAATATCATGGATATTCTCATCTTCCGTATTCGACAGTTCCAGTTCCCAATACACCAGCCTGCGGTACATCTCCTCCCACTCGCTCCAATCCATCCGCCCGCTCAGCTGCATACCAATCTCGCGGAAACGCTGCTGGTAGCTCTGCGTCGACTTCTCGCTCTGCAATCGCTTCATCTCCGTGTGCTTCTTCACCGTCAGCAGTATCTGGTTCGGGTTCACCGGTTTAATCAGGTAGTCGCTGATTTTTCCACCCAGCGCATCCTCCATGATATGCTCCTCCTCGCTCTTTGTAATCATCACCACCGGCAGCTGCGGCCAGCGTTCCTTAATCATCGAAAGCGTGTCCAATCCCGACAGACCAGGCATCTGCTCGTCCAGAAACACAATATCAGGCACATCCTGCTCCAGCTCGTCCAGCGCATCGCGCCCCGACTGTACAGGAATTACCTTATATCCTTTCTCCTCCAAAAAAAGTACATGCGGCTTCAACAAGTCAATCTCATCGTCCGCCCACAATATCGTTGCATTCATCTTCCTCTGTTTTTTTTATCAATAACGCACCTTGCAACTAAATATTGTCCCGCTGCTCACCTTTCACCTCTCCACCGCCACACGGCGACGGTACACCTTGCCGGGCGATGCCGCCTGCAACAGGTAATGTCCCGCAGGCAACGCCCCCACCTCCACCTTCGTCAGCCGACGCTCCGCCTTCAGCCTCAGCACCTCGCGGCCGCCGCCCTCGCCCAGCGTCAGCTCCGCAACGGCATCGTTCACCTCGCTCAAATCAACCGTCAGCACCCCGTGCGCCCGATTGGGGTACACCTTCAGCTCGCCGCTCTCCTCGGCAACGACTTACGGTCGCCGTTCTGCCAATTCCATGAAAAGAAAACACCTACGGCCTAATTGCCCCGTCGGGGCTTCCTTCCACCGTCCGATGCTCGGCCAATGTTCAGTCGTTGTTCAGTCGTTGTTCAGTCGTTGTTCAGTCAAACACTGAACAACGACTGAACAACAACTGAACAATGAGTGGACATCGAAGGGTGAAGTTGCAGTAAAAAATGTTAAAATGTGAGCAATTTTTGTGAGGTTGGCCGTCTTATAAGGTGAAAGGGGAGCGGAGAACGGAGGATGTTTTTTCGGAGAGGGAGACAACAAATAGGGAGGTTGATGCGTCTATATAGCGAAAACATTATTTCAAATTCTAAAAATATAACATTATGAAAAGAACGGTTCTTTTTGCAGCGATGTTGCTGAGCCTTGCATGCCTGCGGGCCCAGGCACCGACAACGCCCTACTCGACGGGGTTCGAGCCGGGGGACGACCGCGCATGGACGCTGGCCAACGGCCACAGCGCGTGGACAATAGGCACCGCAGCGGCGGCCGAGGGGCAGTACTCGCTGTATATCACGGCCGACAGCGGGGCGACGAACGACTACGCGGTGAAGGCGAGCTGCTCGTGGGCGTGGCGACCGCTGCAGCTGGCCGCAGGCGAGTACAGCATCAGCTTCGACTGGCGGGCCGAAGGGGAATACAACTACGACTATATGCGCGTATTCCTCATTCCGGACAGCAACAGGCTGGCGGCCGACTCGATTCCGGGCAACATTTCGGCACGCCAATTTGTCAACAACCAGCCGCCGGACTGGATCAACCTGGTGAGCGCGACAATCACGAACCTGATGAACTGGACGGAGCTGGCGTTGCGGGCCGACTGGCAGCACTACGACTACGGTTTCAGCCTCGACGAGGCGGGCATGTACAAGCTCTGCTTCGTGTGGGTGAACGATTCGACGGTGCACCATGCGCCTGCGGCGGCGGTGGACAATGTGGAGCTGCACAAGGTGTGTGCGCCGGTGCCGACAGCGCTGACGTTGGACAGCACGACGACCAACGCACTGACGCTAAGTTGGAACGGTGGCGGTGCCAACCTCTTCTCGGTGAGCTTGGACGGCAGCGAAGTGCTGCGCACGGTAGATACGTTCTGCACGGTGGGCGGCTTGCTTTCGGGCGCGGCCTACCGCGTGGAGGTGCGCTCGGTGTGCCCGGACGGCGAACTGAGCGAGGCGGCGTGGATGCTGGCCGGAACGCTGTGCGACGCACCGATACATATACCCTACAGCGAGGATTTCAGCCACCTGCAGAATCCCGACAACCTGATGAACAACCTGCCGACGATGCCATGCTGGGAGCAGGTGGGCATACCGCGCATCTACGACTGGGACAGCGAGGGGAACCGCTATCTGGCCTTTGCGCAGTATAACAGCTATGTGGTGCTACAGGATGTGGACACGGTGCTGAATGTGCTGGAGGTGAGCCTGCGGGCGCGTGTGCTGAATTCGGGCGGCAGCTCGGACCTTATCGTCGGCGTGGCACAGGATTCGAACCGGAGCATGTTCGACACGGTGGCGGTAATCGACCTCGACGACCAGGTGTGGCGCAACTATACGATAAGTCTTGGTGCCTATGCGGGCACGGGCACGCGGATTGTGCTCGGCTCGTCACGATGGACAGCCATCGACGACCTGACGATTGATTTTATCGGAGCCTGCGCACACCCGTACAACCTGACGATTGACAGCGTGACGAACCGTACGGCAAGCATCAACTGGGAGAACAGCGACAGCACGCTGAACTACCTTGTCGAGTACCGTCCGGCCGACTCGTCGCTCTCCGCTTTCCTCTCTTTACTCTCCACCAATACATCGGCGACGCTGACGGGCCTTGCGGGCAACACACGCTATCTGCTCAGGGTAAGCGCCATCTGTGCCGACAGCACGATGCTGCGTGCAATCGAGGCGGAGTTCACTACGGAATGCGACCCGTATGCGCTGCCGCTGACGGAAGATTTCGACGGCGACGGGGTGCTGCCGACCTGCTGGAGCGGCAAGTACGACGACCCAGCATTCCGCACGCGTGTGCCGCATATCGAACGTGAGGACAACGGCAACGGTGTGCTGTACCTGCAGCACGCGGGATTGGTGAAGCTGCCCGAGGTGGACGAGGAGCTGCACCTGCTGCAGATGGAGTTCGACCTGAGGGATGCCTACCTTTCGCACCTCGGCGGCAACCTGATTGTGGGCGTGGTGGAAGACACGGGCTTTGCGGGCATTGACACCTTCGGGGTTGCCGGACACTATATCACCTATTTCGCCGACTACGCGGGCAGCTCGAGAACCATCGGGCTGAGGGTCGACGAGGATTTCACCTATTTCCTGGTGGACAACCTGACGGTGGACTATGAGGCCCCGTGCCGTCCGGTGACGGCGCTGCGGGTAGTGGACGCAAGGGACGGCAGCCTGACCATCGACTGGACCGATGCAGCGATGAACGCACAGTCGTGGCAGCTGAACATTAATGAGGGTACCGAACTGCTTACCAACAATCCTCTAATCACTATCACCTCACACCCCTTCACAATTACAGGCTTGGATGCCAACACATACTACACCTTCACGGTGCGGCCGGTGTGCTCGTCGCCGGCCGACTGGGTGCTGCCCATCAGCGCTCAGACGGAGTGCGAAATGCAGACCATCACGGCCGCTGCACCGCTGACGGAGGACTTCGAGGCTGGGGCCCCCTGCTGGCAGGTGGCCAACGGTGTGACCCTCTTCGCTGCCGACAGCGCCGACCATGCAACCGTCCGCCGCATGGATGTTGTCTGGCGGCAGGGCTACCACTACTTCTCGCCGCGCTTCGAGAGCAACGACCCGCTGACGGTGAAGTTCATCTTCTCGGCCATGGAGCGCTACAACCGTGACCGAGAGCTGTATGTGGGCTGCGCCAATGCGAAGAATGTGGACTCAATTGTATGGCTCGATACAATCAACGACATCATGGACTGGAACCCGACATGGATGCCAGCAGGCTACCGTCTGCCCGCAGGGATGCACTATGTAGTATTCCGTGCGAAGAACGATGTGACCATATACATTGACAATGTGGAGATTGGAGTGGATGACGGCAGCCTGGATGTCTGCACACCGGTAACGATACTTTCAGCCGTCGAAGATGAGAACGACCATGTGGTGTTCACGTGGACCTCGGCAGGAACGGCCTACCAGTACCACGCCGCCTGGGGTGCATGGGACTATGCCGACGATGGAATACCGACCAACGACACGACCTGTAACGTGCTGACCTACTTCCACCCCGACGACACGCTCTATTTCGGCGTACGCCGCCTGTGTCCCGACGGAAGTTTCGGCGACTGGACACTCAACCACATGCGCGTGTCGCAAGCCGTCGGTATCGAGAATGTTGAAGGTTCAATGTCAGGAATCAAGATTCACCCAAATCCAGCAACGACAACGGTCACTATTGCCATCGCTGAAGGCGAAAGTCCGGTGGAGATTAGCATCGTCGATGTTTCGGGTCGGACGGTACACCGGACAACCGACAGCAGCACGACCATCGATGTTAGCCACTTCGCCCGCGGAGCCTACTTCGTAAGGGTGGCAACAGACGAGGGTGTTTCGGTAAGGAAACTTGTTTTAAAATAATACTTTTTTTCATTGTGGGAAACGGCACCCCAAATGGGATGCCGTTTTTTTTATGCCTCGGTAAGCTGGCGGAGGATGTCGATGGCCTGGCCGATGCTGTCGACCCGGTCGCATGAAAGGCTCAGTCGGTCGGGCGTTTCCTTCATGTGGGCACTTCGAGCGTTGGTCTGTGCAAAACGGATAAGATGCATGAAGTTGTCGCTTTGGTAGAAAGGACTCTGCTGGTTGCTGACCAGCTGGCACGACATACGGCCATTCTTCAACACGATGCGCTCGATACCGAATTCCTTGGCCATGCGGCGCAGGGTGATGGTGCGGATAAGCTCGTCGGTAGCTGGCGGCACAGGACCGAAACGGTCCTCGAGACGAGTGCGGTAGGCGGCGAGCTCCTCCTCGGTAGTGAGGTCATTGAGTTCCTTGTAAAGCAGCAGGCGTTCGCTGATGTTGGTCACATAGTCGTCGGGCAGCAGCACCTCAAGGTCGGTCTCGATAGTGCATTCACGCACATATTCCTTGCGTTCTGCAGCCTCTTCGGCAAAGAGGTCGCGGAAGTCGGTTTCCTTCAGTTCCTCGATGGCCTCGTTCAGTATCTTGTGGTACATGTCGTAGCCGATCTCGCTGATGAAACCCGACTGCTCGGCACCGAGAATGTTGCCAGCACCACGGATATCGAGGTCTCGCATGGCGATGTTGAAACCGGAACCGATGTTGGAGAACTCCTCGATGGCTTTGAGGCGTTTCTGAGCATCGGGGGTAAGCGAAAGGTACGAGGGGATGAGCAGGTAACAGAATGCCTTGCGGTTGGAGCGACCCACGCGTCCGCGCATCTGATGCAGGTCGCTGAGGCCGAACTGCTGCGCATTATTGATAATCATCGTATTGGCATTGGGGATATCCAAGCCATTCTCAACGATACTGGTAGCAACCAGCACGTCGATTTCACCTTCGAGGAAACGCATCAGCGTCTCCTCTGCATCCTTGCCATCCATGCGGCCATGAGCCATTGCCACACGAGCATCGGGCACCAAACGCTGGACAAGGCCGGCCATCTCGGGCAGGTTCTCGACGCGGTTGCTTATAAAGAAGGTCTGCCCGCCACGGCTCATCTCATAACTGATGGCATCGCGGATAAGTTCCTCGTTGAAGTCAGATAGCTCAGTTTCGATGGGCTGACGGTTAGGCGGCGGTGTCTGTATGACGCTCAAGTCGCGGGCACCCATCAAAGAGAACTGCAGGGTGCGCGGTATAGGGGTAGCCGTCAGGGTCAAACAGTCGACTCCAACCTTCATTTGTTTCAGTTTTTCTTTGACACTGACACCGAACTTCTGCTCCTCGTCGATAATAAGCAAGCCGAGATCTTTGAATTTCAGGTTCTTGTTGGTGATGGCATGAGTGCCTATGAGGATGTCTATCTTGCCGTTTTCAACATCTTGGTATATTTGGTTTTTCTCTTTGGTGGTGCGAAAACGATTAAGGTAATCGACACGGACAGGCATGTCCTTCAAGCGTTCGCTGAAGGTGTTGTAGTGTTGAAAAGCAAGTATGGTATTAGGCACAAGAACAGCCACCTGCTTAGAATCACAGCAGGCCTTGAAGGCTGCACGAATAGCCACCTCTGTCTTGCCGAATCCCACGTCGCCACAAACCAGACGGTCCATCGGTGCACGGTCTTCCATGTCGTGCTTCACGGCCACCGAAGCTTTCAGCTGGTCAGGCGTATCTTCATATTGGAACGAAGCCTCGAGCTGCTCCTGCAACGAGCAGTCTTCGCTAAAGGCAAATCCTGCCGAAGCCTTGCGTTTGGCATAAAGGGCAATAAGATCCTTGGCAATGTCTTTAACCTGCCGCTTGGTTTTCTGCTTCAACACCTGCCAAGTGTTCGAACCTAAGCGGTTGAGTTGCGGAGCTTCGCCCTCGCGGCCCACATAGCGACTTATTTTGTGCAGACCGTGAATGCTGATGTACAGAACATCGTTATTCTTGTAAATCAGACGTATTAGCTCCTGGCTTTTACCGTTATTGGTCACTTTTTCCAAGCCACTGAAACGCCCCACACCATAGTCAATATGGGTCACATAGTCGCCAGGCTTCAGCTCAAACAACTCCTTCAACGTCAATGCCTCGTGGGTGGCACGAAGGTCACGGACAGTATATTTATGGTATCGCTCGAAAATCTCATGGTCGGTATAGCATAGCAGGCGCGTGTCGTGGTCGATGAAGCCATGGGACAGGTTGATAGTGGACAGTTGATAGTTAAGCGCTGATTTATTTTCGGATTCATCGATTATTTTCTTCAAACGCTTCTCCTGACTGTCGTTGCTGACGGTTATCAGCACCTGATAGCCACGCTCGGAATAATCAGCAAGATTATTGATAAGCAGATTAAACTGCTTGTTCAGCACCGGCTGCGGCTCACTATGGACCTCAATGCGGACAGCCTGCGAGAAATAATGACTGTTGCCGTATTCCACAATCTTCAAATCCAACAGATGATGCAGGAACTCGTTGGCCGTACAAGACATCTGTTCTGGTTCAGGCAAGGTACCCACAATGGGGTGAGCCTTGTCGGCTTTGCGCTCTTCGTAGGCCTTACGCGTTTCGGCTATCAGGCTCTCCATCTGCTCGGCCACCATCATCAGGCTCGAAGTCCACATCACATCAGACGATGAGAAATATTCCAGCAGCGATACGCGCGTACTTGTTGACTCTCCGTCGTGCTGACTGAGGTTGGCCACCACCTCGGCGCGGTCCAATTGTTTGACCGACAACTGTGTCACTGCATCATAAGTGCGCAGCGAGTCAATCTCTTCATCAAAGAATTCAACACGGACAGGGAGGTCAGAAGCATAGGAATAGACATCAACAATACCGCCGCGAACAGCGTACTGGCCCGGCTCTACCACAAAGTCTTCACGCTCGAAGCCAAGTTCCTGCAGACGGTCGATAAGCGCATCCATCTCCATCTTCATCCCTCGACTCAAACGCAAGGTGTTTCGTCCCAGCGTACCAGCCGACACCACTTTCTCGCTCAGTGCCTCGGCATAGCTCACCACGGTCAACGGACGGCCACTGCCAAGTTCTTTCACCACTTCGGCGCGCATCACCACGTTGGCATTCTCGGTCTGCTCCTCGTCGTACCAATGATAGGCTTTGCGATAACTGGTAGGGAAAAGCATCACCCTGGTTTCCAATGCCTCGAGATCATTGGCCAAATAATAGGCATCCTCTTTCGACGGGGCTATCAGCAGCATGCTCGATGTCGGCATCCTGTTGGCCACCGCAGCCGCCACGGCCGCAGGCATCGAACCAGTCATACCGTCGATGTGCAGACGTGCTTGTCCTGTGGCAAGCTCGTCAACAAGACGGCTCACCACAAGACTATCATTATATAAATCTGTAAGTATCAAGCCTTATTGCACATCCCTTTCGTCGAGCGGCTGGGCAAGCAGGCCGGTAAACTCGTTGCGGCTGTCAAACTCCATGCGGGTGTATTTCACATCCTTGGTGCCCTTGATTTTCTGGCTGATAACCACGTATGTGAAGGGCTTGGGCTTCTTTCCGGTAGCAGGGTCGCGGTATTTCGAGTTGTACTCGTAGACTACCATCTTCTCGACTTTATACTTCTCTCCGTTGAACTTCTGAGCCAGGTATTTCAGGATAGTGCTGTTGTAGCGGTCTTTCACAAGGGTCTTGCCCGACATGATAGGCTGGTTGTCCGACAGCTTATAGACAGCTTCCATCTTCACCTTCTGGGCGTTGCTGTAGTAAGCCACTGCATACTCGCCATTGCGCTCAACCCATTCGGGGCCGGCGGTGACACGCTTGCCCACCGATTTCTTGAAGTCGGCAGCAATCTCCTCCGACGGGGTGAACTTCTCCACTTTGGGCTCATCCACCTTCGGTGCAGGACGATGGCGCTGACGGCTGTTCTCGGTGCCGGTCTCGCGGCTCACCTTCTCCTCCGTTGCGTCCGGGTTGTTATGCGTATAGTAGTCGCGTTTCACGGCATCGGGGTCGGGGGCGTTGCTCTTCATCAGCTTGCCACGGGTGTCGAAAATCATCTCGCAATCATTCTCGGCTATACCTTTCTTGATGATAGTCATGCGATAGTAGTTGTCGCCGTTCATCTCCTCGATATAGTCGATACTCTTGATACGATAGCCGGGGTAATTGTTGACAAAATAGGTGTTCATCAACGTGGGGCACTCCTCCTCCTTGACAGGGAACGAAGAATACTGCCAATCGCCACCTGCGGTGAAGTAGCTGCGGCCATTCTGACCATCGATAACCAGCTCGGCAATATACTGACCGGGAGCCTGATACCAGGTCTTCACCTTGTACGACTCATAGGTCTTCTCCAAAGCCAGCAGTACGGAACGCGGCACGGCGGTCTCTTTGATTTTGGTTTGTGCTCCGGCCATCAATGGCAACACGGCAAGCAGCACTAAAACTATCTTTCTCATGTCAAATGTTTGTTTCTATTTCAGTACGCCAAACAAGGCATTTATTGCATTTCATAACGCAAAAAACTTGCGTTTATTGTTTGAACAGCACATCTTTTCTGTCGGGGCTAATCGATACGGCCCTGATATTCACACCCGTCTGCTGCTCGATAGCCTTCAGGTAGTCGAGCAGTTCCTTGGGCAGTGCATTGTACGAAGCGGTGCCCTCGAGGCTGCACATCCATCCCTTGTATGGTGTGAACTGCGGACGTATGTCGGCGGTGTTGTACTCGTAGGGGATCTCGTCAGTCAGCTGACCGTCAATCTCATAGCCAGTGCACATGCAGACCGTCTCGAAATTGTTCATCACGTCGGGCTTGGTGACAAAGAGGTCGGTCACACCGTTAATCATACAGGCATAACGAAGTGCCGGAAGGTCAATCCAGCCGCAGCGGCGTGGACGACCAGTGGTGGCACCGTACTCGTGGCCCTGCTCACAAAGCATGCGGCCCGTCTCGTCGTCCAGCTGGGTGGGGAACGGACCGGCACCGACACGCGTGCAGTAGGCCTTCGTAATGCCCATCACACGGCCAATCGTGCTCGGAGCCACTCCCAATCCGGTGCAGACACCGGCGGTGATTGTGTTGCTCGAAGTGACAAACGGATAGGTGCCGAAGTCAATGTCGAGCATCATGGCCTGTGCGCCCTCGGCAAGGACTTTCTTATTGTCGCGCAGACACTGATTGACAAAGTACTCGCTATTCACATAGCGGAAGCGGCGCAGCGTCTCGATCGACTCCATCCACACCCGCTCGTACTCGTCGAGGGTCATGCCGTCGACGCGGAAAGCATTCACATCGAACCCCAACGCCTTGGCCTGCTGCAGGTGCAGACGCTTCAAGGCATCGTAACGCTCACGGAAATCGGCTGCCAGCGTATCGCCCACACGCAAACCGTTGCGGGCAATCTTGTCGGTATAGGCCGGGCCGATGCCCTTCAGCGTCGAGCCAATCTTGGCGTTGCCTTTGGCCTGCTCGTTGGCGGCATCCATCATGCGATGGCTCGGCAGTATAAGGTGAGCTTTCTTCGAAATAAACAGGTTCTGCGTGGCATCGACCCCCTTCTCAGTCAGCGCCTCTATCTCCTGACGGAAAATGCGAGGCTCGATAAGCACACCGTTGCCAATCAGGTTAATCTTCTCGCGGTGGAAAATACCCGACGGGATAATATGCAACACATGTTTCGTGCCGTTGAATTCGAGCGTGTGGCCCGCATTGGGGCCACCCTGGAAACGCGCCACCACATCATAGTCGGGAGTGAGCACATCGACAATCTTTCCCTTGCCCTCGTCACCCCACTGCAGTCCTAACAGAACATCTATTTTAGTCATATACAACTTATAATCAATTCATTCAATACTTCATTCCGTCGATGCCCAACAGCATCAACAAAGTGCAAAGATACGAAGTTTTTTTTATATAGAAAAAACAAATTGCAGGATAATGCAAATGATTTGTTTGCGACTACTTGACAATCTGAATCCTCATTGTGTAGGGGCCGAGCGGGGTGCCGACGGTCACGGTGTAGTTGCCTGCAGGCAGGGCCGTGAAGTTGTGCCTGCTGCATCCTTCGCCTGCCGTTGTTCAGTCGTTTTTAAATACGTTGTGAGTAAAACACAGTACAACAA